>JAJRUI010000135.1 GCA_024277875.1 Deferrisomatales bacterium
ACCAGGCCCCCGAAAAAACGGGGGCTTCGCCGGTGGTTCGGCCGGCGGGAGGACGAGGCGGCGGCCGGGGACGAACCCCCCTCCGGACCCGCCGGGCCGGAACCGGAACCAGCGCCGGAACCGGAGCCGGAACCCGGGGTCTTCCCCCCCCGTGCCGGGCCCGAGCCGGCCGCGGCAGCGTACGAGCTCGGCGCCGCTCCCGAAGCGGGGGGCGACCCGGAACCAGGCACCGGAGAAGACCGGCCGGGCCTGCTCGGCCGGCTGTTCGGCAGGAAGCCCGGCGGGGAGGACGGGGCGGATCGGGCCGAAGAGGGGCCGGCCGTGGAACCCAGTGGGGAGGAACGGGAACCGGAGCTGCCGCCCGAGGCGCCCCTCCCGGCCGCTCCGGCCGGGACCGGGGCGGAACCCGCGGCCCCGGGTGACGAGGCCCTGCTCGAGCCGGGCGGCGAGGGAGAGGCCGGGGAGGCGCCGGAGCCGCCGGGAGAGCAGACCGGCGCCGACGGTCGGGGGCTCCTGTCCCGGCTACGCCGGGGGCTGTCCAGGACCCGCCAGGGGTTCGCCCAGAAGGTGGACCGGGTCCTGTTCGGCAAGAAGGAGATCGACGCCGACACCCTGGACGAACTCGAGGAGGCCCTGGTCACCGCCGACCTGGGGGTGAACACCGCGGTGCGCCTGGTGGACGACATCCGGGAACGGGTGAGCCGCAAGGAACTGGCCAGCCCCGAGGCCCTCCGGGCCCACCTGAAGGCCGCGATCCTGGAGATCCTGTCCACGGACGCGCCCGAGCCGCGCCTGCCGGCCGAGGGCCCCCGGGTGGTCATGGTGGTGGGCGTCAACGGCGTGGGCAAGACCACCACCATCGGCAAGCTCGCGGCCCTGCACGCCCGCGAGGGCCGAAAGGTGGTGCTGGCCGCGGGCGACACGTTCCGGGCCGCGGCCATCGAGCAGCTCCAGGTCTGGGGCGAGCGCACGGGCGCCCACGTGGTGCGCCACCAGCACGGCTCCGACCCGGCCGCCGTGGCGTTCGACGCGGTGCAGGCCGCCCGGGCCCGGGCCGCGGACGTGGTGATCGTGGACACCGCGGGCCGGCTCCACACCAAGAAGAACCTGATGGAAGAACTCAAAAAGGTCCACCGGGTGATCGGCAAGGCCCTGCCCGGCGCCCCCCACCAGGTGCTCCTGGTGCTCGACGCCACCACCGGCCAGAACGCGGTCAGCCAGGCCCGGCTGTTCCACGAGGCCGTGGGCGTGGACGCGATCGCCCTCACCAAGCTCGACGGCACGGCCAAGGGCGGGGTGATCGTGGCCGTGGCCCAGGAGGTGGGGGCCCCGATCCGGTACATCGGGATCGGCGAACAGGTGGACGACCTGAGGCCGTTCGACCCCCGGGCGTTCGTGGACGCGTTGTTCTGACGCGTGCAGGGCGAAACGGGTTCAGACCGGGGGGCGATCTGCCGAAACGGAATCCGGACCCAGGGCCTTGCAGCGGCTCGCCCGCCGGGCCGGAAAGGATGACGTCATGAAACCCCGCTACGCAGCTCTGGTACGGATCGGACTCGGCCCGGCCCTCGTCTTTCTGGCGGCCGGGTGGGCGGCGGCCTCCGGGGGGGGCGGCGAGGGCGGCGGCCTGGGCGCCGGGCTCGCGCTCGAGTGGGGCATCCCGTTCGTGGGCATCCTCCTGTCCATCGCCCTGTTCCCCCTGGTGGCCCCGCGGTTCTGGCACCACCACTTCGGCAAGGTGTCCGCGTTCTGGGCCCTCACCCTGGCTGTGCCGTTCGTGTTCCAGTACCGGGGCGAGGGGCTGTACGAGATCATCCACATCTACCTCGCCGACTACATCCCGTTCATCATCCTGTTGTGGGCGCTGTACACCGTGGCCGGGGGCATCCTGGTCACCGGCAGCCTGTCGGGTTCGCCCGTGGTCAACCTGGTGATGCTGCTGATCGGCACGGCGATCGCGTCGTGGGTGGGCACCACCGGCGCGGCCATGCTGCTGATCCGGCCGTTCCTGCGGGCCAACGCGTGGCGCAAGCGCCGGACGTACCAGGCGGTGTTCTTCATCTTCCTGATCTGCAACGTGGGCGGATCCCTCACGCCCCTGGGCGACCCGCCCCTGTTCCTCGGCTTCCTCCACGGCGTGCCGTTCTTCTGGACGTTCAAGCTGATCGCTCCGATGCTGATGGTCTCGGGAATCCTCCTGGCCGTGTTCTTCGCCCTGGACACCTACCACTACCGCAGGGAGGAGGGCAGCCCGCCCGCAGCCGACGGGAGCCGCCTCAAGATCGAGGGTCTGCACAACCTGGTGTTCCTGCTGGGCATCGTGGGCGGCGTGCTGATGAGCGGGCTCGTTCACCTGGGCGAGGTCAAGATCCTCGGCGTCCACCGGCCGGTGGCCGACCTGGTGCGGGACGCCCTGCTCGTGGCGATGGGGATCCTGTCGCTGCGCACCACCAAACGGTCCCTGCGGGAGCGCAACGAGTTCACGTGGTTCCCGATCATCGAGGTGGCGTACCTGTTCGCAGGCATCTTCGTCACCATGATCCCGGTGCTCGCGATCCTGAAGGCGGGAACCGAGGGCCACCTCGGGTTCATCATCGCGTCGGTCAAGGAGCCCCTGCACTACTTCTGGATCACCGGCGGGCTGTCGAGCTTCCTGGACAACGCGCCCACCTACCTGGTGTTCCTGAACACCGCCCTGGGCAACTTCAGCCCCGGGGTTCCCGAGCGCCAGGCGATCATGGACCTGATCCAGAACAACCAGATCTACCTGGAGGCGATCGCCGCGGGCGCCGTGTTCATGGGCGCCAACACCTACATCGGCAACGCGCCCAACTTCATGGTGCGGTCCATCGCCGAGGAGTCCGGCGTGGAGATGCCCAGCTTTTTCGGGTACATTCTCAAGTACTCCCTGGTGTTCCTGGTGCCGACGTTCGTGCTCGTGACCCTCGTCTTCTTCCTCTAGGGGTGCTCCCATGGATGCCATACGCAAGGTGCTGTTCCCGACCAAGTTCGAGAACCTGTCGTTCCAGTGCCTGGAGCGGCTGCTCTCGCTCCGGGAAGCCGGCCTCGAGGAGGTGGTGTTCCTGTTCGTGATCGACCGGGACGAGGTCGCGTTCAACCTGTTCAGCGGGTTCGACAAGAAGCTGGCCGACAGCCTTCGCGAAGAAGCCCGGCTCCAGTTCGAGGACTGGGGCAAGACCCTGGCCGAAAAGGGGCTCGCGTCCCGCCACGTGATCGAGGTGGGCAGCCCGGAGGCCAAGGTGCTCGAGGTGAGCTGCCGGGAAGAGGTGGACCTGATCGTGGCCGGCCGCCAGTCCAGGCCGGAGGACGCGGTGTACCTGGGGGGCACCACCATGGGGGTCCTGCGCCGGTCCGCCATCCCGGTATACGTGTGCAAGCACGCCGTGGAAAGCGCGTGCCCGGTGCCGGGCGCGGAGGTGTTCGGCCGGGTGCTGTTCGCCACCGACTTCTCGGAGCCGTCGATGCGGGCCCAGGCGTTCGTGCGCGCCCTCGGCCGCGCGGTCAAGCGGGTGGACGTGCTCCACGTGATCACCGACCGGGACTTCCAGAAGCACACGCCCGACGAGATCAAGGCGGTCGAGGCCGACGCCCGGGACCGGCTCGACCGGGTGCGGGCCGACCTGGTCCGGACCTCCGGGGTCGCGGTCGAGATCCACCTGGTGGGCGGCCACACCTCGAGCCAGGTCGTCCAGGCCGTGGCCGACTACGGCTCGACCCTGATCGTGATGGGCACCACGGGCCGCCACGGGGTCCGGGAGATGTGGCTCGGCAGCGCGTCCCACCGGGTGGCCGAGCAGGCCCCGGTGCCCGTGGTGCTGGTGCCGTGCGACCGGGAGGAGTGCTACGTCTGAGCCGCCGGCGTCCGGCACGCGCGTGGTTGGTCCGCCCCGAACGGCCGCGGCACCCTCGCCGGTGTCCGCGGCCGCTTTGTTCCGGGGCGGGCCTGGAAGGCGTGCAGCGGCATCCCGGCGAAGACCGGGGGGACGCCCGGAGCCTCGCCCCGGCGGGTGTCACCCGGCCCCCGGCCGGCCCGACCCACCGTGCGTGCGCACAGGGCGGCCGGCCCGGGCCCCGGGGCGGTACGGCGAGGCGGGCCAGGGGGGATGTCCCCGAGAGGAGGTGATCGGTGGCGCGGCTCAAAGAGGGGCTCATGGCGGTGTTCCAGGGACTTTCGGTCACCGACGACGGGGATTTCCCGTTCGGCGACGGCGCCGTCACCACCGGGTGCCGGGACCTCGACCGGTTCACCGGCGGCCTCCACCCCGGCGAACTCACCGTGGTCGCCGGCCGGCCCGGCGCGGGCAAGACCGGTCTGGTCACGGCGCTCGTGGCCGCGGCTGGCCGCCACGGCTACGGCGCCGTGCTCCTGGCTGCCCTGCAGTGGGGCACGGGGCCGTCGGCGTTGCGGCTGCTCGCCGAAGAGGCCGGCGTCGGCGCGTCCCGGATCGCCGCCCAGACCCTTGCGGACCGGGACTGGCCCCGCCTCACCCGCGCGGCCGGCGTCCTGGCCCGGGGGCAGACCCACGTGCTCGGCGAACTGCCCGGGGGCCTCGAAACGCTCCGGTCCGAGGCCGGGGCCCTGGCGGCCGGCCCCGGCCTGGGCCTGGTGGCCGTGGACCACGCCGGCCTGGTGCCGGTGCCCGGGGAGACATGTCCGTGCCAGGCCCTGCCGGCAGCCGTGGCCGGCCTGCGCCGGCTGGCCCGGGACCATCGCGTGCCCGTGGTCGCGGTGGTCGAACTGCCGGCCGGCCCGGGCGGCGCTCCGGCCCCGGCGGACCTGGCCGCCCGGGGCATCGAACCGTCGGCGGCCGACGTCGTCTGGCTGGTCCACCGCCCCGGCGACCCGGCCGAGGGGCCGGTGCGCAGGCTCGACATCGCGCTGCACCGGTCCCAAGGGTGGCAGCGGCGCGTACGGCTGCTGTTCGACCCCGAGACGTTCCGTTTCCACCCCCGAGCCGCCATTCCAGAACCGAGCCAGACCCTGCAGTGACGGGGCTGGTTCCAGTGGACAGTGGACAGTAGATAGCGGACAGGATCCGGCCCCCCGGGGCCCCGGCGGTCGTACCGGGGTTGAGCGGTTCTGCCGGTCACAACGGCAGCCAGGTTCCGATGCCGGCTTCCAGGGCCCGCCGGTACACCAGGGGGGCGGTGGCCACGTCGTCCAGGGCGAGGCCGAGGTTCATGGCCAGGGTGCGCTGCTCCGGGGAGCGGCGGCCGGGCCTGGCGCCGGCAACGATCTCGCCCAGCTCGGCGTGGGGCTCGGGGGTGTC
>JAJRUI010000136.1 GCA_024277875.1 Deferrisomatales bacterium
GGTTCCGAGGCCGAGGCCCGGACCGACCTGCAAACGGCGGCAACACAAGGCGCGGCGACCGGGTGCCGCACTCGCGCCCGGCCGGAACCAGGCCCCCGCCCCGTGCCCTGGCAATACAATTGCAGGTCTTAGTAAAGAGCGGGCATTCGCCCGGGGTGGGGACGCCCCGAAACAGGAGCACGGTGGTGGAACCGAAGTTGACCCGAAGGGCGTTTCTATCGCTGGGGATGGTCGTCGCCGCGGGAGGGTGCGCCTCGCCGGCCCGGGAGGTGCTGGTGTACCCCCACCCGCTCCTCCGAACCCCTGCCGACCCGGTGGACCGGTTCGGCCAGCCGCTCGAGGGGTTGGCCAGGGCCCTCCTGGCCACGGTGGCCGTGCGCACGGCCAACGGCCTGGCCGCGCCCCAGATCGGGGTGCCGGCCCGGGTGATCGCGGCCCGGTCAGACACCGGTGTCCGGGTGATGGTCAATCCGGAGATCGCGTGGCAAGAGGGCCGGTTCCCGTCCCGGGAGACCTGCCTGTCCCTGCCGGGGCGGGGGTGGTTCACCGTGGAGCGGGCTAAACGGGTTCGCGTGGTGTTCCGGGACCCGGGCGGCGCACGGCGGGCCGTGCTCGCCGCCGGCCGCGACGCGGCCGTGCTCCAGCACGAGATCGACCACCTGGACGGCCGGCTCCTGCTGGACCGGGCTTGAAAAGGGGGGGGACGTGTCCCAGAGTTCGATCCGAGCCATCCTGTACGCACTGGGCGCCAACCTGGGCATCGGTGTGGCCAAGGCCGTGGCTGCGGCCGTGACCGGGTCCGGAGCGATGCTGGCCGAGGCGATCCACTCGTTGGCCGACTGCACCAACCAGGTTCTGTTGTTCGTGGGCCTGGCCCGGTCCCGGCGCCCACCCACCCCGGAGCACCCCCTGGGGCACGGCAAGGCCGTGTACTTCTGGTCGTTCCTGGTGGCCGTGCTCCTGTTCAGCATGGGGGGGCTGTTCTCCCTGTACAAGGGGGTGCACGAACTGCGGGCCCCGGCCGGGGCCGGGGGCCACGGCCTGGACCGGCCGTGGGTGGCGGTGGTCGTGCTGGCGGTGGGGATCGTGCTCGAAGGGTTGTCCCTGGCCGGTGCGCTCCGGGAGAGCCGGGCCGAGCGCCGGGGACGGGGGCTGTGGCGATGGTTCCGCACGAGCCGCCGGAGCGAGTTGCTGGTCGTGGTGGGGGAGGACCTGGCCGCGGTTCTCGGGCTGTCGATCGCCCTGGTCGCGGTGCTCTTGGCCGTGGCCACCGGGAACCCGGCCTACGACGCGTGGGGCTCGATCGCGATCGGCGTGCTCCTGGTTGTGGTGGCCGTGGCCGTGGGCGCGGAGGTCCGGAGCCTGCTGATCGGGGAGAGCGCCGACCCGGAGACCGCCCGCCGGATCCGGGACCTGGTGGCGGCCCAACCCGGGGTGGACGAGGTGCTCAACCTGATCACCCTTCAACTCGGACCCGAAGTGATGGTGGCGGTCAAGGCCCGGATGGCCGAACAGGACTCGGTGGCAGACCTCGTGGACGTGATCAACCGGGCCGAGGTCGCCCTGAAGCGGGCGTTTCCCGAGGTTCGCTGGGTGTTCTTCGAGCCCGACGTGCGGGACTGAGGCCTACCCCCGGGCCTCCAGCAGGGCCGCGCCCCAGGTGAGCCCGCCCCCGAACGCGGTCAGCAGCACCCGGTGGCCCGGACGGATTCGGCCGGCCTGCACGGTCTCGTCCAGGGCGATCGGGATCGTGGCGCTCGAGATGTTGCCGTAGCGCTCGATGGTGAACACCATCTTGTCCACGGGCAGCTTGAGCGCCCCGGCCACCGCCTCCTGGATCCTGCGGTTGGCTTGGTGGGGGATCACCCAGTCCACGTCGCCCACCTCCAGTCCCTCGGCCTCCAGGACCTCCCGGGCGATCCCGGCCATGCACCGCACCGCCACCCGGAACGTCTTCTTGCCCTCCAGCCGCAGGGTGTGGCGCCCGGCGTCCACGCTGTCGTGGGAGATCGGCGTGGTGCGTGATCCGCCGCCGGGCAGGAGCAGGTCCTCGCCGTACGCGCCCTGGGTGCGGACCTCGACCCGGCCCACAGCGAGGCCCGCCCCGTCTCGCCGGAGCACCACGGCGCCGGCCCCGTCTCCCCACAGGATGCACGACGACCGGTCGGCCCAGTCCACGGTGCGGGTCATCACCTCGGCCGAGCACAGGAGCACGGTCCGGATCTCGGGGTACGCGGCCAGGTAGGCCCGGGCCGTGCGCAGGCCGAACAAGAACCCGGAGCACGCAGCCGCCAGGTCGAACGCCACGGCCCGGTCCGCCCCGAGCTTGGACTGGAGCCAGCACGCGGCCGACGGGCACATGGTGTCCGGAGTGATCGTGGACACCAGGATCAGGTCCAGTTCCCCGGGGCCCACGCCGGCGGCGTCCAGAGCCCTGCGAGCCGCCCCCAGGCACAGGTCCGACGTGGCCTCGCCCGGGGCGGCCACCCGCCGCTCCCGGATCCCGGTGCGCGCGTGGATCCACTCGTCCGAGGTCTCCAGTTCGGGGGGCAGGTCCCGGTTGTGGAGAACCCGTTCGGGCAGGTACGACCCGGTGCCCGCGATGATCATCGTCCTTCCTCCCTCGTCCGGCGAGGTTGCCTTCCGCTCCCGCCTCCCGGACGCACCGGCTCCTTGCGGCGGCCGTCCCACAGGTGCAGCAACGCCAGCACCGGGTGGCGCAGCAGCATCCGGGGGCCCGCGTACCGCATCACCTGCCGCACCCGCTCGCGCATGCCGGGCTTGTAGCAGTGCACCGGGCAGTGGGCACAGGTGGTCTTGCCCTCCTGGAACGGGCACCGGTCGAGCCGCTCCCCGGCGTACTCGAGCAGGACGGTGCAGTCGGCACACAGTTCGCGGCCGCCGTGATGGTCCCGGCAGTACAGCCGGATCATTTTCTCCATCGTGGCCCGTTCCCGGGCCATGCGGCTGCCCATGGTTCCCGCCTCTGTCACCGGGCCAGCAGCGACTCCACCTCGGCCACCACCTCGGGGGACTCCCAGTCGAACCCGCCGATCACCGAACGCTCCACCTCTCCCCTTTTGTTGATCAGGTGGGTCTCGGGTACGCCGGTGGCCCGGTACGCCCGGTATACGGCCTTGTCCCGGTCCATCACCACCGGGAACGGGATCCCGTACTCGGCCACGAACCGGCGTACCGCCCCGGGGTCCCGGTCCTCGGACACGGCCACGATCTCGAGCCCGCGGTCCCGGTACCGCTCGTACAGACGGACCATGGACGGCATCTCCTGGCGGCACGGCGGGCACCAGGTGGCCCAGATGTTCACGAACACCACCTTTCCCCGAAGGTCTGACAGCGTCAGGGTGCCGCCGTCCAGGCGGGCCAGGGTGAAGTCGGGGGCCACGGGCCGGGGCGCGGCGGCGCCGGGGCCAGCGGCCGGCTCGGGTTTCCGGTCGCAGCCGCCGGACACGACCAGCGCGGCGGCCAGGAGCAACGCCAGCAGGGCGGGGCGCAAGAGGCTGTTCCTTTCCGGCCCGGCGCGCGGCGCAGGGCCCGTTGTTCGTCCGGCATCGACCCGGGGCATCCTACAACCGAGCCGCCCCCGGGCGCCACCCGCCGGAATCGCCGGACACAAAACAGCCCCCGCGGACGCGTTCGCCACGGGGGCTGCCGGTCTGTCGGGCGGTGTGGTTCGGTCAGGCCAGGCCGTCCATCCGGGCGAGCTTCTCCACCAGGTCGGCCACACGGCACGCGTACCCCCACTCGTTGTCGTACCACGCCACCACCTTTACCATGCGGTCCTTGCGCACGTGGGTGAGCAGGCTGTCGAAGATCGACGAATGGGGGTCGTTGATGATGTCCACCGACACGATCGGATCCTCGCAGTAGGCCAGGATCCCGGCCATGGGCCCTTCCGCGGCCTCTTTCATGGCCGCGTTGATCTCCTGTGCCGTGGCTTTCTTCTCGAGCATCACGGTCAGGTCGATGAGGGATCCCGTGGGCACCGGCACCCGGAACGCGATCCCTTCGATCCGGCCGTCCAGTTCCGGGATCACCCGGCCGATCGCCTTGGCCGCGCCGGTGGACGTGGGGATGATCGACAGGGTGGCCATGCGTGCCCGCCGGAAGTCCTTGTGGGGGTAGTCGAACAGCCGCTGGTCGTTGGTGAACGCGTGCACCGTGGACAGGTAGCCTTTCTTGATGCCCCAGTTCTCCAGGAGCACCTTGGCCACGGGCGCGGCGCAGTTCGTGGTGCACGACGAGTTCGAGATGATCCGGTGGTCGGGCCGGATCACGTGGTCGTTGACCCCCATGACGATGGTCGCCTCCAGGGGGTCCTTGGACGGGACGGTCAGCACCACCCGCTTGGCACCCGACCGCAGATGCCCTTCGAGTTGTTTGACCTCCCGGAACACGCCGGTGGACTCGATCACGTAATCGATCCCGAGGTCGTCCCACGGCAGGTCCAGGGGGTCGTCGCTCCGGCGGCTCGCACCGCTCAGGACCTTGATCTCCTCCCCGTCCAGCACCAGGCAGTCCCCTCGGACCTCCACCGTGCCCGGGAACGGCCCGTGGATCGAGTCGTACTTGGTCACCATGGCCAGGGCCTCGATGTCGGCCAGGTCGTGGATCGCCACGAACTCGAACTTCTTGCCCAGCTTCTTGGCAGCCCGGAGGACGAGCCTGCCGATCCTTCCGTACCCGTTGATGCCGATGCGTGGAGCCATGAGCGTACCTCCTCGTCCGGGTTGCTTTGGCGCGTGACGTTGCGCGCCAGTCCTGTAAGGTACAACCCATCGGCGGGAAGGCAAGGGGAGTTGAGTGGGGCGACGCTGGCCGGCCGGTTTCAGGGTTGGAGGAGCCCCCTGACTCGTCCCTCGATCTCGGCGGGCGCCACCCCGGCGTCGTGCAACAACGAGCCCCAGGTCGCCTGCCCGGCCCGGACCCGCTGGAGGATCTCCGTCGGCCCACCGCGTCCCAGGCGGTGGAGCACGGCTGCGGCAACGGCCTCTGCGTTGGACGGCCGCTGGCGCCGCAGGGCGGCCACCGCTTCCGGGGCCACCCCCAGGCGCCGGACGAGCACCGCGTCCACCACCGCGTTGGCCGGAGCCCCGGCCGGTGCGTCCGGAGCCAGCGCCCGTGCGAGCGCCGGGTCGAGCCGGCCGGGGGTTACCCCCAAGCGGGACAGACCGCCTGGCCACGACCCGGCCTCGGCCCGGGCGGCCAGCAGTTCCTCCGGTGCCCGGCCGGTGGCCGACGCCACGGCGTGGGCCACCCACAGGTCGTCGCCGTCCGTGCCCGTCATTTTGGCTCGTACAATCTGTTTTTTGGGAATCCCGTAAGCCGCGGCCAGCAGGGAATTCTGGGCGTTGGCCAGCACGTAGGGGTCTGCTCCGGCCGGCTCGGCCGGGTCGTAGGCGCGGTCCCGGAAGCAGTGGCACGACATGGCGCCCGCAGCCGGGCGGGGGCCTGGCACCGCCAGGAGGAGGAAAACAGCGAGGACGGGCAGGGCGCGGATCAAGGCGAGGCCTCCGGCAACGGGAAACGGGCCCTTTCAGGATCCCCTCCTGGGCGCCCAAAGGCCATGACCCAGGTCAAGATTCGGGGTTCGGGACGTCCCCGGGCCACAGGGACCGGATCTTCTCCACCAGGACCGGCGGGTCGATCGGTTTGATGAAAAACCCCTGGACGTTCAGGGTCGCTGCGCTTCGCACCCGCTCGGCCGTGCCCTCCCCGGTCACCACCACCACTGGCGTCACCCCGGCCCGCCGCCGGTCGTACATCCGGATCAGCCGGAGCACGTCCACCCCGTCCACTCCGGGAAGGCCCAGGTCCAGGATAACGACCTCGGGCCGGTCCCGGAACAGGATCTCCAGGGCCTGGGCACCGTCTTCGGCCTCGACGGTGGGGAACGGCCGGATCGCGCGGACCAGGGTCAGCCGGTTGACGCGCACGTCGTCCACGACGAGCACGGGCATGGGGTCTCCTCCAGGAACGAGAGCAACAGGGCAAGTGGGGCACCGCTTACCTGATCGGACGCCGGCCGGGAAACTCAAGCTTTTCCACCGGGGGCCGATCCGGGACGGGACCTGCGTTGCAGCCCCTGACCCCGGTTCGCCCATGCCCCGACCCGACCCGTCCCGTCCCCCCCGCGTGTGGCTCACCGGCCCGGACGGCGCGGTGCGCGCAGGTCCCGGCGCGGCGGGCGTGCCGATCCACGAGGTCCTGGGGTGGCGCCGGGACGTCGTGGACCGGTTCCTGGCCGGGCTGGACACGGCCGGAGCCGAGGCTGGCGTGGTCGCGGTCCGGGTCCCGGGCAGCGACGGCGTCCTGTGGCTCGAGCGGGCGTGTGCGGACGCGGCGGCAGCCGAACACGAGCAGTTCCAGGTCCTGATCGACGCGGTTCCGTGTACCCTGTCCTGGGTGGACTCGGACCTGTGCTACCTGCGGGTCAACCGGGCCACGGCAGAGCTGTTCGGGGAGTCTCCGGACGCGTTCGCCGGCCGGCATGTGGGGTTCCACGGACACGCCCTGGAGGCACTCCTGGAGAACCTGTTCGCCGGAGACGCAGATCGGGTGACCGGCGAGATCACGGTGGACGTGGCCGGGGAAGAGCGGTTCTACGAACTCCGGGCGTGCCGGTACGCGGACGGACGCGCGGCCACCGTGATCGGGGTGGACGTCACCGAGCACCGGCTCGCCCAGGATGCCTTGTGGCACACCACCGAGGCCCTGGAGGTGTCCAACGCCAACGCGACCCGGATGCTCCAGGACCTGCGGGAGGCGCGGGACCGGGCCGAAGCGGCCAGCCGGGCAAAGGACCGGTTCCTGGCCAGCATGAGCCACGAGATCCGCACCCCGATGAACGGGATCATCGGCATGGCCGAGATCCTGCTGGACACCCCGCTCTCCGACGAGCAGCAGGAGTTCGTGCGCACGATCCTGTCCAGCGCCGAGGCCCTCCACACGCTGCTGAGCGACATCCTGGACCTGTCCAAGGCCGAGGCCGGCAAGATCGTGCTCGACCCGGTGCCGTTCCGGCCCCGGGACACCCTGGCCGATACCCTGGCCACCTTTGCTCCGGTGGCCCACCGCAAGGGGGTGGACCTGACCGGGTACGTGGCGCCCTCGGTGCCCGAGTGGCTGGTGCTCGACCCGGGCCGGCTGCGGCAGGTACTGTCGAACCTGGTGGGCAACGCCGTCAAGTTCACCGAAGCGGGGGAGGTCACGGTCCACCTGGAAGCGGTCCGGGACGGGGGCGGCATGGAGCTGCGAGGGTTTGTTGCCGACACCGGCATCGGGGTGGCCCCCGAGCACCAGGACCGGGTGTTCCGGGCGTTCGAGCAGGAAGCCGGGGCAACGGCCCGGTTGTACGGCGGCACCGGCCTGGGGCTCGCGATCTCGGCTCGGCTGGTGGCGCTCATGGGCGGGCGGCTGACCCTGGAGAGCCCGTGGCGCACGGACCGGGTGCGGCCCGGCGGGCCGGGAAGCCGGTTCGACTTTTTCGTCCGGGCCGGTCTGGCAGACCGGCCGGCTCCCCAGGCGGCCCGGCCAGGGCCGGCCCTGGCCGGGCTGCGGGCCCTGGTGGTGTGCGACAGCCGCGCCCAGGGCCAGACCCTGACCGATCTCCTGGGCGGATGGGGTGTGGACGCCCGGTGGGAACGGCAGGTGGATCTCGCCGTGAACCGGCTCGTGGAGGGCGGCCCGGTGGACCTGGTGCTGGTGGACGCGCGTCCGGGGTGCGGCGACGGGTTCGCGTTCGCCGTCCGTGCCCGGGCGGCCCTGGGCGGTGCTCTCCCCCCGGTGATCCTGCTCACCGGGGCGGGCCAGCGGGGGGACGCGGCCCGGTGCCGGGAGTTGGGAATCGTCGGGTATCTGACCAAGCCGGTGTTGCGGCCCGAGACCCTGGAGGCAGCGATCCGGGCCGCCCTGAACGCGGAGCCGGGAAGGGAGGTGATCACCCGCCACACCCTCCGGGAGAACCGGCCCACGGCCCGCCGGCTGCGGATCCTGGTGGCCGAGGACAACCCGGTCAACCGGAAGGTGATCACCCGGCACCTGGAGGACGCGGGCCACGAGGTGGTGTTCGCCGAGAACGGGGCCGCAGCCGTGGCCCGGTTCGAGCCCGGCGCGTTCGACGGCGTGTTCATGGACATCCAGATGCCGGTGATGGACGGGTTCGAGGCTGTGGCCGAGATCCGCCGGCTCGAGAGCACCACGGGCGAGCACGCTCCGATCGTGGCGCTCACCGCCCACGCCGTGGGCGGGTACGGGGACCGGTGCCGGGAGGCGGGCATGGACGGCTACCTGA
>JAJRUI010000137.1 GCA_024277875.1 Deferrisomatales bacterium
AGCATGCGACTTCGCTGGGTTGTGTTGGCCGCCCTTGTGTATCTGTTCGCAAGGCCGGGGGTGCCGCTGGTCCAGGCCCAGGACGACCAGTACCCGGTGCCGCCCCCGCCGCTGAGCGAGGACTACTATCCGTGCGCCGAGAACTGCCACGCCGACATGGACACGGACCCCACGCCCCGGGAGCTGGAGGAGGAGCACGGCGACATTCAGCTCCACCACGCGGAACAGTTCCGGTGGTGCCTGGACTGCCACGACGCGGACAACCGGGACATGCTCCACCTGCAAAGCGGCGAGCGGCTGCCGTTCAGCGAGTCGTACCGCCTGTGCGGCCAGTGCCACGGCGCCAAGTACCGGGACTGGAAGCTCGGCATCCACGGCAAGCGCACCGGGTTCTGGAACGGCAAGAAGGAGTACCTGCTGTGCGCCCACTGCCACGACCCCCACAGCCCGCGCTTCAAGCCCCTGAAGCCGGAGCCGCCGCCGGTCAAGCCTCTGGCGGACCGGCAGCCAAAGGCCCACGGCGCGGCCGGGGATGGCGGCGAGGCCGGGGGCGAGGCGGAGAAGACCGGACACTAGGGCGAACCCCCCCCCGCGCAGGGGCGCAGTCGAGGAGAAGGGATCGATGTCCAGACCGAAGGTGACCACGGTGGACCCGAAACAGGCCAGCCGCCGGAAGTTCCTCAAGGGGTTGGCGGCCGGCACGGCGGCCACGACGCTGGCCGGCAAGGCCCTCGCCCAGGGCGGCTTCATGTCTTACGGGTCCTGGGAGGAGTACTTCCAGAAGAACTACCGGGAGATGACCCCGGACGAGGTGCAGACGACCCTGAAGCGGTTCGAGGCCAAGTACTCCCGGGAGTACGGCAAGAAGGTGACCGTCAAGGGCACCCCGGCCATGGAGAACGTCCTGTTCGGGTACGCCCTGGACCTGAACCGGTGCATCGGGTGCCGGCGGTGCGTGTACGCGTGCGTCGACGAGAACAACCAGTCCCGCGAGAAGCCCCAGATCCAGTACATCAAGGTGCTCCGGTTCCAGGACGGGGAGATGGAACTCGAGAAGTCGGACCGGTACTACGATCCCGAGCAGGTGCCCGAAGAGGGCCATTACTACATGCCGGTGCAGTGCCAGCACTGCCGCAAGGCGCCGTGCGTCAAGGCGTGCCCGATCAAGGCCACCTGGACCGAGGACGACGGCATCGTGGTGGTGGACTACAACTGGTGCATCGGGTGCCGGTACTGCATGGCTGCGTGCCCGTACGAGGGCCGGTCGTTCAACTGGGCCGACCCCACGCTGCCCGCGGACGAGATGAACCCCGAGACCCACTACCTGGGCAACCGGCCGCGGATGCGGGGCGTGGTGGAAAAGTGCACCTTCTGCATCCAGCGCACCCGCGAGGGCCGCTACCCCGCGTGCGTCGAGATCTGCCCGGTGGGAGCCCGCAAGTTCGGCAACCTCCTGGATCCCGAGTCCGAGGTGCGGTACGTGCTTGAGCACCAACGGGTCTTCCGGCTCAAGGAAGACATCCTCACCGAACCCAAGTTCTTCTACTTCTTCGGCTAGAGGGGAGCGCGATGAACACGCTGGTCGAGTTCCTGATGGGCACCATCCTGCTGGTGTTCCGGGGTGGCAAGAAGTACTACGCCTGGATGGCGTTCCTCGTGACGGTCGCCGCGGTCGGGATGGGGGCGTGGGTGTACCAGCTCCAGCACGGCCTGACGATCACGGGCATGCGGGACCCGGTGAGCTGGGGCCTCTATATCGCCAACTTCACGTTCCTGGTCGGGGTGGCCGCGGCCGCGGTGCTCCTGGTGATCCCGGCGTACATCTACAAGTGGGGTCCGATCAAGGAGATCGTGCTCCTGGGCGAGTTGCTGGCCGTGTCGGCGATCGCGATGTGCCTGATGTTCGTCACCTTCGACCTGGGCCGTCCCGAGCGGTTCTGGCACCTGATCCCGGGCCTGGGGACCCTGAACTTCCCGGCCTCCATGCTGTCCTGGGACGTGGTCGTCCTCAACATCTACCTGGTCCTGAACCTCGGCATCGCGGTGTACATCCTGTACTCCGCGTACCAGGACCGGCACCCCAACTACAAGCTGCTGTGGCCGTTCATCATCTTCTCGATCCCGGCCGCGGTGTCGATCCACACGGTGACCGCGTTCCTGTACAACGGGTTCCCGGCCCGGCCGTTCTGGAACGCGTCGATCCTCGCGCCCCGGTTCATCGCGTCGGCGTTCTGCTCCGGGCCCAGCTTCATCATCCTCGCGTTCCAGATCATCCGGAAGTACACCCCCATCAAGATCCAGGACCGGGCGATCTTCAAGCTGGCCGAGATCATCGCGTACGCGATGGGCATCAACCTGTTCCTGCTGATCGCCGAGGTGTTCAAGGAGTACTACAGCGCCACGGTGCACCTGGCGCCGATGCAGTACCTGTTCCAGGGGCTCCACGGCCAGTCCACGCTCGTGCCGATCATCTGGACCGCGATCGCCCTGAACGTGACCGCGTTCCTGATCTTCCTGGTGCCGCGCCTGCGGGAGAACTTCCTGTTCCTGAACATCGGGTGCGTGTTCATGTTCATCGGGGTGTGGATCGAGAAGGGCCCCGGCCTGATCATCCCCGGATTCGTGCCGAGCCCGTTGGGCGAGGTGTGGACCTACTGGCCCACGACCCCCGAGGTGCTGATCACCCTGGGCATCTGGGCGATCGGGCTGATGATCTACACCCTGCTGCTCAAGGTGGCGATCCCGATCGAGGTGGGCGAGTTCCGCCAGATCAAGGACCGGCTCAAGGGGATCGTGGAGAACTAGGACGGTCCCGGGCCGCCAGTCGTTGCGAAGGGGTCCCGTCCGGGACCCCTTCGGTCGTCTGGTGCGCCGGGGATTCGCCTTGAACCCCCCCGGCCCGTTGACTATGATCGCACGGCGATCGAAACCGGGGCCCGGCCCCGCGCGCGGAGGAGACGCTGTCATGAGCACCCGGTCGTTGTGCCTCGGGTTGGGGGTGTTGGGTTGGGTCCTGGTCGTGCAGGGGTGTGCGGGCACGCCGTCGGTGGAACAGGCCCCGCCGCCCGCGCCGCCGCCCCCCCAGGCTGCTGCAGCCGCGCCGGCCCCGCCGCCCCCACCCGCCCTCGATCCCCGGGTCAGGCGCCGGCTCGTCCGCGACCTGCTGGCCGCGGTGGACACCTACTACCGGCTGCTCCAGGACAAGAGCGTGGAGCAGGCCGCCGAGTTCGTGCCCGAGCCCCAGCGCCGGGCCCACCTGGACGGGCTGTGGGACCTGGTGGCCCAGTACCGAATCGAGAGCGCCGACGTGCAGAGCTACCAGCTGTTTCCCCAGGCCGACGGCGTGGTGATGGCCAAGGTCCGGGTGGTGCTCACCCTGTTTCGGCGCTACGCGGTGGTGCCGGAGCGCACCGAGCTGTGGATGACCTGGCACCACCGGGACGACCGGTGGGAGCTGGTGCCCCAGGAGAAAAAGTAGTCGGCCCGCCCGGCGGCGGGGACCGGAGAGCCGGATGACCGCCCTTCTGGAGTTGTTCGGGAGGCTCGTGGTCGGGTGGATCGAGGAGGTGGGCCGCACCTCCCTGTTCCTCGCGGACACGGTGCGCAGCGCGGCCCGTTCCCTGCCGCGGCTCCGGCTCGTGTTCCAGCAGATGGAGTTCGTGGGGGTCCGGTCGGTGTCGGTGGTGGTGCTCACCGGCACGTTCACCGGCATGGTGCTCGCCCTGCAGAGCTACTACGGGTTCCGGAAGTTCGGGGCCGAGAGCCTGGTGGGCACCACCGTGGCCCTGTCCATGGCCCGGGAGCTGGGGCCGGTGCTCACCAGCCTGATGGTGACGGCCCGGGCCGGGTCTGCCATCGCGGCCGAACTGGGCACCATGCGGGTCACCGAGCAGATCGACGCCCTGACCGTGATGGCCGTGGACCCGATCCGGTACCTGGTCGTTCCCCGGATCCTGGCCGGGCTGCTGATGGTGCCGGTGTTGTGCGTGATCAGCGACTTCGTCGGGGTGGCGGGCGGGTACTTCGTGGGGGTGAAGCTCCTGGGGATCAACTCGGGCGTGTACGTGGCCAACACGATCAAGTACGTGGAGCTGATGGACGTGTTCAACGGGCTCGTCAAGGCCGCGTGCTTCGGTCTGATCCTGACCGCCATCGGCTGTTACAAGGGGTTCTACGCCTCGGGCGGCGCCCACGGGGTGGGACGGGCCACCACCGAGGCCGTGGTGCTGGCCTCGGTCCTCATCCTGATCAGCGACTACTTCCTCACCGCGATCATGTACTAGGCCATGGGCTGCCCCATCATCGAGTTCGTCGACGTCCACAAGTCGTTCCGGAACCAGAAGGTGCTGGACGGGCTGAACCTGAGGATCCCCCGCAGCAAGACCACGGTGATCATCGGCCGCAGCGGGGGGGGCAAGAGCGTCACCCTCAAACACATGATCGGGCTGATGCGGCCGGATCTGGGGCAGATCCTGGTGGACGGAGAGGACATCGCGGCCCTCGACGGGGAGGATCTGGACCGGATCCGCCGGCGCTTCGGCATGCTGTTCCAAGAGGGTGCCCTGTTCGACTCGTTGACCGTGGCCGACAACGTGGGGTTTCCCCTGGTGGAGCACACCGCCCTGGGACGCGAGGAGATCCGCCGCAGGGTAAGCGAGCTGCTCCGGACCGTGGGCCTGCCCGGGGTGGAGGAGAAGATGCCCGCCGAGCTGTCCGGGGGGATGCGCAAACGGGTCGGGCTGGCCCGGGCGCTGATCCTCGAGCCCGAGATCGTGCTGTTCGACGAACCCACCTCGGGCCTGGACCCGATCATGGCCGACGCGATCGACCGGCTGATCCGGGACACCCAGGCCGAGAGCGGCCGCACTTACGTGGTGATCAGCCACGACATCCGGGCCACCTTCGAGATCGCCCACCACATCGCGATGCTGTACGAGGGACGGATCATCGCCGAGGGCAGCCCGGACGAGATCCGCCGGAACCCCAACCCGATCCTGGCCCAGTTCCTGCGGGGCACGGCCGACGGCCCGATCCAGGTCCAGTGAGCCGCAGCGAGGAGCCGCGATGAACCGCATGACGCCCGAAGCCCGCGTGGGCCTCCTGGTCCTGGCCGGCGTCCTGCTGCTGGTGTTCATGTCCCTGAAGCTGGGCAAGCTCGAGATCGGGTCCGGCGGCGGGTACGGGGTGATCCTGCGCCTGGACAGCGCGGTTGGGCTCGTGCCGGACGCCGAGGTGCTGGTGGCCGGGATCTCCGTGGGCAAGGTGGAGCGGATCGGCCTGGACGGGGGGCGGGCGCGCCTTGCCCTGAGGATCCGGGACGGGGTGGAGCTGCCGGCGGACACCGTGGGCAGCCTGCGCACCCACGGTGTGCTCGGGGAGAAATACGTGGAGCTGGTGCCCGGTCGCAGCGCACGGATGCTCGCCGATGGGGACGAGGTGGCCGCGGGCACGCCGCCGGGGGACCTGGACCGCCTGGTATCGAGCCTGACCGACATCAGCGCGGACGTCAAACGGATCACCGAACGCCTGGCCAACGTGTTCGGCACCCCCGAGGGGGAGCAGAACCTGCGGGACCTGGTGGAGGGGCTCCGGGACACCGCGGTGGGGCTGCGGGCCGTGGTGACCGAGAACCGGGCCGCCCTGCGGGAGACGATCGCCAACCTGCGGCTGCTGTCGGCCGAACTGGGCGACCTGGTGGCGGGGAACCGGCAGGCCCTGGAGGAGACCCTGGAGAACACCCGCCGGCTCACGGGCCGGCTGGACCAGGTGGTGGCCGAGAACCGGGACGACCTCCGGACCACCATGGCGAACCTCCGGGTCGCCACGGGCCAGCTCACCGAGACCCTGTCGTCGGTGCGGGCGGTGGCGGCCCGGGCCGAGGCCGGGGAGGGCACCCTGGGCAAGCTGCTCCAGGACGACGGCCTGTACCAGGACCTGGAGGGGACCGTGTCGGACCTGCGGTCGGTCCTGGCCCGGCTCGAACGGGGGGAGGGCACCCTGGGCAAGCTGATGACCGACGAGCAGGCGTACGACGAACTCCGCCAGAGCCTGGCGAACCTGAGCAGCATCTCCGGAAAGATCGACCGGGGCGAGGGCACCATCGGCAAGCTGGTCAACGACGACAGCGTCCACGAGAACCTCAACGACACCCTGGAGGGCATCGGGGACTTCGTGGGCGGCGCCCTGAAGTTCCGGTACGAGCTGGGGTTCCGCAGCGAGTACCTGGCCGAGCAGGGGGACTGGAAGAGCTACGCCCACCTCAAGATCCAGCCCCGCCAGGACCGGTTCTACTACCTGGAGCTGGTGGACGACCCCCAGGGCGACACCGAGACCGAGACCACGGTGCGCACGATCACCGAGAACGGCCAGACCCGCGCCATCACCGAGGAGGAGACGGTCACCCGGGACCGGTTCAAGTTCACGGCCATGGTGGGCAAGCAGTTCTCGAACCTCACCCTGCGCGGCGGGATGATCGAGACCAGTGCGGGCGCGGCGGCCGACCTGGACCTGTGGTCGGACCGGATGCGCCTGACGTTCGAGGCGTTCGACTTCGGCCGGGACGGGCACCCCCCGCACCTCAAACTGTCGGCGCGGTGGCACTTCCTGAAGTTCTTCTACCTCACCGGCGGGCTGGACGACTTCATCGACACCAGGGGGCTGTCCGACTACTTCCTGGGCGCCGGCCTCCGGTTCCAGGACGACGACCTCAAGTACCTGCTGTCGCCAGCTGTCAACCTGGCCAACTGATCCGGGGCGCGCGCCCCGCACCGAGACTGGAGTGGGAGGATGGCGAAGATCCGCAGAGCGATCGTGAGCGTGTCGGACAAGGACGGCGTGGTGGCGTTCGGCCAGGGGCTGGTGGACCGGGGGGTCGAACTCCTGTCCACCGGCGGCACGGCGAGGCTCCTGAAGGCGTCCGGGGTGCCGGTGACCGAGGTGAGCGCGTACACCGGCTTTCCCGAGATCCTGGACGGCCGGGTCAAGACCCTGGTCCCCAGGATCCACGGCGGCCTCCTGGCCCGGCGGGACGACCCGAAGCACCTGGCCGAGATGGAGGAACACGGCATCGCGCCGATCGACCTGGTGGCCGTGAACCTGTACCCGTTCGAGAAGACCGTGGCCAGGCCGGGGTGCGCCCTGGAGGAGGCGGTTGAGCAGATCGACATCGGCGGGCCGTGCATGATCCGGGCGTCGGCCAAGAACCACCGGTTCGTCACCGTGGTGGTGGACCCCAAGGACTACGGCCGGGTGCTGGCCGAGATGGACCGCGCCGGCGGCGAGGTGGGGGACGACCTGCGGTTCGAACTGGCCGTCCGGGCGTTCGCCCGGACCTCGGAGTACGACGCGGCGATCTCGAGCTGGCTCGCCGGGAGGGACGGCCGATGAAGGTGC
Organism: Deferrisomatales bacterium; assembly: GCA_024277875.1. Lineage (GTDB taxonomy): Bacteria > Desulfobacterota > Deferrisomatia > Deferrisomatales > Deferrisomataceae > JAJRUI01. Next base: position 7,393 of record JAJRUI010000137.1, read on the forward strand.
TGGTGGTGGGCGGCGGCGGCCGGGAGCACGCCCTGGTGTGGAAGCTGGCCCAGAGCCCCCGGGTGTCCCGGGTGTTCGCGGCGCCGGGCAACGCGGGCACGGACGGCCTGGCCACCAACGTGGCCGTGGGCGCGGAGGACGTGGACGGGCTGCTCGCGTTCGCCCGGGCCGAGGGGGTCGACCTCACCGTGGTGGGGCCCGAGGCGCCCCTGGTCCTGGGCATCGCGGACCGGTTCCGGGACGCGGGCCTGCGGGTGTTCGGGCCCACCGCGGCCGCGGCCCGACTGGAGGGGTCCAAGGCGTTCTGCAAGCGGATCATGGAGAAGTACGGCGTGCCCACCGCGGCGTACCAGGAGTTCGACGACCCGGCCGCGGCAAAGGCGTACATCCGGCAGCGCGGCGCGCCCCTGGTGGTCAAGGCGGACGGCCTGGCCGCGGGAAAGGGGGTGACCGTGGCCCGCACCGTGGCCGAGGCCGAGGCCGCGGTGGATGAGGCCATGGTCGGGCGGGTGTTCGGCGACGCCGGTGCCCGGGTGGTGGTCGAGGAGTTCCTGGACGGCGAGGAGGCCAGCTTCCTGGCGTTCTGCGACGGCCGAACGTTCCTGCCCATGGCCTCGAGCCAGGACCACAAGCCCGTGTACGACGGCGACCGGGGGCCCAACACCGGCGGCATGGGCGCGTACAGCCCGGCGCCGGTGGTCACCCCGGAGCTGTTCCGCCGGGCGTCCGAGGAGGTGATCCGGCCGGTGGTGGACGGAATGGCGGCCGAGGGCTGCCCGTACGTGGGCGTGCTGTACGCGGGCCTGATGATCAAGGACGGCCGGATCAAGGTCCTGGAGTTCAACTGCCGGTTTGGGGACCCCGAGTGCCAGCCGATCGTGCTGCGGATGAAGGGGGACCTGGTGCCCGTGCTCGAGGCGTGCATCGACGGCCGCCTGGACGCGGTGTCCCTGGAGTGGGACCCACGGGCTGCGGTGTGCGTGGTGATGGCGTCCGAGGGCTACCCGGGCAGCTACCCCAAGGGGGTGGAGATCCACGGCCTGGACACGGCGGCCGGGCGGGAGGACGTGGTGGTGTTCCACGCGGGCACCCGCCGGGACGGCGGCCGGGTCGTCACCAGCGGCGGCCGGGTGCTCGGGGTCACGGCCCTGGGCTCGGGAGTGGAGGAGGCGATCCGGCGGGCGTACGGCGCAGTGGGGGACATCCGGTGGCCCGGCGCCCACCACCGGACCGACATTGGACGCAAGGCCCTGGATCGACTCGCACGGTAGCGGGCCGGGGCCACACCCTCGAGGAGGAGAGACGACGTGAGCGATGCGCCCAAGGTGTTGATCCTGATGGGGAGCGACTCGGACCTGCCCGTGGTGGGGGAGGCCGGGGCGTTCCTGGAAAAGATGGGAGTCCCCTACGACATGCGGGTCAGCTCTGCCCACCGGAGCCCCGAGCGCACCCGCAGGCTCGTGGCCGAGGCCGAGGCCGCCGGCGTGCAGGTGTTCGTGTGCGCCGCCGGAATGGCCGCGCACCTGGCCGGGGTGGTGGCCGGCGAGACCGTGCGGCCGGTGATCGGGGTGCCCGTGGACGCCGGGCCCCTGGCCGGGTTCGACGCCCTGCTGTCCACGGTGCAGATGCCGCCCGGGATGCCGGTGGCCACCGTGGCGGTGGGCAAGGCCGGCGCGCGCAATGCGGCTGTGCTGGCGTGCCAGATCCTCGCCCTGTCCGACCCGGACCTGGCCCAGGACCTGGCCGCCCTTCGCGACGACATGGCGAGGGCCGTGGAGGAGAAGGACGCGAAGCTCCAGGCGTCCAGGGCGGGTTCTTGACTGGTAGCGGTCGCGTTTGTTATACACGCGTCCGCTCTTATCGACGAACGACTCTTCCCGAGGAAGGGTCGTCAGACAACGGAGGTAGTACCATCATGAAGAAGCTGCTCCTGCTCGTCGCCGCGGTCTCGTTCAGCCTCGGCCTGGGCCTCCAGGCCGTGCAGGCCAAGGACGCCCCGGCCGACGGCCTCAAGGTGACCAACTACGGCAAGAAGGCCCCGGTCACCTTCGACCACAGCAAGCACAAGGACCTGAGCTGCGAGACCTGCCACCACAAGGCGTCCGAGGGCGAGTACAAGTGCGGCGACTGCCACAAGGCGAGCGCCGGCGACGCCCCCAAGTTCAAGGACGCGGCCCACAAGAAGGGCATGGGCAAGTGCTACGATTGCCACCGGGCCAAGGGCGCCAAGAAGAAGCTCAAGTGCAACGACTGCCACAAGAAGTAACCGGGTCCGCCGGACCCGTACCGGTTGTGGACGAGGGCGGCCCGGCTGGGCCGCCCTCGTCTTGTACGGGCCGCCCGTCCGGCCCGCCCGTGGTGGCCAACGGCCTGTACCGGGCGATCAAGAACCGGGTGGGCAAGGCGATCCGGCGGTTCGGGCTGATCGCGCCCGGGGACCGGATCCTGGTGGCGCTGTCCGGGGGCAAGGACTCCTGGACCCTGCTGTACATCCTCGAGAGTCTGCGCCGCCGGTCCCCGGTGCCGTTCGAACTGGTGCCGGCGGTGGTGGACCCGGGGTTCCCCGGGTTCGAGACGGACCGGATCGAGGCCCGGTGCCGGGCCGACGGGTTCGGGTTCCACCTGGAACGCACCGAGGCCCGCCGGATCATCGAGGAGCGGCGGGACCCCCGCAAGAGCTACTGCGCGTTCTGCGCGCGGCTCCGGCGGGGCGCCCTGTACAACCTGGCCCCGCGGCTCGGGTGCACCAAGATCGCCCTGGGCCACCACCTGGACGACGCGGTGGAGACCCTGCTGTTGAATCAGTTCTACGTGGGCACCCTGGGCGCAATGCCCCCGAAGCTCGTGGCCGACGACGGCCGCAACACCGTGATCCGGCCCCTGGTCTACGTGGAGGAGCGCCAGACCGCGTCGTTCGCGCGCGCCAACGGGTTCCCCCTGATCGCGTGCCGGTGCCCGGTGGCCGGCGACCCCGACACCAAGCGCCAGCGGGTCAAGGCCCTGCTGCGGGACCTGGGCCGGGAGGACCGGCGGATCAAACGGTCCCTGCTCCGGAGCCTGCACAACGTGCAACCCCGGCACCTGATGGACGTGCGCCTGTGGCCGTTCGACCACGACGGCCCGGGCGGCGGCTCGCCCCCTGGAGCGGCGCCTTGAGCGACGAGAGCACCCCGGACGTCCCCTTGTTCCTGGCCGACGTTCCCCCGGAACAGGTCGCGCGGGAGAAGGCCAAGGCCCGCGCCCTGCGCCACAGCCAGTGGTGGAAGCGCCGCCGGGCGGGCGGCTTGTGCCACTACTGCGGTCGCCGGTTCCCGCCCCGGCAGCTCACCATGGACCACGTGGTGCCCCTGGCGCGGGGCGGCAGGAGCGTTCGCTCGAACGTGGTGCCCGCGTGCCGGGACTGCAACGCCAAGAAGAAGTACCTGCTGCCCGTGGAGTGGGACGCGTACCTGGCCGTCCAGCGCGGGGGGGGCGGGCCCGGGGGCTGATGACTCAACCTTTCCGCCTCCCGGGCCGATCCGGGCAGGACCGGACCGACCCCGGGGGGAGCGGAGCCCGCCTTGGAACGACGCAGGAACTTCCGAAAACGCGCCCGGCTGCGGGTCCGGCTCGAGCCGGGCAAGGTGTCGTCCCTCACCGCCGACGTGACCGCGGACGGGCTGTTCGTACAGGCCGCCCGGGTCCACCGGCCGGGCACCCGGGTCCGGCTGGTGGTCCGGATCCCGGCGGGAGAGGTGCGGGCCGAGGGGGTGGTCCGGTGGGCCCGGCGGGTGCCGGGCGCGTTCATAGCCCACGTGCGGGGCGGCATGGGCATCCAACTGGACCGGATGGACCCCGCCCTGGAGACGTACCTGGCCGAACTGGCCGTGCTGGCCCGAACGCGGAAGCGGACGGCCGCAGGGTAGCCCCCGCCTTTCGCAAACCATTCCAGCCGCCTCTCGTGGGCGGTTTTCTGCTTTTCGCGCCCCCCCCGGTGTGCTAGCGTCTATCGGCTAAACCCGACCCCCCTGGAGGTGTGTTCGTGCGCCGAAAACTGACCTGCCTCGTCCTGGCCGCGACGCTGCTGGCGACGGGGATAGCGGCGGCGTTTCCCGGCAAGGCCGGGTCGCTGTTCGCCTCGTTCGGCGATCCGTATCCGCGGATCGTCCACCAGGTGTTTTACTACGTGGAAAAGAAATATGTGGAGCCCGAGCGGGCCGAGCCCCGCAAACTCCTGGAGGGCGCCCTCAAGGCGCTGGAGACCCAGTACCCACAGGTGCTCGTGGACCTGGACGCGGACGCGGGCACGGCCGTGGTCCGGGTGGACGAGGAGGAGAAGACCTTCGACCTCAAGCCGGCCAAGGGGATGAGCCAGGCGGCCGACGTGCTGAACACCGTGCTCGGGTTCGTGGCCGCCCGTCTCGGGGGGGACGTGGAGAAGAAGGACCTGTACTACTTCGCGCTCAACGGCGCCCTGGCCGTGCTGGACCCCCACTCCAACGTGTTCAGCCCCAAACACTTCAAGGAGTTCATGATCGGCACCCGGGGTTCGTTCGGCGGGATCGGGTTCGTGTTCGGCATCCGGGACGGCGAGATGACGATCATCACCCCGATCGACGGCACCCCGGCCGCCCGGGGCGGGCTGCGCAGCGGCGACCGGATCCTGTACATCGACGGCGAGCCCACGATCAACATGCCGGTGGACGTGGCCGCCGGCAAGATGCGGGGCGAGCCGGGCACCCAGGTGACCCTGACGATCGCCCGGGAGGGGTGGACCGAACCCCGGGACCTCACGTTCACCCGGGAGGTGATCCACGTGGACAGCGTGGAGAGCTACGTGCTCCGGGACGGGGACCTGCCGCCCGTGCTGTACGCCAAGGTGAAGAACTTCCAGAAGAACACCACCGACGAGCTGCGAAAGGCCGTGGCCGCGGCAGCCAAGGACAACCCGGACCTGGCCGGGATCGTGCTGGACCTGCGCAACAACCCGGGGGGGCTGCTGGACCAGGCGATCCAGCTGTCGGACGGGTTCATGGACGCGGGCACCATCGTCAGTACCCGGGGGCCCGAGCGGGACGCCAACTCCCGGTCCGAGGCGAAGAGGGACCCCCAGATCTCGGACAAGCCGGTGGTGGTGCTGGTGAACCAGGGCAGCGCGTCGGCCTCTGAGATCGTGTCGGGCGCGCTCAAGTCGTCCCGGGCCCTGGTGATCGGCCAGAAGACGTTCGGCAAGGGGTCGGTGCAGAAGCTGTACCCCCTGACCGACGGCGGCGCCCTCAAGCTCACCGTGGCCCAGTACCTGACCCCGGGGGACGTGTCGATCCAGTCGATCGGGATCCAGCCCGACGTCCTCCTGTACCCGGCCCGGATCGGGCCCGGCCGGCTGCGGATCGGTCCGCCCCCGAGCCACGTGGCCGAGGCCGACCTGAAGAACGCATTCACCGGGTGGGGCAACGCGTCGGACAAGCCGTGGGCCAGCCTCCAGTACCTGGAGCCGGCCGAGGAGGACGACGGGGACAAGCGCTCGTTCGCAGAACTCGGCCGGGACGAGAAGCTGGCGCGCCTCGACGCCGACTTCCAGGTGACCCTGGCCCGCCGGGTGCTCGGGCGCGCAAAGGGGGCGGACCGCACTGCCCTGCTCGCGGCGGCCCGGCCGGTGATCGAGGCGGTGCGGGGCGAGGAGGACGCGAAGATCCTGGACGCGTTCCGCAAGCTCGGCGTGGACTGGTCCGAGGGGCCGGCCGCGGGCGAGCCCGAACTGGAGGTGGTGTCCGGGGCCGAGGTGCGGCTCGAAGCCGGCCAGACCACCGCGTTCGCGTTCACCGTGCGCAACGCCGGCCGCACCCCGGCCCACCGGGTGTGGGGTCGCACCGAGTCCGACGACCCCCTGCTCAAGAACCTCGATTTCGCGTTTGGCCGCCTCGCTCCGGGCGAGGAGCGCACCTGGGCCGCCGAGGTCAAGACGCCCCGGTCCGCCGTGGCCCGCTGGGACACGGTGAAGCTGACCCTGGAGAGCCGGGAGAAGAAGGACGCGGGCGCAGGGGAACGGGCGGTCCGGATCGTCCCCGGGCCCAAGCCCGATTACGCGTACCGGTACGAGCTGGCGGACGAGAACCCGTCCGACCCGGCCCGGTCCGGGGACGGCCGCCTGGAGGAGGGCGAGCGGGCCCTGTTGAACCTCCGGGTGACGAACCGGGGGGCCGCCCCCGGGGACGAACTGGTGGTGAACATCCGGGGCGAGGCCAAGGAGCAGCTGTACCTGGAGGCGGCGCGCCACCGGTTCGAGGGGCTGGAGCCGGGCAAGGACGCCGAGGCGCCCATGGCGTTCCGGGTGGACAAGGCGGACGAGGACGGCCAGATCGAGGTGGTCGTCTCCCTGAGCGACCAGGAGTTCGGCCGGTTCTTCGGCGACACGTTGAGGTTCGAGGCCGGTAAGCCGTACGAGGCCCGGTCGGCCCGGATCCCGCCCGAGATCCATCTCGACGGCGAGGTGCCGCTGAAGGTGGACGGGGAGACCCTCGGCCTGCGGGTGCGGGTGGTGGACGACGAGGCGGTCAAGGACTTCTACGCGTACCTGGGGGACAAGAAGCTCCGGTACGTGCGCAACGCCGACGGCGACGCGCTCCTGGTGGTCGACCTGGAGGTTCCCCTGGAGCCCGGGGCCAACCGGGTGGTGCTCGTGGCCCGGGACGACAAGGAGATCCAGGCGTCCCGGGTTCTGTTCGTGCACCGGACCGCGGCGGACGCGGCCCGGCCGTGACCGCGCCGCCGCCGGAGGACCGCACCGTGAACGACCCGACCCAGCCGGACGCGATCACCCACTCGCGCTTCGTGGGCCTCCTGGGCCGGCCCAACGTGGGCAAGTCCACCCTGCTCAACCGGATCCTCGGCCAGAAGATCGTGATCACCAGCCCCAAACCCCAGACCACCCGCAACCGGGTGGCCGGGGTGCTCAACCGGGGCCCGGTGCAGATCGTGTTCTTCGACACCCCCGGGGTGCACCGGGGCGGAAAGCTGATCAACCGGTACATGGTGCGCGAGGCCCTGTCGTGCCTGCCGGACGTGGACCTGGCCGTGTTCCTGGCAGACGCCACGGCCGGGGTGCACCCGGACGACCGTGCCCTGGCCGAACGGCTCGCCGGTGCCCGGGTGCCGATCCTTCTGGCTGTGAACAAGGCCGACGCGGGCCGCACCCCGCTGGACGCGTTCGCCGGGCTGCTGCCGTTCGCCGCCCGGCACCGGATCTCGGCCCTCACCGGCGACGGCGTGGACCGGCTCGTGGACGACGTCGCGGGCCGGCTGCCCGAAGGGCCGGCCTACTACCCCGACGACGTGCCCACCGACCGGTCCGAGCGGTTCATCGCCCAGGAGTTCATCC
>JAJRUI010000007.1 GCA_024277875.1 Deferrisomatales bacterium
CGGCGAGGGGACAGTGAGCTCCCAGCCCTTCGTCGCGTCGTTGCGGCGTTGCGTGACCCCAGAAAGGCTCGTGCAGGCGCGCCCCTGTGGGTGCTGGCACGCAGCAGCGCGTGTTTTCGCGCACTTGTCGCCGCGTACCGGGACGCGTAGCATGGTGTGGATGAATCGACTCGGTGGGGTTTGACCACGGGAAAGGATTTTTCCGTTCGCCCCTCCCATTACCGCAAACACAGTGCCCGCGCCGCTTCGCTACCCGTCTGCGCCAGCATTTGTGGCCGCGCGCTCCGTGTTGTTTGGTGCCTGCCCCCGCCCACCCGTGAAGGAACCTTCCTTGCAGCCACAACTCTACGGTGGCGTCCGGATTCCGCCCACCTGCCGGTCCCGTGTGCGCGTACGGTCGTCTTGGGGCTTGCGAGCGGCGCGAGTATGGCCGAAAGGGTAGAGGCGGCCCAGTTTGCGCGCTTTTGGACGCCCCCTGTGCTCGGCACTCCTTCCTTGCCGAGGTGAGGGCGACTCACAGGAGGCGCCCGTTCTACTGGCGCGATCGACGGTGGGAATGGGGGATTCAGGCTCCCGCGTGGCCTACCCACGCCAGGGACCGGCGGTTCACGGGGAAGGGAGCGCACGAACGAGTCTGGGCGTGAGGTGCCAGCATGAAGGACACCAAGCCGAAGAAAGGGGGCGAAAACCCGATTGGTGCGGCGAGAAATCCCGTGGCCGGTTCTCCCTTGTGGTTTCTGTATGTCACGGCCTTCGTGTGCGGGGCCATGATCATGGTAATCGAGATCCTCGGCGCGCGGATACTGGGGCCGCTGTTCGGGGTGGGACTTTTCGTGTGGACCGCCCAGATCGCCGTGGCGATGGTGGCCCTGGCCGCTGGGTATGCGCTGGGGGGGCTCGTCACGGACCGAACCGCCAGCGCCGACGTCTTGTTTGGGCTGATCGCCGCGTCAGGGGCGGTGCTGCTCGGGATCGCACCGATCAAGTCGGTCGTGTTGAAGTGGGGGTTGGGGTTCGGACTGCGGGGTGGGGCTCTGGTCTCGTCGGCGGCCCTGTTCGGTCTTCCGCTCTTGTTGCTGGGGTGTGTGTCCCCTGGGGTGATCCGGCTGACCTCGCGCCGAGTCGAGCGAGTGGGCCGTACGGCTGGAGGCGTGTACGCCCTGTCCACCCTCGGAAGCGTATTGGGCACCGTCCTCACGGGGTTCGTGCTGATCGGCCTCTGGGAAGTGCCGCGGATCCTCGCCGGGGGCGGCGCAGTCCTGCTGGCCGTCGCGGCGGGTCACTTCCTCTTGACGCGTCGGTGGCGGAGGGGAGGCGCCCTTGGGGTGTTGGCTCTCCTGGTGGTGACGGGGCCGTCCTTCGGCCCCGAAGTGGGGCTCAGCCGCCAGCTTCCATCCGGCACGGTGGCGACCCTGGTGCATGCCCGAAGCGGCCTGTACGGTGACGTTCGGGTCATCGACTACCGCTACCGAGACCTGGTCGTCCGGGAGCTCACGATCGACGGTCTGATCCAGGGGGGGGTGGATCGGACCACCGGTCTGCCCACCTACGAGTACCTCTACCTCTTGGCATTCGTCCCCCCTGCGGTTCGGCCCGGGGGCAACGCCTGCCTTGTGCTGGGCCTGGGTGCAGGCATCGTGCCGAGGCTCCTGGAGGCAAGGGGGATCTCGACCGACGTGGTCGAGATCGACCCCAATGTCCTGGATGCCGCGCGACGGTTCTTCAGTTTCCGGACGCAGGGCGCCGTTTACGTGGAGGACGCGCGGGTCCATTTGAGCCGAGCGGTGAGGCGGTACGATTATGTGCTCGTTGACGTGTTCAACGGCGACGGGGTCCCCACACACCTGGTGAGCGTCGAAGCGTTTCGCGCCGCCAAGGCCCGCCTGTCCGACAACGGGGTCCTCGCGCTGAACTTCCACGGCCGCCTGGATCTGGCGCGGGGGGGGACCGCGGCGGTCGTCCGGACCCTGCTGGAGGTGTTCGATAACGTGGATCTGTACCCTGCCTTTCGGCCGTCTGGAAGCGCCCCCGGAAACCTGGTGATCGTAGCGTACGACGGCCCCCCGTCTCCGGTGGGCCCCGCCGTGTTGGAGGGGGTGGCGGTTCATGCCATCGCACGCCGGGGCCTGGAGGGATTCTGGGCGCGACGGGTCCCCGCACGGTCCGAAACCGTTTCCGGCCCGGTGCTGTCCGACGACTACAACCCGGTCGACCTTATGGACCTCGATCTCCGGGAGGGGGTTCGGAGGGGTTTTCTCGCGGATACCCCTTGGGACCTTCTTGTGGATTGAGTGAGGAGTCAAAACATGGCCCGAAGGTTCGTCGCCTGCACAGTTGCTTTCGCCGTGGTGTGCTTGCTCCCTCTTGGCCGTTTCGTGCGAGCTGCCCAGACGCCCCCATCGCAGGAAGCCGTGCTGGGCAAAACGGCGCCGCCGATCGATCCGGATACACCGGTGCTGCGCATCAATGGGCGTGACATCGGGGAGATCTGGTATGAACGGGCTCTGGCCCAGACCGTGGCCGAGCTCCAGGGAGCGTCCGAGGCCCACGGACTGGACAACGCCATGGTGCGGGAGAAGGCCCTGGAGCGCCTGATCGAGCAGGAGCTTCTCTACGACCTGGCCATGCGCGAGGAGATCCCGGGCCTCGACGAGGAAGTGGAGCGGCGGTTCCAGGCCTTCGTGGAGCGGGTGGGGGGAAAAGAGGAGTTCGAGCGGAAGGCTGCGCCTCGGCGGTTGGACGAGCGGCGCGTGCGACGCATCATCAGCAGGGAGTTGGCCAACTCCTGGTATGTGGAGAACGTGATCGGCCGCGACGTGACCGTGACCGAAGAGGAGGCCCGGGCTTATTACGAGGCGAACAAGAGCGAGAAGTACGATCACCCGGAGAAGAGGAAGATCTATCAGATCTTGGCGGCCGCGAGCCGCGGCAAGGAGGCCGCGTTGGCTCGGCTCGAAGAGGTGCGGCGCCGTTACGAGAAAGGGGAAGGGTTCGGGCCTTTGGCCCGGGAGTTCTCGGACGAGCCCGCGAGCCGGCTCCAGCAAGGATTCATCGGATACCGCACCCGGGACGACCTGCCCCCCCAGGTGGCCGAAGCCTGCTTTTCGGCCAAACCCGGGGAGTTGACCCCGGTGGTGGAGACGAAGTTCGGATATCACCTGTTCCTGGTGACCGAGATCGTGCCCCCGGAACACCGAAGCTTCGAAGAGGTCAGGGAGGAGGCGTTCGAGAAGGCTCGGGCCATGAAGCTGAGGCGCGCCGTCCAGGCCGCCCTAAAGCGGGCGGGGCGGGATGCCAAGGTGGAGGTTCTGCTTCCCCACTGATCGAGGGGGTGGCGTTGGTGATTTGGCGCACAGAGGGTTGAGTGATTTCGCGCCGGCAAAGGATTTGTGGAGTGAAACGGAGAGGTTTGTCGAATACAACGCGCTGCAATGAGAAGGAAAATGGTTGTCTGATGGGAGCGTCCATTATGGCAGAGGAATTGCACCCTTGCGAAAAGTTCGAGGTCAGTGCCTGGCCCGAGGAGGTGGAATGAAGCGCATAGGGGTGTTTGCGGTTTGGCTCGTCGCGGCCGCGCTGGTTGCTGCGATGGGGCACGAGCCGGCCGTGGCGGCGGACATCGGGGCTTCCGACGAGGTGGTGGCCCGGGTGGACGGGGAGCCCATCTACCGGGAAGAGGTGCTGCACCTGGCGCGTTTCGAGATGGGGCTCGAGCGCGACGAGGTGACCGGCCGTCGGTACGCCGAGGCATTGAAGAAGGCCGTCACCAACCACGCCCTGTTCCGGCTGGTGCAGCAACAGGCCCCAGCGCTCCTCCCCCACGCGGAGCGGGCCGCCACCCTGGCGGCAGCCCGCGACTACTACAACGCCTACTACGCCCGCGTGGCCATGCCGGCCGCCCGGAAGCGGATGACCGTCGAGAAGGTGATGGAGCGGATCCCTGCGCGGGAGGATCTGGTGTTCCTGTACCAGATCACCATGGCCGACCCGGACGCCCTGGAGGACGTGCGACGCCGTATCGTGGATGGTGAGCTGTCGTTCGAGGAGGCTGCCAAGAAGTACAGCCAGGGGCTCACGGCGCGGGCAGGGGGGCAGGTGGGTGGCGTGGCCCGGTCCGACGACCGGTACTACCCCGAGACCATCCGGATGCTGTTCGACGAGATGGCCGTGGGCGAGATCAGCCCGGTGGTGGACGAACGCTTGGGACCGGCGATCTTCTGGGTGAAGGACCGCAAGACCGCCGAGGAGGTCCGGCGGGCCGAAGCGGAAAGCGTGCTGGACGATTACGTCGGGGCCGACGCCAAGAACTACTGCTGGGAGAAGACCTTCGAGTACGCTGACGCCTCGCCGGACACGGAACTGTTGATCCGGGAGGCCGATGCCCGGGAGTTCGTGGACGATCCGGATCGGGTGGTGCTCCGGGTGGACGGCCGGGCCTACACGGCCCGGGATCTGATGGCCCGTTCGGGAGGGCGGGTGCACAGCCTAAAGGACGTCACGACGATTGCTGAAAACGCATTTCGTGACCTGATCCTGACCCGGTTGTTCATCGACCGGTTCGGGGAACACGAGGCGTTCTCGCATCGGAAGAACGCCCTTCTCAAACACTACGCGGTACGGCTGTGGTTTCGGGAAAAAACCCGAGATCTCACCGTGACCGACGAGGAGGTGGACCGTTACTTGGCGGAACACCAAGAAAAGTACGCCCTGCCCGAACGGGTCGATCTCGGGGTGATCTACGTCAAGACCGAGAAGCGGCTGAAACAGGTTCAGGAGAGGCTTCGGGTCGAGGACTTCGAGGTCGTGGCCAAGGGCTGGACCCAGAACAAGATTCTGGCCAGCAAGGGAGGGCGCGTGGGCATCGTGCCGGTCAGCAATGTGCAGGGGGGTTTGGCGTCGGTGAAAGCAGGCACCGTGCTCGACCCGGTGTACATCGGCCAAGGGGAAAACCCAGGGTATTACATCTTTAAAGTGTACCGCCACTACCCGGCAGCGCCGGGCACCCGCCAGAATCTCGGCGAAGAGGTGATCGGCGGGGTGCGGTCCATGGTCATGGCCGAAAAACGTAAGGCGCGGCTGGGGGCCCTGGTCAAGGAAGCCATGGCCGGTGTTCGGGTCGAGGTGTTGACGGGCATCATGTGACGAACCCACGGCGTTGGGGAGCGTGTTCTTTCATTCCACCTTACTGGGTACGGAGTGGCGCGATGATCAAAAAGGCTCGGTGGACGAGGGGGATGGTCGCTGTCTTGGTGTGGCTCGCGGTGGGGATGGTCGCGGGCGATGGGTGGGCGGCGCGCGGCCCCAACTGGATGCCCAACTTCCCCATGCGCCTCGGCGCGGCGGGCGCGATGGGCATGTGGATGCCCCTGCCCGGGGCCGCGGAGTACAAGGTGTACCGCAAGGTGGGCGACGGCCAGTGGGAGGTGATCTACAAGGGGCCCATGAACAACTTCCAGGACCCCACCGCACCTGCGGACAAGGACGTGGCGTACAAGGTGACGGCGGTCGTGGGTGGGGCCGAGACCGACCCCTCGCCCGTGGCGGTGCTCAAGGGGCAAAAACCCATCGAGCCGCCCACGAACCTGGTGTTCCGGGTTGACCGCATCAACAAGGCGGTCCGTCTTCGTTGGAATCTGGCCGAGGGGGCCTCGTTCTATAACGTGTACCGGGCCGACGCCCCGGACGCCGCCGGGCAGCTCCTGGGCTCGGTGCAGGAGCCAACGCTCACCGACCCCAAGGTGGAGGACGGCAAGACCTACTACTACTTCGTCACCGCGGTGAGCACCACCGGCCAGGAGTCGAAGCGGGGCGAGCCCCTGAAGGTGGAGGTGAAGTTCCCCAAGGCGGCCAAGGTGAAGAAGTTCGAGTTCAAGCCCATCGTGATGAAACTCGTGAAGACCACCGAGGGAGAGGAGTTCGCCGAGTTCGAGAACCCGAGCGATATCCTGTTCCTGAACGGCCGGCTGTACGTGGCCTGCCAGGACGGAGTCCAGGTGCTCGACGCCGACGGCAACTACCTGGAGCGGATGCCCCTGCTTCAGGAGAAGGTGGGCAGCCGTGAGTGGGCACGCCCTTGGATGATGGGAGTGTCCGCTGAAGGAAACCTTCTTTTCTCGTTCCTTGGGGAAGCGGTGCTCCGGGAGATAGCTCCGGCCGGGGACGCGGTGATCCGAAAGGTGGTCGTGCCCCCGATGCCGGGCATGCGAGACCAGCCCGGGCCGGTTGGGATGGCTGTGTCTCCAGACCGGACTTTGTGGGTGGTCGACGGAAACTACGGTCTCTTGGAGTTGTTTCCGGACGGTGCGACCACCCCCGAGCGCGTGGGGTTCCCACGTGTGTCCGACGAGAAGTACGATCCCGCGAAGCACGGAGACCGGTTCATTGCACCGTCCCGGCCGAGGTACCTACCCCAGTTCCCCGAGTGGATGTTCGTTCTCGAATCAGGGGAGGGACGGTTGGCGGCAGTAAGTCTGAAAGATCGCAAGAAGGTGTTCACGATTCTGGGGATCGGAGGTGCCCGAAACCAAGTGTCGCAACTGTCGGATTTCGGGCCTTACGATGATTCGTCAATTCTGATCGTCGATGCGTTGAGAGGCGAGGTGAAGCTGATCAAGGTGACTGGGCCGGGGGACGAGACCAACGGCGATTACCTGGCGAACCTGGTCGACGATCCGAATGGGAAGCACCCGAAGCTTCAGTCGATGAAGGCGAATCCCACGATCGTGCAATATGACCCGAAGCGCCGCCGGTTGTACGTGCTGTCGGTGCAGGGCAAGGAAGTGGCCATCTACGACATTCCCTGAGGCAGGGGACCCGGGGTGCGGCCGCGCAACGCTCCGCCCCACCGGCACGAGAGGATGGAGGCACCACCAGACGGATCCACCGCAGGCGGGCTGAGCCGGGCCCGCTACCCGAACGCGACACGGGGCGTCGCACGGCCGCGGCGACCACGCCGACCCCATGCGAACCGCGGGTTCAACCATGACTAGAGGAGGAAGTGCCGTGAAAACGAAGAGGATTCTTTTTGCCGCACTGGCGGCGGTCGCCCTGACCGCCGGCCCGGCGCTCGCGGCGGTGAACGGTAGCCACCACGATCTCAGCGCCTACCAGGGCGCCACCGAGGTGTGCCTGTACTGCCACGGCGTGTCGGACACCACCGCAGCCACTGGGAACTACGGGAACGTGGGTGAGTTGTGCCTGTCGCGGTGCCACCGTGGCGGGACCGCCTACGTCACTACGGCGACGGTGGTGCCGGAAATCGCTGCCACGATCGACGAGAACGGGACGCTGGTGGAGCTGGCGTACAGCGTGAACGCCGTGAACGTGACCAACGCCAGCGGGGCCCACGGGCTCAACCCCGCGGACCTGCTGGTGTCCACCACGGGCGCCCAGGTGACCTTTGCCGCTGAAGGTCAGGCCCTGCCTTACGGCACGGCCAGTCAGATCGAGTGCACCACCTGCCACAACGTGCACTCCAACCAGTACACCCCGTTCCTGCAGGCCGACCTGTTCACCGGCGGCCCGGGCGGGGAGAGCTTCTGCGAGGCCTGCCACACCGACCGGGGCAATAGTTGGGTCAATGGGGAGGCCGTGCCCAACGGCGAGCACCCCGTGAACTTCGCCCTGATCCTCAACGCCAACGTGGGCACCAGCGCGGGCAACCGCTCCAACGCCGAGCGCTACGGCCGGTACATCAACCTGGACGGTGACATCTTCGACGTGGCCACGGCCAACGGGACGGCCCTAAACAACCCGGGCCAGCACTACACGCCCGGCGGCAAGGTGAGCGGGTGGGACAACGCGGCGGGCGGCGAGACCTTCGGGTGCTACACCTGCCATGGCGTGCACGTGCCCGTGGGCGACCGCCCGACCCAGCCCAACCTGATCCTCCGGCCGGCCGTGAGCTCGGACGGCACCTGGAACCCGATCTGCGTGGGCTGCCACGGCTCGGACAACACCGGCGTGGACGACCCGGACCCGGGTACCACCGGCTACTACCACCCCGTGGGCTCGGGCGCGAACGCCGGCACGGATCAGGGCTCGAACGTCTTCCTTTACACCGCGAGCACCGGGAATTTCTCGTTCCAGGTGGACCTGAGCGCCATCCTCGGTGCGGCCTCCAGTGGTCAGAACGGCATCTCCGACACGGTGGTGGGCATCGAGAATACGACCGGCAAGCCCCGCTGCGGCTCGTGCCACGACGTGCACGGCGGCATCTCGAACTCCATGGCCCTGGTGGATCTGGACGACTCCCGCGACGGGAGCTTCACCGGGAAGATCTGCGACGCCTGCCACACCGGCGTGGGCCTGCCCGACGTGGCCGACAACGCGGGGCAGACGGGTGAGCCGGCCGACAGCCACCACCGCACCACCACGGCCGACTGGAGCGGCTCCACGTTCACGGACGAGGGCGACGGCGACGTGCTGAACCTGGACGGCACCAACGCGGCCTCCTGGCTCACCGCGGCCGACCACCAGAACGGCCTCGGGTGCGCGGACTGCCACGTGTTCCCGACCGCCGGCGGCAACACCCACAGCACGGCCCACAACTGGTAAGGAGGATGGGGATCATGAAAACGAAACAGGTTCTCGCGGTGCTCTGCGCGTCGCTCCTGGCGGCGCCCGCCCTGGCCGGGATCAACCCCGCCTCGCCGGGGCTCCCCACGGCCGACACCACAAACAACGCGGTCAGTTCGAACTACACCGGGTTCACGGCGCCCAACAACCAGGCCTCGGCCATGTGCGTGGACTGCCACACCGTGCAGCCCAAGGCCGGGGGCTCCCACTACGTGAACGCCACCAGCACCGGCGGCGCCACCAACTCGGGCGGCTCGGGCATCGACAGTACCGGGGCCATCACTCCCCGGGACGACGGCGCCTACTTCAAGATCACGGTGTGGAACGCCACGGACTTCACCGGCAGCGACGGCATCTCCAAGTACGCCGACACCTCGGTGCCGGCGAGCTACGTGACCGACAACACCATTGCGGGCGCCACCACCGCCACCCAGGACACCACCGCGTCCAACTACGCCGGCTACGACATCATCTGCGAGAGCTGCCACAACATCGTGAACAACGAGGCCGGCGGCAACAATCTGCTCGACACCATGCCGAACAACGAGTGGGAGGACGCTCCTGTGGCCGAGCTGTGCGTGGGCTGCCACGGGTTCATGTACACGGCTCTCACGGACCAGTCGACTACCAGCGAGCCTGCTAACTGGGGTGACACCCGCAACACCAACGAGGTGTCCGGCGGCCGCAAGGGCAACAACGAGTACCACTGGGTCAAGGGCGTGGCCCAGCCCCAGAACCACCACGTCATGACCGGCGATATCATCGATTCGGTCCAGGCCAGCCGGATGGTGCTGTGGACCGACAACGACGTGGTGTCGTACACCGAGAATCCGATCGACAACACCTCGACCCAGGGCACCTATCCCCAGCGGGCCACGTGGCAGAACGGCCTCACCAAGCCCTCGGGCGGCGGCCTGAACTGCACCAACTGCCACGCCCCGGCCCACGGCCAGGGCGCCAGCCCGGCCGCGTCGATCCTGCGCAACGCCACCTACACCGCGGCTCCCACGGCCTTGGGCCCGATCTCGCGGATCAGCGATCGGAACGGGTGGAAGAAGATCGACGACCTGAGCTTCTGCGGCCAGTGCCACGAGTAGTGGGGGCGCATCGGTAGCAGGCAGCGCCACAAAGGGCCCCTGCGGGGCAGGGGCCCTGTTTTTCCTGACACCCGGGAGGTTGAAGCATGCGGAAACTGTTGAAGGTGTTGGTGGGGGTGGCGGCGATGATCGCGGTGGGCTCGGCGGCCGTGGCCGAAGAGGGGCCGAAGTACGGCACCAAGGTGGGCGACGTGGCCAAGCCGGTCAAGATCCAGACCATGGCCGGCGACGAGTTCGACACGGGCAAGATAGAAGAAAAAACCCTGTTCGTGCTGGTGAACTCGATCTGCGGCCTGTGCGCCAAGGAGATGAACGATCTCGCCAAGAACGCCGACAGCCTGAAGAATGTGAAGGTGTACCTGGTGAGCGTGGACCAGAACAAGGAGCGGGCCATGAAGGTGTACGAGAAGTACACCAAGCTGTTCGACTTGCTGTACGATCCCGAGTACAAGTTGGGGAATGCAGTCGGGGTGTTCGCCACGCCGGGGACCGTGGTTTTGGGCAAGGGCGGGAAGATCCTGTTCAAGAAGACCGGGTACCGGGGCGACATCGACGCCATCCTGAAAGCGCTCTGAGCAGCAGTGTCTGCGACGGAAGTCGGAGGAAGGGGCCCCGCCGGGGCCCCTTCCTGTGTTCGGGGGTTCTCTGCTATGGTTCGATCCGAAACTTTGGGAGGCCGGCCGGGTATCACGGCGTGGGGAAAGCGGACGTGACTCTGTGCCTGGGGACGGAGGGGTCGCGATGATTCGAGGATGCATGGTCTGGGTCGTGCTGGCGGTGGCGGCCGCGCCGGCTTGGGGCGGGATCAATCCGGCCAATCCCGGGCTGCCCACCGCGTCGGCGTACGGCACCACCTACGCCGGAAACGCGGCATCGGCCATGTGTGTGGACTGCCACACGGCCAACCCCAAGCCCAACTCGGGGACCCACTTCGTGGCCCATTACGACGGCTCTGCGGTACGCACCACCGGCAATCTCTCCTACGAAAAGACCGACGCGTGGAGCGGAGGGGCGCCGTACCTGTCCCGCTACGCGAGCCCCGCCCCCCCGGACCCCACGGCCCAGTCGGTCACGGGCCAGACGGGCGAGATCATCTGCGAGTCGTGTCACAACGTGGTGCACAACGCGGCAGGCGGAAACAACCTGCTCGAGCGGTTCCGGGAGAACGAGGACCCGTCCGCCCTGTGCGAGGGGTGCCACACGGCCCAGGCCTCCGGTCCGCCGGCCCACCACCCCCTGACCGGCGACACGGTCGGCCCGGACGCCGACGACCCGGCCAACCACACCCTGAACACCGGCCACACATCTCACGTCCGTTCCACCCCCACAAGCGGGAGTGAAGCCACCTATCCGGCCTCGAACGCGATGAACTGCGCCTCGTGCCACCGGCCCCACGGCGCCCAGGTCCAGACCGGGGCGCGCGTCCTGAAGCGGGGCTACTCCGCCGTGACCGCCATCCCGGGCATCCAGGGAAAGCCGGTGAACGTGATCTACTACGACAACGTGCCGGAGACCGGGGATGCCAGCGGGGACGTGAAGCAGTGGGACACCGGGGACGCGGTTCCCGGGATCGACCGCCAGGCGGACGTCACCGGCGCCCTGGGGGCCGGGAAGCGCCTGGTGGCCAACCCCGACCCCCTGTGCGACGCGTGCCACGTGTACAACGACTGAGGCCCCCATGAGCTCGCCGATCCGGGGGTGCAGACGGAGGGGGGCGGTTCTTGCGCTCCTTGTCTCGATCGGGCTCGGGGTCCCGGCTTCGGGGGCGATCAACCCGGCCTCGCCCGGGCTTCCGGCGGCGGATGCCTACGGCGAGGAGGGGATCCCCAACAACGGGGCGTCCGCCATGTGCGTCGAGTGCCACACCGAGAGCCCGGTACCCGGGACCGGCACCCACTTCGTGCTGAACGCCCTGACCGGGGAGCTCCGCACCACGCACTCCGGGGGGGGATGGCCGGAGGCCGCTTGGGGGATCCGGGAGGCCGGTGAGTTCTTCAAGATCACCCCGTGGATCGAGGAGGAGTGGGGGACCGGAGGCTTTTCCAAGTACGGTGATGCCGAGACGTGGGAGTCCGTGGTGTACGCCGGGGGCGAGCCCGTGGTCGCGGCAGAGGCGTGCCGCCTGGAGAGCAGCGCTTCGGCGATGGGACGCCTGGAGATCATCTGCGAGTCGTGCCACAGCATCCGGCTGAACGTGGAAGGCCGTTACAACATCCTCGCCAAGGTCACCAGCAGCCCGACCCCGGACGACACCGTGGA
>JAJRUI010000138.1 GCA_024277875.1 Deferrisomatales bacterium
ACGGAAACGGCGCCCCCAACCCTCCCGCTCCACCTCGAACGTCCTGTACTGACCCCACGGGCTGCCGCAGCTGATCCCGAAGCCGCCTTCTCCCACCGTCTGCGGTGTGTGGGGCAAGGACAGGTGTCGGGGATGTGGATAGTTTGCCTGTCCCTTTCCCTTCCCTTTCCCTTCCTTTCCGCGCGCATGTCCGGGTCAAGGGGCAGGGCCGGCGGCGGCAGCGCCGCGCACGAAAAAAGAGCAGGGGAACGAGGCCCCTGCCCTTCAACGGGATTCCGAGATGACGAGGTTTCCAGGGACAGAGACCCCTGGGACCTCGGGTGTCGACCTACAGCTTCAGGACGATCATCAGCGCGATGACCAGAGCGTAGATGACCAGGGACTCGATCATGGCGAGACCGATGATCATCGGGGTGACCAGCTTGCCGCTGGCTGCGGGGTTGCGGGCGATGCCCTCCAGGGCGGCCGCAAGGCCCTTGGACTGGCCCAGGGAGCCGAACGCGGCGGCGATCGCGATGGCGAACCCGGCCGAGAAGGCCAGCAGGCCGCGCACGGCCAGGCCCTCGCCACCGGCGGCGGCTTCGGCCGCCAGGGCCGGGCCGGCCAGGGCAACCGCCATCATCGCAACGGGCACGACGGTGAAGATACGCTTCAGCATGGAACTCACCTCCTCTCGTAAAGGTTTTTGGTGAACACGGGCCCGCGGCCCGTGGGGTGTTCGGTAACCGTCTAGCAGGAGGCTAGTGCTCCTCGTGGGCGATGGCGCCCGAGATGTACACCATGGTCAGGAGCATGAAAACGAACGTCTGCACGAACGACACGAACAGGCCGAGGACCGAGGTAAACACCGGCACGGCCAGGGGGGCGAGCATGAAGAAGATCGCGCCCACCTTGTGGTCGCCCATGATGTTTCCGAACAGACGAAGGCTCAGGCTCATGGGCCGGGCGAAGTGGGAGATGATCTCGATCGGGATCATCAGCCACGCCAGCCACCAGAACGGCCCCATGAAGTGCTTCAGGTACGACAGGCCGTGTTCCTTGAACCCGTAGAAGTTGTACGCCACGAACACCACCAGGGCCACGGCCAGGGTTGTGTTGAGGTTGTCGGTGGGCGGCGCGAACCCGGGCACCAGGCCGGACAGGTTCGAGAACAGGATGAAGAACGCCAGGGCACCCACCAGCGGCAGGAACCGCCGGTACACCGGCCCCATGGAGTCCTCCATGATCTTCATGATCCCGGTGACCATGATCTCCAGCAGGTTCCGGACCGTGAGCCGGGCCTCGGGCACCAGGTCGTCGTCGCTGTCGAACCGGTCCTTGAGCTTGCCCTTGGCCAGCACCGCCAGGCACAGGATGATCAGCGTGACCAGGATCGCGTTGCTCACGTGGAGCCCGGGTTCCCCGTTGGACGGGTTGATGAACTGGCGTTCCAGCCAGTTCAGCCCGGGGATGAGGGAACTCCAGAAGATGTCGTGTCCACCGCCCATGAAACGCGCCTCCCGAAACGTCTGCCGTGCAGATCGTGAAACCGCCGGCCTACCGCCGGAGCAACGTGAACACCGCCTCGGCGGTGATCGCCACCAGGATGCCCGAGAGCCCCAGGAGGAGCCCGATCGCGTCCACCCGGACCTTCAGGACCAGGTACCCCACCAGGAGCATCATCCCGGTGAACTTCAGCCAGTAGATCCCGATGTTGGCCGGGCTCGTCGACCCCTTGAGGAACACCGCCCGGATCACCACCGCGATCACCCGGAAGCTGGCTGCCATCAACAGGCCGCCGGTCAACACCCCGAGCGCGAACCGGTTGGAGAGGGCGAGTCCCGCAACGGATCCCGCGGCCACCAGCACCAGGTTGAGCACCTGGATTCGCCGGAGGCTCACCTCGGGACCCGGCGCCTCCTCCTGCCCGGGCTCGAGTGGGTTCCCCTCGGGGTCAGGGGGTGTTTCCATCTCGATCCTTCCGGGCCTCTGCCCGCTCTAGCTTCCGGACCACCCGCAAGAGGCTCCGGAACCCTGCCACCGTCCCGCACAGAAGCCAGAACAGGGTCATCCACGGGGCCGTTCCGAGCGCGGAGTCGAGCCAGTAGCCGATGCCGACCCCGACCGCCACGGACACGCCCAGTTCCAGGGTTCCCGCGCTGAACTCGGTCACGAGCCGCCGGGTCTCGCGGCTCGGGCCCTTCACCTTCATGACCGGCCCGGCCACACCCTGCCGACCGGGATCGTGAACAGGAATCCGGCTCCCCGCTCCTCCCAGCCGCCCAGGATCTCGCCGATCCCCTCCCCGAGCCGGTCCACCATCTCGTCGGGTACCACCGACAGGATCGTGCGGTTGAACGGTTTCGAGGGGGCGAAAAGATCCCGGAACCCGGCGAAGATGGGCACCTCCTGGCTCAGGAAGCGGCCCATGCCTTCGCTCTCGAGAAGGGTGGCGCCCGTGACGCCTTCCTCGAGGAAGTAGGTCAGGAGCTCCTCGAGCTTCTCTTCTTGGTTCAGGATCAGGACGAGGAGCTGCATGCCACTCCGGGCGGCGCCGGGACGGACCCGGCCCAAAAAGTCGGCCTTCTATAGCACGGCGCCCGGAAAAAGGTCAAGCCAGACGGGCGCGAACCCCTGCCCCGCCGCATCACAGGGCGGCCAGGGCGCCGTCCACCGACTCCAACGTCCGGTCGATGTCCGCGTCGGTGTGCGCGAGGCTCATGAACCCGGCCTCGAACTGGCTCGGGGCCAGGTTCACGCCCCGGTCGAGCATCCCCCGGAAGTACCGGCCGAACCGCTCGGTGTCGCTCTCCAGGGCCGACGCGTAGTCGGTGACCGGCCCCTCCTGGAAGAACGTGGAGAACATCGCGCCGACCCGGGTGTGGAACGCGGGCACGCCCCGCCGGGCGAAGATCTCGGCCACCCCGTCGCACAGCCTTGCCGACTTCTCCTCCAGAGCCTCGTAGGTCCCGGGCTCCTGGAGCAGCCGCAGGGTGGCCAGGCCCGCGGTCATGGCCAGGGGGTTCCCGGACAGGGTGCCGGCCTGGTACACCGGCCCCACCGGGGCCACCTTCTCCATGATCTCCCGCCGGCCGCCGTAGGCGCCCACGGGCAGGCCGCCGCCGATCACCTTGCCCAGGGTGGTGAGGTCCGGGGTCACCCCGAACCGCTCCTGGGCGCCGCCCAGGGCCACCCGGAACCCGCTCATCACCTCGTCGAAGACCAGCACGACCCCCTCCCGGGCGGTGATCTCCCGCAATCCCTCCAGGTACCCCGGGGCGGGCGGGATGCACCCCATGTTCCCCGGCACGGGCTCCACGATCAGGCACGCGACCTGGTCCGGGTTGTCCCGGACAGCCGCCTCGAGCGCGCCCAGGTCGTTGTACGGGATCGTGAGGGTGTTGCGGGCCACATCCGCGGGCACCCCCGGGCTGGTGGGCACGCCTAACGTCGTGGCGCCCGATCCGGCCTTCACGAGCAGGGCGTCCTCGTGGCCGTGGTAGCACCCCTCGCACTTGACGATCTTGTCCCGGCCCGTGTACCCGCGGGCCAGGCGGATCGCGCTCATGGTGGCCTCGGTTCCCGAGTTCACCATGCGCACCATCTCGACCCCGGGCACGCACTCGGTCACGAGTTGGGCCATCTCGACCTCGAGGCCGGTGGGCGCGCCGAACGAGGTGCCCGCCTCCAGGGCCTCCCGCAGCGCCTCCCGCACCCGGGGGTGGTTGTGGCCCAGGATCATCGGGCCCCAGGAGCCCACGTAGTCGATGTACGCGTTGCCGTCCACGTCAAACAGCCGGGCCCCGTCGGCCCGGGCGATGAACACCGGGTCGCGGCCCACCGCGCGAAACGCACGCACCGGGCTGTTCACCCCGCCGGGGATCAGCATCCGGGCCTTTTCGTACCACTCTCGGGAACGGTCGCAGGTCATGTCATCCTCCGGCAGCCTGGGGCGGGGGATCCCCGCACACGGATCGGGGCGTGACTGCTAGCACGAACCACCCGTGAAATCAAGGGCTTTCGGCCGAGGTCCGCCTTGCTGGCAACAAAACTGCCGTGGTATAAAGGCCTTTCGCCACAAGGAGACCCTCCCCATGTCCAGACTCGTCCTCGGCGCTGCGGCCGCCCTGGCGGGGCTCGCCGTCGCCGTCTCGGTGCCGGCGGCTCCGCCCCCCTACGACCAGCACATCGAGATTCCCCGGTGGTCGTTCACGGCCCTGGCCCTGCCCCCGGCCACGGGCCGGGTCAACGCCCTGGCCTCGGACCAGGTCAACCGGGTGTGGGTGGCCACCCCGGAAGGCATCACCGCCCTCCAGTCGGCCGGAGGCGGCACCGTGGCCGATCCCGCCTCCCTGCTCCGGCGGGCCCCGTTCTTCCCGCTGGACGCCACCGACGGGCTGGTGTCGAGCAACGCCACGGGAGTGGCGTTCGCAGCCGTGGACGGCGAGGAGCACTTCTTCGCCGGGTTCCTCGCGCCTCCCGGGTTCCAGTACGGCCGGATCCTCGGCACCTCGGGCCTGTCCCTGCCCAACGATTCGGACCTGTACGAGAGCGCGAAGGAAGAGCCGGTCGCGGTCGAGGACGTGGCGTCGGCCGGGGAGGACCGGGTGTGGACGGCCACGGCCGGCGGCCTGTGGGAGTGGAAGACCGAGGACCGGAACCCGGTCTTTGAGGAGATCCACGCGCCGCCCGGGCTCCCGGACGCGCCGGTGTTCCGGGTGGCCGTACCGCCCACCGATCCGTCCATCGCGGCGTTCGCCACGGCGGCCACGGGTGCCGGCGGCCGGGACGAGCTGTGGACCGTGGCGAGCGGCGACCCGGCCGTCACCGGGCCGCTGACCCTGCCGGCCGGGCTCAACACGGTGGTGGACTTGGCGTTCGACGCTGGCGGCGCCCTGTGGGTGCTCGGGGGGAACGTGAGCGGCTCCACCCTGACCAGCGCCACCGTGTGGAAGTACGTGTGGGAGGCGGACGTCCCCGGCCCCACCCTCACCGCGTACCCGTTCTCGGGCCCGGGGAGCACGTACGCCCTGCGGGCCCTCGCAGTGGACGACGAACAGGGGGTGGTGTGGGTGGCCACCAGCAGCGGCGCGTGGTTCCAGCAGATGGACGCGGCCGGCGATCTGCCGGGCTCCTGGACCGACGCCGAACTCCCCACCGCCGACCGGAACGTGTACGCCGTGTACGCCGACCCGGCCGGCAACCTGTGGTTCGGCACGGACCAGGGGGTGAACGGCCTGATGGTCCGGCTGTTGTCCCTGGACAACAGCAAGTACATCGGGTACGGCACCGCGCTGTCGGCCCAGGTGGTGGACCTGGCCGCCTCGGGCGCCGGATCGATCCAGGTGGAGATCCAGGGGACCCCCCGGGACCTGCCCGAGACCAGCCCGGGCGTGTTCGCCCGTACGTTCACCTTTGCGGAGGACGCCGGGGGGGACGACGGCCTGATCGAGGTGCCCAGTTCGGCCGCGGCGGTGGAGATCACGGCGGAGTACGGGTACGACCCCGCCGACGCGACCAAGAAGCTGTCGGCGGTCGCGTCGTGGTCCAACGAACAGCCGTTCGAAGACGACTTCTGGCTGGGGGGACCGTGCTTCCTCGACTTCCTGGCCCGGTGATCCCGGCCCGGACGATCCTCGTCCTCCTGCTGTGCCTGGCAGCGGTTCCTGCCCCGGGTGCCGAGCCCCCCCCTGCCCAGGGCACGCGCCTCCACTTCCAGAAGACCCTGTTCGTCCAGCAGACCCCCGGCGGCAAGGTGTTCGCCGAGACCCGGCGCGTGCGCGCCGGCGAAACCCTGTGGAAGATCCTGTCCCGGGACTACCGGATCGACCCCGACGCCTTGCCCGCGTTCGTGGCAGCGTTCCGGCAGGTGAACCCGGAGGTGGACCCGGACCGGCTGGTGCCCGGCCAGGTGGTGCGGATCCCCTTCAAGGTGGAGCAGCAGATCGCGGGCCGGCGAGAGCCCCTCCCGAGGACCTACCGGGTGCGCCCGGGGGACAGCCTGTGGCGGATCCTGCGCCGCCGGTACGGTGTCGCGCGGGACGACATGGGCCGGGCCGTGGCCGCGGTGGTCACGGCCAACCCCAGGCTGCGCAAGAACCCGGACCGGCTGCTGGTGGGCCAGCAGCTCGTGATCCCCGAGGGGCTGGCCGGCCCGGACGAGGCGTCCGGCGAGGCCGGCGCCGAGTTGCCCGGGGCCCACCGCTCGGCCCTGGAGCTGCTCGCGGACTTGGGCTGCCGGGTGTCCCGGACGGGCGAGACGTTCCTGCCCCTGGGCCGGGGCCGCACCGTACGGCTCGACGCCCGGGAGTTCCCCCTGGTGACCGGACCCGGCGGGAAGCGGGTCCTCCTGGACCCCCGGAGCCGCCTCTCCCCGGCGCTGAGGACCCGGATCCAGGACGCGTGGGACTACCGGGTGGTGGCCGGCGTGGACGACGCCGTGGAGGCGTACCTCGCCCGGATCCTGCCCCACCTGGGGTTTTACGAGCTGGCCGAAGGCGTCCGGACGATCGCCCTCGGAGCAGGAGCCGAGTTGCTGGCCGAGACCCGCTGGACCGTGGTGGCCCGGCCCCGGGACCTGTGGGAGGGGGCGATCCACCTGCTCTTCCCCCCGGATGCCGCCCTGGACCCGGCCCTGGTGGCCGAGGCCCGCCGGGCTGGGTTCGCCGTGCACCAGTTGGGCGCCGGGCTGCCCAAGGTCGCGGCCGGCCCCCCGGCCGGGCGCGTGGCAGAGCTGGACATGACCGACCCGGCCGCGGGCGCGGGCCGGTTGCTGGCCGTGTTCGGGGTTCCGCACCGGGTGGCACCCGAGATTGAACTCCCCCTGGGTGGGGGCGTGCGGTACCGGATCCGGCCACAGCTGACCTTCCAGGACCGGGGCACCCGGTACGCGGTACCGCCCCCCACCCCTGCCCGGGCAGCCACCCTGCTCGGCCGGGGGGGGTACTTCGTGGTGAGCTGGCCGCCCGACGTCGCCCCCCTGAACCGGCTCGGCGACCTGCTGGGCCTCCTGGGGATCCCCCACACCCGGACCACGGTGGAGGTGCCGCCGGGGGGCGGTCTGCGGCTACGGGTGAGCGGCGTGGTGTTCGACCACCCGGACCTGGCCGCCCTGCTGTATCCGGGCCGGGCCGCAACGGGCCGGCTGTTCCTCACCGAGGCCCCCCTGCGCGCCGAGACCGCAGCGCCACTGGTGGCCCGGGGCCTGCTCCCGTGGGTGGTGCGGACCGGGCCCGGCCGCCCCCTCCGATAAGGAGACCGCCCGTGCCCCGACCGCCCCTCGCCGACAAGATCCTCACCGCCGACGACCTGGCGCGCACCCTCGACCGGCGGCGCCGGGAGGGCGCCCGGGTGGTGTTCACCAACGGGTGCTTCGACCTCCTGCACCCGGGGCACGTGACCTACCTGGAGGCGGCCCGGGACCTGGGGGACCTGCTCGTGGTGGGCCTCAACTCGGACGCCAGCGTCCGCCGGCTCAAGGGCCCCGGCCGGCCGGTGTGCCCCCAGGGGGATCGGGCCGTGGTGCTGGCCGGGCTGCGCAGCGTGGACTACGTGTCGGTGTTCGGAGAAGACACGCCCCTCGGCCTGATCCGGGCGGTGCGGCCCGACATTCTGGTCAAGGGGGGGGACTGGTCGCCGGACCGGATCGTGGGCCGGGAGGTGGTCGAGGCCTCGGGCGGGCGGGTCGTGGCCCTGCCGTTCGTGGAAGGCCGGTCCACCACCGACATCGTGGCCCGCATCCGGCGACAGGGGTAGGCTGCCCGACCACCCGCGCCGGAAGCGGCCCCCCGGCTCAACGGCCGGCGTCCCGGTCGCACCGGATCGCCCGGAACGCGGCCGGCGGGTCGAACGGCGGCTCGTCGTGAACCCCCCGGTGGCACCGGCGACAGACGTCGGGCCCGGGACGGCGCACGATGTTGGCCCGCGTCCGGTGGTTCCCCCCCGGGCCGTGGCACAGCTCACACCCGACCACGGGCTCCACCACCAGGCCGTCCGCGCGTTCGAGCCGCCCGCCGTGGCACGATGCGCACTCCTGCGCTCCCGGCTTGTCGGCCAGGGACCGGTAGGACCGGGCGTGGCGGGTGGACGCCCACCGCCGGTACGCCCTTTCGTGACACCCCCGGCACCGGGCCGAGCCGGTGAACACCGGCCTGCCCACCGGAGACGACGGGGGCAACGGTGCAACGGCGGCGGACCGGCCGGCGCTCCGGGGAGGAACTGCGGCAGAGACGCGGCCCTTCCAGTCGCGCACCCACCGGGCGATCTCTTCGTCCTCGCCGCCAGGGGCGTCCAGGGCCAGAATCCGGTGCCGGAACACCACCGTGGCCTTCGCCAGCCGGTCCAGCTGCTCCCGGCTCCACGCCACCTGCCGTTCCAGTTCGGCCCGTTTGCGGGGGTCGCCCTCACGGCCGGGGCCCATCCGGGCCAGGGCGTCCCGGGCCGCGGACAGGCGGCCCTCCAGCCCGATCCGCTCGGCCAGGTCCAGGGGCGCCTTCCACCCGGCCACGGACGCGGGGGTGGTCTCGAGCAGCCCCAGGTACCGCCCCCGGTTGCCGGCGTGCAGGATCAGGGTGTCCCCCTCCCGGCGGGGGGTGGCCAGGTACTCGGAGGTTCCGCCGCCCACGACCACCCACAGGCCGGCCACCTCCCGCGCCAGGGCCCGCTCGCGGTCCAGGCCCAGGTTCGACAGGCACACCACGGCGTCCACCCCGAGCCGTTCGAGCGCCGCGAGACCCTCGCGCACCGCCACGACCGGGTCGTCCACCGCGATCCCCACGTCCGGGTCCCTGCCCGGGGCCGGGGGCAGCACCCCGAGCACGCCGAGCCGCAGCCCGCCCCACGTCACCACCCGCCACCGGGGAAACGGGTACTCCCCGGCCGCCGTCTTCAGGTTCGTGGACACCCACGGCACCCCGAACTCTTGCCCGAGCGACGCCAGGAACGCCACCCCGGCCGCCAGGTCGAGGCGGCCCACGTTGACCGCCCCCGGCCCCATCCGGCCAACGGCCCGGGCGATCAGCCGGGCCCGGTCGAGCACCGCCGGCCGGCCAGCGGCGGCCGGCAGCAACGGGGCCTTGAACAACAGGTCCCCGGCGTCCAGATACACCAGGGCGTCGGCCGTGCCGGCCAGGGAGTGGATGCGAGCGGCTCTTCGGGCCAGACCCCCGAACCGGCCGCTCTTTCACCCGCAGGGGTCTATCTCGCCGGCCGCCTCGGACTGGTACACCAGCTTCAGGCCCAGCTCCTCGGCCGCGGCCGGCAGCGCCCCCAACACCACCAGCGCCACGGCCAGCCACGGTCGGACCCACCGGTTCCTCATCGTTTTCCTTTCCGCCCGGCCAGCACCTTCTTGCGGCCGGAACCGCGCATCTCCAGGAGCCGCAGCTCCCGCAGGGCGTCCACGTGGTGGGGGTCCCGGTTGACCGCGGCCCGGTACAGGGCCACGGCGCCGGCCGGGTCTCCCATCTGGGCCCGGACGCGGCCCAGGTGGTAACACGGGTCGGCCTCGTCCGGCAGCAGCTCCCGGGCCCGCCGGAACAGCGCTTCCGCGTCCTCCAGCGCCCCGGTCCGGCCGCCGGCCGCCTGGCGCATCCGGGCGACGCCCAGGCTCAGCACGTACTCGCCCTCGTCCGGGTTCAGATCCAGGGCCTGGCGCAGCAGGTCGGCCGCCGCGTCCCACTGCCGGCGGTTGAGCATCAGCCGCCCCTGCTGGAACAGCGCCTCGGCCTCCAGCACCTGGGCGCTGTCCGTGGCTGCCGCGTCGTCCGGGGTCTCCTCGAGGAACCGCAGGTACTCCTTGCGCCGGGTGGCCGTCTTGATGCCGTCGTAGGCGGCCTGGATCAGCCGGAACAGTTCGCCGTGGATCTGGTGGAGGGCAGGGGGGTCGGACGGGGCGAGCATGTCCGGGTGCACCTCCTTGGCCCGCTCCAGGTACGCCTGGCGTACCTGCTCGTCGGTGGTGGACAGGGGTACGTCCAGCACCTGGAAGTGGTTGCGGGACCGCAGGGCCTCCAGCTGGCGGCGGGCCCGGCGCACCCGCTCCCGGTCGGGCAGGTCCAGGCCGGCGAGCCCCGTCCCTTCGGCACCGGCCCGGGCCAGGCCCAGGTACTGCTGGAGGAGCAGGTAGTACAGGATGCGCACCTCGCCCTCGCCGCGGACCTTTCCCAGGGCGTGGGACAGGGGTTGGCCCCGGAGCCGGCGGAGCACCCGGAGGAACTGGAGGTCTTCCTTTTCCAGGGACACCTCGGACGCCAGCTCGAACAGGTCCCTGCGGGGGGCCAGGACCAGGTCGCCGTACGGCGACAGGGCCGACGAGATCCGGTCGAACGGCACGTGACCCCGGATCCCGTCCCACAAGAGCCGGTGGACCTCGAACGGGTGGCCGGGCAGGGACGCTGGCGGCTCCTGGTAGTCCGCGATCCGGAAGTCCCCGCTGGTCCACGAGAACACGTCCAGGGCCTTTTCCAGGACGTTCTGGCGGACCGCGTCACCGATCGCCTCCAGCCCGACCAGCCCCTGGCTCACGAGATA
Organism: Deferrisomatales bacterium; assembly: GCA_024277875.1. Lineage (GTDB taxonomy): Bacteria > Desulfobacterota > Deferrisomatia > Deferrisomatales > Deferrisomataceae > JAJRUI01. The sequence continues at coordinate 10,510 of JAJRUI010000138.1, forward strand.
CTCCCCCAACCGCTGCCCGGTGGACGACATGGCCTCGATCCCCCGGCGGTACGCATCCTCGTCGATCCGGCCCCGGGACAACAGGTACCGGCCCAGGGTCTCGGGCAAGCGGTTGGACAGGGCGAACTCGACCCGCCCGTCCCTGAGGAACAGCACCTTGCGGCACCGGCCCAGGCGCAGGTGGACGCACGCGGTGGTGGCGTGGGCCGCCAGGTCCCGGAGCACCACCGGGAAGTCCACGCTGGCCAGGCTGCCCCGGCTGAGCATGTCGGGCAACACGAACGGCTGGAGGGGTTCTTCGTCCTGGGGCTCGTCGCCCGCGAGAAACCGGGCCATCTGGTCCCGCAGCTGGGCGAGGTTGAACGGCTTTTTCAGGAAGTCCACGGCCCCCAGACCGTCCACCACCTGGCGCCGGATGTCGGCACCCCGGTACACCGCGCTCATCACGAGCACGGGCACGTCCGCCCCGCCGCGAACCCCCCGGATCCGGCGCAGCAGTTCCACACCGCCCTGGCGGGGCAGCAGCACGTCCAGCAGCACCAGGTCGGGCCCCGCCTCCAGGTACTTCCGGTACGCATCCTCGTCCTGGTCGGCCTCGTACACGTCCACGTCGAACTCCCGGAGCAGTTCGACCAGGAGCCTGCGGGTCGCGGCATCGTCGTCGACCACCAACACCCGTTTTTTCACGCCCCCACTCCTTCCATCACTGCGGTGTACGCGGCGCGAACCCGCCGCTTGCAGGCCCGCACCGCGGCTGCCAGGTCCGGCCCGGGGTCTTTCCCCTCGTACCCCACTCCCCGGGCCAGTTCGGCCAGCCGGCCGGGGTCCGCCGGCAGGGTGTCGGTGGACCGCTCGGCCAGCACCCGGAGCCGGGCCTCGACCCGGCGGAGGAACCGGTACCCGTCTTCCAGCTCTTGGCCGAGCCCCTCGTCCACGAGGCGTTCGGCTCGCAGCGCACCGAGCGCCTCCAGGGTGTTCGGGCTGCGCGCTTCGGGGGCACGCCACCCGTGGAGCAGCTGGAGGGCCTGCACCGCGAACTCCACGTCCACGATACCGCCCGCCCCGGTCTTGAGGTCGACGCGGTCCCGGGTTTCCCGGGCCAGCTCCCGCTGCATCCGCTCCCGGATCCGCGCGATCTCGGGCCGGGGATCCCCCTCGGGCGGTCCGCCAAACAGCTCGCGGTCCACCACGGCGCGGGCCTCCCGGCCCAGCTCCGGGTCGCCCCCCACCGGCCGCAGCCGCAACAACGCCTGCCGCTCCCACACCGCCGACGCCTCCCGGTGGTACGCGGCAAACGCGTCCAGGGGCGTGACCAGGGGGCCGGCCTGGCCCGAAGGCCGCAGCCGGGCGTCGATGGAAAACGCCACCCCCTCCCGGGTCCGGGTGGACAGCGCGCTGATCAGCCGCTGGGCCAGGCGCGCGAAGAACTCGCCGTTGTCCAGCTGGCGGCCGTCCCGCCCCTCGGTGCGACCCGGCCCGGAATACAGGAACACCAGGTCCAGGTCCGAGTGGTAGTCGATCTCCCGCCCCCCGAGCTTGCCGAGGCCGAGAACCGCGAACCGGGCCGGCCGGCCGGCCGCGTCCCGGGGCTCCCCGTACCGTTCCGCCGACCGGCGCCACGCGAACGCGAGCGCCCCTTCCACGCACGCCTCGGCCACCCGGGTGAGCCGGGCGCCCACGGCCTCGGGAGGAAGCCCTCCCCACAGGTCGCCCAGGGCCACCCGGAGGAACTCGGCGTTCCGGAACCGGCGCAGGGTGTCGAGCACCTCCTCGTCGTCTTCCCGCACCCGCTCCAGCGCCCCGGCCAAGCCGGCCGCCAGGTCGTCGCCTCCCGGGTCCGAGACGGCCGCGCCGCCCAGGACCAGTTCGTCCAGGAGCTCGGGGTGCCCCACCAGGTACCGGGACAGGAAGTCGGAACTGCCGAACAGCCGCACCAGCAGCTTTGCCGTGGCCGGGTTCTCCTCGAGCAGGGCCAGGTAGCTGGCCCGCGCACCGGACGCGGCCAGGAACCGGCCCAGGTGGTGCAGCGCGCGGTCCGGGTCCGGGCTCGCCGCCACCTCCCGGAGCAGGGACGGCGCGACCCGGCCCAGGATCCGCCGGGCCCGCGGGGACGGCGGGCGCCGGCCCGGCCCCTCCCGGAGCAGCCGGAGGCCCTCCAGGGCCCGGCCGGGGTTGCGAAACCCGGCCCGGCGCACCGCGGCCTCGGCCCCGGGATCTTCCGGCTTCAGCCCCAGGAGCGCGCGGGTGGCGCCGTCCACCCCGGCCCGTTCGCGCTCCGCCCCGTGGAACAGGCGGCCGTACTCGCCTTGCACCGCGGCCCGGACGTCGTCCAGGGCGACCGCCAGGGCAGCCGGGTCGCCGAACCCCACGGCCCGGGCCACGGCCGCGACCTCCTCTGGCTCGGCCGGCAGCCGGTGGGTCTGCCGGAAGTGGAGCGCCTGGACCGCGTGCTCGACCCGCCGGAGAAACCGGTAGCACCGGCCGAGCCGCCGGGCAATCCCGGCCCCCACCACGCCTTCGGCCGCGAGCCGGTCCAGGGCGTCCAGGGTGTTGGGGGTGCGCACGCCGGGGAACCGCCCGCCGTGGACCAGCTGGAGGGTCTGGACGAAAAACTCCACCTCCCGGATGCCGCCCCGGCCGAGCTTCAGGTCGTCTCCGCCCCCCAGCCGCCGGGCCGCTGCGGCGTCGATCCTGAGCTTCATCTCCTTGATGTCTTCGACCGTGGTGTAGTCCAGGCTGCGGCGGTACACGAACGGCCCGAGTTCCTCCAGGAACCGCCGGCCCAGTTCCAGGTCGCCGGCCACCGGCCGGGCCCGCATCAGCACGGCCCGCTCCCAGGTCTGGCCCCACGACTGGTAGTACAGGACCGCGTTGTCCACGGGCTGGGCCACGGGCCCGCTGCGGCCCTCGGGCCTGAGGTCCAGGTCCACACGGAACACGAACCCGTCGGCCGTGACCCGCCCGAGGAGTTCGGCCACCCGGCGCACCAGCCGGGCGAAGTAGTCCGGCGCCGGGACACGACCGTCCGGCCCGCCGGCGGTCTCCCCGTCCGCCGCCCCGTACAGGAACAGCAGGTCCACGTCCGAAGCCAGGTTGAGTTCCCGGCCGGCCAGCTTGCCCATGCCCAGCACGCACACCGGGTTCACCCCGCCGCCGGCCGCGAGGCACGGGCCGAACCGCTCGTCCAGCTCCCGGCAGGCCCGAGCCACGGCAGCGGACACGGCCGCCTCGGCCACCGCGCTGACCTCCCGGGCGGTCACCGGCACCGGCGCCAGCCCCAGGACCTCCCGCGCCACGATCCGGGCCAGCTCCCGGTTCCGGACACGCCGGAAAAAGGCCAGGACATCGCCGCCGGGCTCGCCGCCGAACGCCCGGGCGCACCCGGCAGGGGTCTGCTCCCGGCCGAGATCGGGGTCGAGAACCGAGGCGAGCACCCCCGGGTCCCGAACCACCCAGGACGCCACCGCCGGGCTGGCCGAGAGCACCGAGCACAGCCGGTCGTACGGCCCGGACCCGGGCTCGGGCACGCCCTCCGCCGGTCCGGCCAGCCGGTCCAGGGCAGCCCGGGCCCACCGCGGAAGGGTCCGGGAGCCGGGCGGGCCGGGAGGGGGCCTAGGAAGGGTCATGTCCCTGGAAATCCGTGCCGATACACCTTACTATGGATGATGGTCTCGGGTAGCGTCGGCGCCAAGCCCCCCGTCCACCCCGGTGCACACATCCCGGACGACCGCGCCGCCGGTCGCCCCCCTCGCCACCTCGGACGATCCATGACCGACAGCGCGCCAGCCCCGGAACGGGCGATCCAGACTATCTTCCCCCGGGCCGGCCGTCAACGAAGCCGGCTATCCCCATGACCTGCCGCGCTCCTCTCCTCGTCGGCTTGGTCTCGGTCGATGCCCCCCTCCGGGGACGGGTCGCCCGGGCCCTGGACGGGATGGAAGCGGCCTTGGCTGCCACCGACACCCCGGCCGGCGGCGACGTGGTGCTCGTGGACGCCCGGTGCCCCGGCGCCTCCCCCGCCTGGGTGGCCACGGCCAAGGCCGGCGCCGCCGACCGCCCCGTGGTGTGGCTCACCACGGGGCCGTGCGACGCCGCCTCCCGCGCGGCCCTCGGCGCCGGCGCCGACGACGTGTGGGACGTGTCGGTGGAACAGCCGATCCTCCGGGTCCGGCTGCGCCGGCTGCTCCAGGCGGCACGCCGGCCACCGGACACGCCTGCGGAAACTGCCGACCTTCCCGACGCCGCCCAGGTCCAGTTCGCCGCCTACGCAGAGCAACTGGAGGCCAGCCAGGAGAACCTGCGGGCGCTCTACGACGAGGTGGAAGCCCAGGCCCGGGAGTTGCGGGCGCTGCTCCACGTCCAGGAAGCCCTGATCGCCTCCCAGGATCCCGACCAGATCGCGCACCTGGTGCGGGAAGCCTTGCAGACCTGGTTCCCGGGCAGCCGTGTCGAGGTCCGGCCGGACGCGGCCCCGTGCTCCCGGGAGGTCGTGGAAAGCCGGATCGGCCGGTGGACCCGCGCCCGCCTCCCCCTGCCGGGCCCTGCCAGGACCCTGGGCTGGCTCTCGATCACGGCCCCGGACGCCCACGGCCACTCCCCCCGCCACCTGGATCTGCTCGAAGCCCTGGCCGGACAGGCGGGGCAGGCCCTGCACCGGAGCCGGCTGTACCAGGCCCTGAGCCAGGGCAAGATGGAGTGGGAACACACGTTCGACGCGATCCCGGACACCATCGCGATCCTGGACCCCTCGTTCACCGTGCTGCGCACCAACCGCGCCCTGGCCCGGATCGCGGGCCTGCACCCCCGGGAGGTGGTGGGACGGCGGTGCTACGAGGTCCTGTACCGCCGGGACGAGCCGTGCGAAGGCTGTCCCCTGCCCGGGGTGTTCGCCACCGGGGAGCAGGTGGCGCAGGAGCAGGAGTTGCGCCGGGGGAACCGGGTGTTCGCGTTCCGGGCGTACCCACTGAAGACCCCGGACGGCGAGGTGTACGCGGCCGTGTCCTACGCGCGGGACGTGACCCGGGAACGGGCCCTGACCCAGACCCTGGAGCAGCACGAGAAACTGGTGACCCTGGGCCAGATCGCCGCGGGCATCGCCCACGAGATCAACAACCCGCTGACCGCGGTCTC
>JAJRUI010000139.1 GCA_024277875.1 Deferrisomatales bacterium
GTGGAACGACGACGGCCTCACCCGGCTGTGCAACGACTACGCCCTGGACGCGGCCCGGCGGTTTCCGGATCGGATCGTCCCGCTGGCCTGCGTCAACCCCCTGCGGGGCGCGGCCGCTGTGGGGGAGGCCGAGCGGTGCCTGGGGGCCGGGGCCCGGGGCCTGGGGGAGATCGCCACCTACGGCGCGGGCCTCGGGCCGGAGGTGCGCGCGGCCGTGGGGCCCCTAGCCGACCTGTGCCGGGAGGCGAGCGTTCCACTGCTCCTGCACACCAACGAGCCGGTGGGCCACGCGTACCCGGGCAAGAGCCCCATGGAGCCGTCCGAGGTGTACGCCCTGGTGCGGGAGCACCCGGACACCCGGTGGATCCTGGCCCACTGGGGCGGCGGCCTGTTCGCGTACCACCTGCTCAAGAAGGAGGCGCCCGAGGTGCTCCGCAACGTGTGGTACGACACCGCGGCCGGGCCGTACCTGTACCGGCCAGCGGCGTACCGGGCGCTCCTGGACGCGGCCGGGCCGGGCCGCCTGGTGTTCGGGAGCGACTTTCCGCTCCTGGCCCTCGACCGCTACCTGGGCGACCTGGACGCGGCCGGTGTCTCGCCGGACGAGCGCGCCGCCGTGCTCGGCGGCAACCTGGCCCACCTGCTGGGCCTGGAGGCCGGGCCGTGACCGGGCTGCGGCTCGCGGCCGCAGCCGCGGCCTGCGCGCTCGGGCTGTGGGCGGGCCCGGTCCGGGCGGGCGACGACCTGACTGCCCTGCTCGACGGGGTGGTCGCCACTTACGGCGGGCCCCGGGCCGTGGCCGCGACCCGGGCGTACCGGGTGGAGGCCGACGTGATCGCCCGGCTCCGGAGCCGCACCGGCCGGGTTCGCCGGGACTTCCAGGCCCCGGACCGGCTGCGGGTCGAGATCGCGTACCCGGGGGTGACCGAGGTGCGGCTCCTCGACGGTGCCCGGGGGTGGCGGGGTGACGCGACCCGGGTGCAGCGGGTCACCGGCCTGCCGCTGGCGGCCATGGAGTACCAGTTCCTCCGGACGGCGATCCCCTGGGTGTTCTCGGCCCACCGCGGCCGGTTCGAGGACCGGGGACGCCAGGTGGTGGGCGCCGACGACTACCGGCTGGTGGGCCTGCCGTGGTCCGGCCAGCTCGACCTCACCTACTGGATCAACGCGGTCAGCCGCCGGGTCGAGCGGGTCGAGGCCGTGCTCCGGGGCGGCCGGGGCCGCACCGGGTTCGGCACCGGGTACCGGGACTTCCGCCGGGTGGACGGCGTGCTCGTGCCGTTCGTCGAAGAAAACTACGCCAGCGGCCGCCACACCGGGACGACCCGGGTCCGGTCGGTGGTGTTCTCGCCCCTCGACCTGGGGCCGTTCGACCCCAGCCGCCTCGGCCGGTGACCCGCCCCGCCCTCGTCCTGGACTTCGACGGCACGGCCGTGCCCCACGACGTGGGCGGCGGCCTGCTCCACCGGTTCGCCCGGGACCCGTCCTGGCAGGTCGTGGACAACGACTACGAGAACGGCCGCATCGGGTCCCGGGCCGCGTACCGGGTCGCGGCCCGGGTGATCGGGGGCGATCCGGCCGCCTGGACCGCGTTCGCCCTGGGCCGCACCCGCCTCGACCCGTCCCTGGCCCCCCTGGTGGCCCGGTGCCGGGCGGCCGGGTGGCCGGTGGAGATCCTGAGCGACGGGCTGGAGTTCTACATCCGGGCCCTGCTGGGCCGCGAAGGGGTCCGGCTGCCGGTGCGGGCGAACCGGGTGGCCGCCGGCCCGGACGGCGTGCGGATCCACACCCCCCACCTGAACCCCCGGTGCGGCCGGTGCGGCACGTGCAAGACCGAGCGGGTCGAGGCCCTGGCCCGGCAGGGCCACACCGTGGTGTACGTGGGGGACGGGTACTCGGACCTGTGCGCCGCGCCCAGGGCCCACCGGGTGTTCGCCCGGGACGTGCTGGCCCGGCACCTGGCCGAGCGGGGCGTGGCCCACGAACGGTTCCACACCCTGGCCGACGTGCTGGCCGCCCTGTTCCCGGCCCGGGCGGAGGCGGCCGGGTGACGGGCCGGCAGGGCGCGGTGGCCGCCGGATCGCCGGGCACGGCCCGGGCCGGGGTGGCGGCGTTCGAGCGGGGCGGCAACGCCGTGGACGCGGCCGTGGCCGCGTGCCTGGCCACCGCGGCGACCGAGCCCGTCCTGACCAGCCTGGCCGGCGGCGGCGCGATGCTGGTGCGGGACGGCCGCACCGGCCGGGTGGACGCGTGGGAGTTCTTCGCCGACGCGCCGGGCCGCGGCCTGGGCCCGCCGGCGGGCCTGGACTTTCGGCCGGTGGACGTGGACTTCGGCCCCACCACCCAGCGGTTCCACGTGGGCGCAGGCTCCGCGGCCGTGCCCGGCGTGATCCCGGGCCTGCTGGGCGCCCTGGAGCGGTGGGGCCGGCTCGACCCGGCCGACGCCGTTGCGCCCGCGTGCCGCATGCTCCGGCGCGGCGTCCCCCTGGACCCGTTCCAGGTGGCGATCTACCGGCTGCTCGCCCCGATCCTCCGCCAGACCCCCGAGGTGCGCGACGCGTTCCTGGACCACGGCGCCGTGCCCGAGCCGGGCCGGCTGTTCCGGCTGCCCCGGGCGGCCGGGTTCCTCGAGCGCCTGGCCCGCGACGGGTGGGAGCGGGTCGCCCGCGGCGAGGTGTGGCCGGCCGTGGAAGCCGGGTTCGGCCCGGCCGCGGGCGGCCGGATCACCCGGCGCGACCTCGAGGCGTACGCGCCCCGGCTGCGCGAGCCCCTGGTCGTGGGCTACCGGGGCCACCGGGTGTACCTGAACCCGCCCCCGGCCGCCGGCGGGTGGATGGTGGCCCTGATGCTCCGGGTGCTCGCCGCGGAGGCCCCCCTGGGCCGGCCCGACCCGTTCGGCCCGGACCACGTCCTGGCCGTGGCCCGGGCCCTGGCCGTGGCCGACGAGGCCCGGGCGTCGGGGGCCGGCGCCGGCGCCGTGGCCGAGCCCGGTCCGTGGATCGAGCGGTTCCGGGCGCTGGAGGGCCGGCCCCTGGCCGCGCCCGCCCCTGCGCCCGGCGGCCCGCCGTCCACCACCCACGTGAGCGCGGTGGACGCCGAGGGGGGTGCCGCGGCCGTGACCTTCACCTACGGGGAGGGGTGCGGCCGGTTCGTGGGGGACACCGGCGTCATGATGAACAACCTGATGGGCGAGGCCGACCTGTTCCCGGACGGGTTCCACCGGTGGCCGGCCGGGGAGCGGCTGTCCACCATGATGTGCCCGGCCCTGGTGGCGGGGCCGGACGGCGCGCTCACCGTCCTGGGCACGGGCGGGGCCAACCGGATCCGGAGCGCCGTGGTCCAGGCGGTCACCGGCCTGGTGGACCTGGGCCTGCCGCCCGAAGACGTCGTGGCCGCGCCCCGGATCCACTACGAGGACGGCGTGCTGAACGCCGAGGCCCACGGCCGCCCCGGCAACGGCGCGTTCCTCCACCACCTGGGCGCCCGCCGGGTCGTGCTCTTCCCCGGCCCCGACCTGTTCTTCGGCGGGGTGCACCTGGTGCACCGCACCCCCGACGGGGCCCTCCATGGCGCGGGCGACCCCCGCCGCGGCGGCACCTTCCGGGGGACGTAGGTCCGAAACGCTCACAACCCCGCTCCGGCCCCCAGATGCCGGGCCAGGAACGCCACGGCCCGCTTCCACGCGTCCTGGTGGGCGGCCGCGTCGTACCGAGGGTTTCCCGGCCACACGAACGAGTGGTCCACCCCGGGGTAGCGCCGCACCTCGTGGGCCTTGCCGAACCGCCGGCACGCCGCGTCGAGCCGCTCGGTGTCGGCCACCGGCACCACGGTGTCCGCGTCGCCGTGCACGGACAGCACCGGGCATCGGAGCCGGGCCACGAACCCCAGCGGATCGGCCGGGTCGAGCCCCAGGAGCGAGAGCTGGCCGTACCCCGCGTCCCAGTCGGTGAGCCCGAAGAAGTTCACCACGGCCCGGCTCGCCGGGTACCGGGCCGCGCACAGCACGGCCAGGCCGCCGCCCCGGCTGAACCCCAACCAGCCGATCCGGTCCGGGTCCACCCCGGGCCGGGCGCGGATCCCGTGCCAGATCCGGTCCAGGTCGCCGGGCTCGAGGTCGCGCCACCCCGGCCGGCCGGCCGTGCCGAACCACCGGGGCGCCCACGCGGCGAACCCCGCCCCGGCCAACTCGCGCACCACCGCGCCGTGGTGGGGCCCGAGGCCGTCGGTGCCGTGGAGCACCACCACGCCCGGCCACGGCCCGGCCTTCCCGGGCGCGGCGAAAGGTCCCGCCGGGTCCGGGCCGGCAGCCATCACCGGCCGGTGTACAGCTTCTCGCGCAGGTGCAGGGTGGCGAAGTTGTACTCGCCCCCCAGGGTCAGGGCGGCCAGGGCGGCCGCGTACTCCTTGGCCGTGGCCACGCCGGCCACCCGCATCGCCTCCCGGGCGATCGGCGGCACGATGCCCTCGGCCCCGGACACCACCCCCACCTCCACGTTGGGCAGTTCCACCCCGAACACCAGGTCGCCGCCGCGGACCTCGGCGAACACCTTCTGGAAGCACGACACCAGGTACGGCCTGGGGTTGTTCTTCATCGCCCGGTAGAACGCCGGGATGATCTCTCCGCCCATGCCGGTGTACGCCGGCCACCCGAGTTCCTCGAGCACGCCCTGGCGGTCCAGTTCGAGGTACGACAGGAAGTCGTCGATCGGCCGGCCGATCGCCCTCTCGTACTCGGCCACCGGGATCCGCTGTACCGCGGAGACGTACCGGCCCCGGCGGTTGCGGGGGGACGGCTTCAGGTCGCCGTCCCGGCCCATCCCGATCACCGACACCCGGCACCGGACGTTCTCCCGGGCGAACAGGTCGTCGATGTAGTTCTTGGCCTGGCCCGTGGCCCGGGACGTGACGCTGTGGCCCCGGTACTGGTCGAACCGGGTGTAGAACCCGCAGTGGAGGATCCGGTCGCCGTGGTGCTGGCGCAGCACGAAGTCCACCTCGTACACCTCGCCGCCCAGCTCGGCCAGGTGCCCGGTGTCCATCAGTTCCCGGATCGCGGGCAGGTGCTCCCGGATCAGCCCCTGTGCCCGCTCCCGCTCGGCCTCGGTGTCGAACACGAACGCCAGGTTCCGGGCGGCACACCCCCAGTCCGACACCTTCACCTCGACCGGGCCGTACCGGTTGAGTTGGTAGCACCCCACGCTGATGCCCAGGTGCCCGACGCCGGTGCCGTAGCACAGCACGTTCTGGAACGTCTTGGCCACGTCCCCGGCCACCGTCACCTCGCCGGCGTAGCTGTAGTAGTCCTCGGCGCCGCCGATGTAGTTGTTCACCAGGGGCCGGTGCACGGGCGGCGCGCCCCCGGCCAGTTCCAGGGCCGTACCGCACAGGCCGCACCTGAGGTCCGTGTCGTCCGCGGCCACGGTCCACGCGCTGCCGTCCGCCGGGCACCGGTACTCGGTGAAGTACGGCTTCTCGGGGAGCACGATGTGCCGCAGGCGCACCCCGCTCTTCTCCTCCAGAAAGACGCGGCGCGCCTGGGCGCCGACCCGGATGTGGTCGGGCGCGGGCACCCCGGCCTCCCGGGCCGCGCTCTCGGCCTTCCACGGCTGCACCGCGCCGGCCACCATGTCCTGGGCGATCTTCTCGACGATGTCCTGGGTGTTCACAGGGGGCTCCTTGAATGGGGTGATGACGTGAATAGAAGACGATTTCGCTCGTCTTACGTAACAGGGGGGACCGGGGTCGTCAAGCGGGTGGCGGCGATCCGCGCGTTCCGGGACTTCCGAACCCGGCCGGCTTGGGAACCCACGCGTCCGGGGCGGCGCGCGTGCCGACTTGAGACACGCCCCGCCGGGCGGTTGTGGTCGTTTCGGACCTACGTCCCCCTAGGGAGGAAGGAGGCGGAACACGGCGCTGTCCACCTTGGACAGCAGGTACAGGGCGCCGGTGCGGGGGTCGGTAGCCACGGACACGAGGCCCCTGAGGTCCAGGATCTCGTCGTCCGGGGACCGGTACACCGCGCGCAGCGCGCCGTTCGGGCCGAACGCCTGTAGGCTCGAGCGGATGCCGTCTACCACCAGGAGGTCGCCGGTCCGGGTCAGGCCGACCCCCTTGGGCAGGTTGAGGGTTCCCTCTTTGGCCTTTGCGCGGGCCCAGTCCCGGACGAGTTCGCCGTCCGGACCGATCACGAACACCCGGGCCAGCAGGCTGTCCACCACGAACACCTCCCCCGACCCTGGGTCCACGGCCACGAAGGTGGGGCTCCGGAACGGTCCCGCATCCTTGGCCGGTCGCGGTACTCCCACCCGGCCGACCTCGCGGCCCCTGGCGTCCAGGTGAACCACCTGGCCGTAGGTGTACTCGGTGATCCACAGGTCGCCCCGGGGCCCCACGGCCACGTCCATGGGTTGGGGCACGCCAGGCCACGACTCGAACCCCGGCGGGCGGGCGATCGCCACGTCCAGCACCAGGTCTCCGGCCGGGGTGAACACCCGCACGCGGTTGGATCGGAGGAACGTCACGGCCAGGGCCTCCCCGTCGGGCCTGAACCCGATGCCCCACGGGATGCCCCAGGGCCCGGCGTAGTCCGGGGGCTCCTCCGCGATCCTGCCCTCGAACCCGCCGTCCTCGGCGCCCAGCACCAGGACCGAGCGGCTCCCCAGGTCCGTGACGTACAGCAGGCCGGCAGCGACGGCCAGGTCGGTGGGCTCCCGGAGCCGGTACTCGGCGTCCTGCTGGAACACCGACACCACCGCCACCTCCCGCCTCTGGACGGCGGTCTCGCCGGCCCGGCGGCCCTCGGCCCGGGCCGCCACCACGACCGCCAGGGGTTCGGAGTCCGGGGACTCCTGGCTCAGGGCGCCCACGGCCCGGACCCGGTAGGTGTAGGCGGCCCCGGGTTTCACCGCGGCGTCCACGTACTTCACATCCTGGACCGACGCCAGCAGGGCGGGCTCTTCGCCTTTCGCGGCCCGGTACAGGTTGTAGAACGCGGCTCCGCCGACCGCCTCCCACACCAGGTTCACGGCGCCGGCTTCCTGGTAGTGGCCGCCCCACCGGGGCGCGTCCAGGGGGCGGAACCCCTCCACCTTGGTCGCCTCCGTGGACGGCCCGGCCGTGCCGTCGGGCCGGAGGACCGCGACCGAGTACAGATAGGTGCGGTCGGGGCGGGCGTCGGGATCCACGTGCTGGGTGCTGGTGACCACCCATTGCTTCGTCTCCCGGGCGGCCGGGTCCCTGCGCTCGACCCGGTACCGGGTGGCGCCGGGCAGGGGGGTCCACATGAGCAGCACCTGGTTGCCCGCGCGCATCGGAAAACCGGGCTGCCAGGCCAGACCCGGCGCGCCCCTGGCCGGGAACGGCGCAGCCACGGCCAGCCACACCGCCACGACGAGCAAAAAGGACTTCCGCACCCCGGTCGCCTTACAAAGCAACGCCACCTCCCTCACACGATCACTGATCACTGGTCACGAGTCACCAATTATGCGCACTCTTGGCCAGCTCGGTGTGGCAGTCCGGGCAGGTGAGCCCGTCGGCCAGGTCACCGGGCGATCCGCTGCCCCCGGCCCAGGACAGCTCCCGCCCCCCCAGGATCCCGGACGCGTCCCGGGTGGTGGTCACGTGGTGGGCGTTCTCCTGGTCGGCCTCCACCAGGTCGTCGTCGGCAAGGTGGCACGCGTCGCACAGGGTGGGGCCGCCCACCGGGTTCTCCCTCAGGCACTTGGCACCCGGCCGGCCGCGGTGGGCCCGGTGGCAGGTGGTGCACAGCAGGGAACCCCGGTTGGCCACGGGCCACGCCTCGGGCACGGCCACGGCCAACGGGCGGTGGGGAACGGTGGAGGTCTCGTACGGGGGCACCGACTCGTCCAGCACCGGGTGGTAGTACGGGGTCCCCCCGGGGTTCTGGGGGTTTTCCGGCCGGCCGTGGCACCCGGCGCACAGGGGGGCCGTGCCCTGTTCCCGGTCGGCCACGGGAAGCACCAGCAGGTTCTCCCCCACGCTGTGGGCGCTGTGGCAGGTGGAGCAGGTCACCTGCCCGGCCCCGGGGTCGGTGCCGAAGTCCGACAGGTGGCCGCCGGTCTGCCAGTGCCGGTCCGGATCGCCCAGTTCCGATCGGGCGAGACCCGGCACCCGCAGCGCCGGGTCCACCCCGTTGAACGTCATCTCGGGTTCGACCTGGTCGGGCCGCGTCCGGTCGTTGCCCGACCAGACGACGGGCATGCCCACCGGGTGGGCCCGGTTCCGGGTCCCGGTGTCCGCCACCGCGGTGTACCGGCCGTCACCTTGCCGGTCCTGGCCGGAGTGGCACGCGGTACACAGCTCCTCCAGGGGTCGCTTCAGGAACGGCCGGTTCTCGTTGTTGTGGGGGTCGTGGCACGCCGTGCACTCCATCCGGTCGGGCAGCGAGCCGTCCTCCCCCAGGGGAACGAGACCACTGGCCTGGACGTTGGCCAGGGTCTCGAGCCCGCCGGTGCGCTCGCCCAGTTCCGAAAGCCTCAAACCGTGGGACCGGGTGAGGGCCTCGATTCCCAGGGTGCCGTCCGGCGCCTCCACGAGGGCGGTGGGCACCACCGTGCCGTCGTGGCACGTGTAGCAGAACGCCCCGACCCGGCCGAGTTCGCTCTGGTACGCGCCCTCCCGGGCCAGCAGGTTCTCGTCGGTGGCCGCGCGGTGGGGCACGTGACAGTACGCGCACACGCTCTGCTCCCCCTGCAGGCTGTACAGGCGCATGTCGTGGTGGGTGCCCTCGACCCCGCCGGCCGCCACGCCGGCCAGGGCCAGGAGGCCCCCGGCGGCCAGGAGCGCCCGGACCACACACACACACACCTCACTCATGACAGCTCCCGCAGAAGTTCTTGTCCAGGTACCGGCCCCACGCCTTGCCGTCGAAGATCCGGTCGATGCCGGTCCCGCCGTCCCGGCCCCGGAGGTCCTCCCCCCGCAGGATCGCCGCGCCCATGGATGGCTCCCCGCCGTGGCCGGGCGCGTGGCAGGTGACGCAGTGGAGGTTGTACGGGTCGCTCGGCAGCACGATCGGGGACAGGGCCGTGGGCCGGATCGGCATCGTTCCCTTGCGTGAGTCGGTGCGGATCGGCCGGCTCACCATGCCGGGGCTCAGCACCGCCACGTCCCGGAGCAGAAGGCCGGCCTCGGCCAGGGGGAGGTCGATGGCGTCGCCGGTGGTCACGTGGTGGTTGCGGGGGTACGGCTTGCCCGAGATGTAGTGGCGCTCGTTGTTGCCACGGCGGCGGCCCGCGGCCAGGCTGAGGTTGCGGGGGTCGTTCCAGTTGGCGTGCAGGCTATTGGCCGCGCCGCCGTCGTCCTGGTACAGGAACCCGTGGCACCCCACGCACAGGGGCGCGGTACCGCCTTCGACGGTGTCGTCCGGGGTGGGGCTGCTGGTCACCTTGGCCAGCAGGTTGTACCGGCCCTCCACGTTCACCCGGAGGCTGTGGCACGACTCGCAGATCAGCTCCAGGTCCGCCATGGCCGCGGCGGTGGTTTCGGGCCGGGCCGCCTCGGCAGCCACGACCGGGTCGCCCCCCACGTACACCACCGACTCCCAGGTGTCCGCGTCGCCGTACTTGGACGAGCCGTCGTTGCCCCGGTCCACGTCGAGCCACGGGGTGATCTTGAAGAACTCGCCGGCGTCGCGCACGCCCCAGGCGGCCTCGGGCCACCCCCCGCCCGAGTTGGTACGGCGAAGCGCTCCCGTCAGCGCGTTCAGCACGAAGTGGGTGCCGGTACCCGGCTTGGGGTTCTCGGTGTGGCACTCCACGCACAGCGCGGACGCACCGTTGTTCGGGATGCCCCGCTCCCCGTACGCGTCGGCCGGGGGCAGACCCGGGTCGGCCGGGTTGATCGCGGCGGCGGCCAGCGCCGGCAACAGCGCCAACGCCGCAGCCCCGACCGCCCGGGCGAGACGTCTCGCCCCCTGCTCTGCCCTCAGTCGTTGTAGACGTGGCACGCGTCGCACAGGGGATCCGGGTTGGACACCAGCCGATACGCGCTGGTGGCGGGAAGGGCGGACAGGTCCGACTGGCGAAGCAGCCCCGGCTGGGCGCACCCGAGGGCCGGGTGGTCCGCGCACCAGTCCTTCACGTTGCCCTGGAGGTCGCCGGTCTCCGGCACGTCGTCGTAGTAGTTCACGTTCACGGGCTTGCCCTGCACGTTGGGCAGGGCGGTCACCGCGCTCAGACCCCGGCGCAGGATCCGGGCACCGGTCTGGGCCTGGGCGGCGTGGGGCGCGTGGCAGGTGGCGCACGCCACCTGGTTCGCGCCGGGGTAGGTCACCCCGCTCCCGGCGGCGGCCGGGTACCGGATCGCGGCCGAGCCGGTGTCCACCCCGTCGTCCGTCATCGGGTGGTGGCCGGGGGGGCCGGCCGCCTGGGCCGTGTGGCACCCCTCGCACAGGGCGGACGGGTCCGCTTCGGGCCGGTAGCCCTCGAGCAGGTTGTTGCCCCCGGCCGCGTTGGTCACGAGGTTGTGGCACGACTCGCAGATCAACTCACCGGCCGTGCCGGTCTGGGACTGGGCCGCCGGGTCTGGGGGCGCGGCCGAGCCGAACTTGGACAGACCGCCCGACGGCCACGCGTCGAGCTTCTCCCACGTGGTGTTGGCCGTTGCCTTCACCCCCGATCCGTCGTAGTGGTCCACGAAATGGGACCCGCCTGCCACGGGCGTGGCCGTGTGGCAGTCGATGCACAGGGCGGACACGGCGTTGCCCGGATAACTCGTGCCGTACGCCTGGGCGTCGGGCAGGCCCGGATCGGCCGGGTTGAGCCCGGCCGGGGCCGCCGCCGCCCACAGCGCGACGCCCGCGCCGATCAACCATCCCCTCGCGGTCACGCCTCGTCCTCCTCGTCACCCCTCGCCAGTCCTGGGGAAACCCGGTTCCACTTCCCACCTACCGGCCCGGGACCGCCGGGTTGCGGCCGGGCCCGTAGAGTATCCCACGGAACCCCAAAAAAACGAAGGGGACCCCGGCGGGATCCCCTTCGGGCCGCACGGCGCCCCGGTCACAGCGCCTCGAGGATCCCGTTGATGGCGCCGGGCCGGTAGCCCGCCTTCTTGAACACGATCGTGCCGTCCCTGTCCAGGATCAGGGTGGACGGCGTCGAGTACAGGCCCGCGGCCGCGCCGAACACGTACTCAGGGTCGTGGAGCAGGCCGAACAGCTTGGTGTACTTCTTGTACACCCGCATGGCCCGCTCGGTGTTCTGGTCCACGCTCACCAGGTACACCTTGATTTTCTCGAACTTGTCGGCGTTCCGGGCCAGGTCGTTCATCTCCTTGGCGCACAGGGAACACATCGAGTTCACGAACACGAACAGGGTCTTGCCATCGAGTTTGGCCGTGTCGAACGCGTCGCCGGCCATGGTCTTGATCTTCACGGGCTGGAGCACGTCGCCCACGTTCGTCCCGTATTTCGGCTCCTTGGCCTCCTCGGCCCAGGCGCCCCCGGCCACGGCCAGCGCCAGGAACACCAGCAACACCGTGCGAATCAGCTACATACGCGCCATCTCCTTGTTCTGAAAGGGAATCGCTCTTCCGCGGGCACCCGGCGCGCCCGGCCTCCCCCCGGGATCGGCCCCGTTTCCGGGGGACTTGAGCCCGGCGGGGAGAAACCGGGTCGTTCCGGGCGCGCCTGGCGCCCGGAACGACCCGCCTCGTCGGCCTGGCTGCGACTACTCGTGACACTGTCCGCAGAACCCGAGGTCATCGATCTTCTTCCACCCGCCCCGGTCGCTGATCCGGGCGATCGGCCCGAGACCGACGGCCGAGGTGGTGTAGGTGGCGTTGCGCAGGATCGACGCGCCCGCGCTGGCGTTCTGGCCGTGGGCCGGGGCGTGGCAGTTGGTGCAGTTCAGGTCGGTGGCAGCCGTAGGCTTGGTCAGGTTCACCCAGGTGGCCCGCTGGGGGTACGTCCCCTCGGTCGAGGTGTTGCTGATCGGGGTGTCCGTGTACCCCACCACGTCGTTGTCGGTCCACAGCAGACGCGCCGCGGCCCGGGTGCTGTCGATGTTGTCACCGGTCATCACGTGGTGGTTCTGGGGGTAGGGCATGCCCTTGACCCAGTGGTACTCGTTGTTGGCCTTGTGGCCGCCGCTGACCTCGTTGGCGTTGATGCCGGTGGTGCTGTAGTTGGCGTTTCCGGTGTTCGCTGTGTTCGTGGTGTACATGAACCCGTGGCACCCCACGCACAGCTCGGCCACGGCCGCGTCCTCCCACTCGTTGCCAGGCTGGGTGAGCAGGAGGTTGTTGCCGCCGGCCTCGTTGTTCACGATGTTGTGGCAGCTCTCGCAGATGATGTCGTAGCCGGCGTAGTTGGACGCGGTGGCGTCCTGGGTGGCGGTGGTGGCGCCGGGGATCGTGTTGTCCACCACGTAACTCGTGGGACCGGCCGTGTCACCGTACTTGGAGATGCCCTCCGAGCCGGCGGTGTTGGTGGTCCAGATCGTGATCTTGAAATACGCGCCGTCGTCCCGGGTGGTGATGCCGCCGTTGCTGTCGATGCCCGAGCCGCCCGAGTTGGTGGCACCGCCCGTGCTGGACGCGTTCACGTAGTGGGAGCCCCCGGCCTTGGGCTGCACGCTGTGGCAGTCCACGCACATGGCCGACGCCTGGTTGTTGGCCGCGGTGAACCCGGTGTAGCTGGAGGCACCGCTGTTGTTGGCCGTATCGGCCGTCGGGAGCCCCGGGTCGGCCGGGTTGATCCCGGCCAGGGCGGGCGCCGCCAGGAGCGACGCGCAGAGCACCGCAAGTACCTGTTTGGTTTTCATGGTCCCCATCCTCCTTACCAGTTGTGAGCCGTGCTGTGGGTGGAGCCGCCGCCGGTCGGGAACACGTGGCAGTCGGCGCACCCGAGACCATTGGCGTGGTCGGCCCCGGTGAGCCACGACGCCGCGTTGGCGCCGTCGAGGAGCAGGGTGTCCTCGCCCGCGCCGTCGGAGATGGACGAACCGGACCAGTCGGCCGTGGTGGTGCGGTGGTGGCTGTCGGCCGGTTCACCCGCGTTGCCGCTGTTGTCGGCCACGTCGGGAAGGCCGATGCCGGTGTGGCAGGCGTCGCACACCTTGCCGGTGAACGAGCCGTCCCGGGTGCCGTCGAGGTCCACCAGGACCATGGAGTTGTCGATGCCGCCGTGCACGTCGTGGCACGACCCGCACCGGGGCTTGCCGGTCGTCCCGTCGATGCCCACCACCGTGTCGGAGATACCGTTCTGGCCGGCGGACGAGGCGGTGTTGATCGCGGTCAGATCCACGTCGAAGCTGAAGTTTCCGGTGCTCGCCTGGTAGGTGTAGATGTTGCCCGAGCTGGCGGTCGCCGCGTTGGCCGCGCTGCCCGCCGGGTGGTAGTACAGGCTGGCCTGGAGGCCCGGGTTCGGGTCGTCCACGCCCGTGGCCTCGTCGCCGTGGCAGCCCACGCAGATCGGGTTCCAGGTGCCGTCGGCGCTCACCGCGTCCCGGAGGATCAGGTTGGGCGCGGTCCAGGCCGCACCGTTTGCGTCCACGTGCACGGCGTGGCAGGTGTAGCACCCGAACGTCTCGCCGCCCGCGGCGTTGCCGAACCCGCTCACCTTGCCGCCGGGCGTGTAGTGGTTGGCCGGGGCGTCCAGGGCGGCGCCGTTGGCGCTGGCCACGTCGAAGATGTCGCCGTCCAGGTTGATGTACCGGCCGTAGCGCTCGCCGTTCGTCCGGTTGGTCTGGGAGGTGCCCACGTCCCCGAGGATCAGGGCGAAGTTCACCGGGTGCTCCCCGCTGGGCGCGGCCTCGCTGCCCGCCCAGCTGTTGCCCCGGTCGGTGTGGCAGGCCTCGCAGAAGCTCGTGTTGCCGCCCGGCCCGCCGGTGAACAGGTCGGCCTGGAGGAACGGGGTGTTCGTGTTGTCGTGCACGTTGTGGCAGCTGGTGCACTGGATGCTCGCGGCCGTGCCGTAGGGCAGGGCCTGCCCCGTGGCGTCGAACGTGACCTGGGCGCCGGTGGTGGACTCCAGCAGGTCCGCCGGGTTCAGGCCGTGGGCGAACCCGTTGGTCACGTTCACCGCGTCCACGGTGTAGACCGTGGCGATCGCCGTGCCGTCCTCTGCAATACTCGCGGCGCGCTGGGGCACCACGTCCTGGGTGCTCACGTACCCGGCCTGGTTGTGGCACCGGGACAGGCACAGTTCGCCCACGTCGCCGTAGTTCCCGGTGGCTGCGGTGGTGTCCAGCACGCCGTGGCAGTACAGACACACCTCGGTGGCGCTCTGGTAGGCGCTGAGGTCGTGGTGGCTGCCGTTGACAGCCGCCTGCGCCGACGCGGTGGCCAGGACGGCGACCGCAACTCCGGCAAGAAGGTTCCTGATCGTTTTCACGGCACTTCCTCCTCTTGTCATGGTTGAACCCGCTGCTCGCGTGGGGTCGGCCGTAGCTCCCCTGCCGAACGGTTGCAGGCCCGGCCTGGCCTGCGGAGCGATCTTGCTGTACCTCCTCCTTTTGCCGGTCTATCGGACAGCCAACCGCCCCCCCCGGTCGCCTGCTTCACGGCAGGTCGTAGATGGCCAGTTCCTTGCCCTGCACCGACAGGGCGTAGAGCCTGCGTTTCTTCGGGTCGAACTGGAGCACGTTCACGTTGGATTGCATGGACTGGAGCTTGGGCTTCTTGCCGTCGGGGTCGTCCACCAGGTTGGCCAGGTAGTCGCCGTTGGTGTCGTCGCCCTCCTGGGTGACCTTGATCTGCTTGATCTCGCCCCGCAGGGAGTCGGCGATCAGCACCGAGGTCTCGTCGTACGGGACGAAGTCGGAAAGCAGCGACACCTGGTTCCGGCCCGCGCCGATGCCCAGGATGGTGAACACCTTCTTGCCGGTCTCCGGGTCCACCGCGGCCAGCCGGCCCTCGCCCGACTCCTGCACGAACACCTGCCCCCCCAACTCCGGCAGGAACCGGATGCGGGACGGCGCGATGAACCGGTCGCCGTGCTTCTTGGGATCGTACTTTTCAGAGGTGGCCCGGGGGAACCCGATCCACCGCACCGCGTCGGCCGGCACCGGGCCCTTGGCGTCGCCAGGGAACACCTCGATCACGGCGTAGTTGCCGTCGGTCACCCACAAGGTACCGCCCGGACCCGCGGCCACGCCCACCGGCCCGGGGCCGGACGGGTGGCCCGGCATCTGGGGCGGCTGGATCTCTCGCACCAGGCCGGCTCCGTCCGCGGTGATCTCGCGGATGGTGGCCTCGCCCAGAAACGAAAACAGGATGTTGCCTGCGTCCGAGCGCCCCATGCGCGAGGGGCGCTTCCACTCGCCGGCCGCCACCTGCTCCTGCACCAGCGGCATCCGGCCCACGTAGCTGCCGTCTGGGTCGAGGATCTGGACGCCGTCCTCGCACGCCACGTACAACCGGCCGTTCAGCAGCAGGATGTCCGTGGGATTCCTGAACTCGGCGAACTCCTCACCCTGGGTCGTGGTCACCAGCTTCATCACGATCGGGTTGAAGTCGAATTTCTTGACCACCGCCAGTTTGGGAAACTTCACCGCCACCTCGAGGGGCTCGGCGCGCTTGGACTCCTGCCCGGTCGTCCCCACCGAGGTGACGAAATACCAGTAGGTCTTGCCGTCCTCCACCTTGGGGTCGGTGAGTTTGGGCTCCTGCACCGAGCCCAGGAGGTTTCCGGCCGCGTCGGGTGAATCGGCCCGGTACACGTTGTAAAACGAGGCTCCCTGGGCCAGGCCCCATCGCAGGTGCACGGCCTTGTTGTTGCGATCGAGACGGGACGTGAGGTTCTTGGGCGGCTCCACCGGCTTCTGGCCCGCCAGTTTGGCCACGGGCGACGGGTCGGAGTCCGCGCCGCCCACCACCGCGACCACCTTGTAGGACACGTCCTGGTCCGCAGGCGCGGCCGGGTCCTGGAAGTTGTTCATGGGGCCCTTGTAGATCTGTTCCCACGCGCCCGAGCCCACCTGGCGAAACACCTTGTACTCGGCGGCGCCCGGCACCGGCATCCACATGCCCATCACCCCGGCCGCGCCCATGCGCATCGGGAAGTTGGGCATCCAGTTGGGCGCGCCCGCTGCCCGGGCCGGGGCCGCCCACAGGGCCGTCCCCACCACCAGCAACGCCAGAACGGCCACGACCCCCTTCACCCGCTGATCCCTGTTCATCATCGCCCCACTCCGTGAAAGAAAGTTTGAAGCCAGCCCCCACCCCGAAGCCCCATCACAGGAGATCGGTCAACACCTCGACCCGGGTCCCGGCCATGGCCCGGTCCACCAGGGCGGTCAGGCGCTCCTTGCGCCGCTCGGCCAGGAGCATCGACCGGACTCCCCCGATCACCCTTGGCCCCAGGTTCTCCCGCGTGCCCGGCTCGGCCGGGTAGAACGCGTACAGCTTGAAGATGTAGTAGCCCGGGTTGTCGCCCCGGTCGATGTACACGGGGTCGAGCACCGTGCCTGGAACCACCGACTCCAGATCGGCCCTGCCCTGGACCGAGCCCACGGGCACCACCCCGACCCGGCCGCCCTTCCGGGCCAGGCGCTTGTTCTGGCTCCAACCCCTGGCCACGGTCTCGAACTCCTCGGTCTCGAGGCGCTCCCGCACCTGCCTCAACCGCTTCTCGGTCTTGACGTAGATCACCCCGAGGTCCGCCCGGTCGGGGAGCGCGTACTTGTCCTGGTGCTCGGCCAGGTACCGGTCCACCTCGGCGTCCGTGACCTGGGCGTCCAGGTCCGCGGTCTTCTCCCGGAACCACAGGCGGGCCGCGTACTGCTTGAGCAGGGCGGCCCGCCGGTGGGCGAACGCCGCGTGCTCGCCGTAACGCTGGATGAACAACCGCGTGAGGATCAGGTCGCGGAACGCGTTCTCGGCGATGGTGGTGATGTCCTTGAGGCTGTGGACGTTGCCGCCGGAACGGGCCAGGAGATCCCGGGCGGTGTAGTCCACCCCGTCCACCCGGAACGCCAC
>JAJRUI010000140.1 GCA_024277875.1 Deferrisomatales bacterium
ACCTCCTGCGCCTCGCTACGCTCGACTTCGGAGCCAGCCACCACACCCATTCCCAACGGCTTTCCCATGCCTTCCCTCCTCGCTTCGGTGGAGGGGTTTGTCTACGAGAAAAGTGTCAACTCTTCAACCCCGGACAGGGTAGCCGTCCCGGTTTCGCCCTAGTTGGCCAAAGCCGTGCCGCGCGTACACCCGGGCGAACTCCGTGAACCGTTGCAGCGCCGGGAGAGGGCGGCAGTCCTGGTGGTGCACCTCGAAAAACGTCCTCACCACCCGGGCGTCTCGTACGGCGAGCCGCACCAGACTCCCTTCGGCAAGTTCCTTGCGAACGGTCAGTTCGGAGAAGTACGCCACCCCAAGACCGGCCAGGACCGACTGTTTGATCGCTTCCACCGACCCGAGCTGAACCGGCTCGAGAAGCGCCAGCCCGCGATCCCGGAAGTACGCGTCCACGGTACGCCGGGTGGCCGAGCCCGGCTCGCGCACGAACAGCTTGTGGCGGGCCAACTGTTGGGGCTCCACCCGGGGCGACGCGGCCAGGGGGTGGCCGGGGGCACACGCGAACAGGATCTCGTCCTCCAGGAACGCCTCGGCGACGAGCCCCGGAGCGGTCACCGGGGCACCCACGTAGGCCACGTCGAACTCGCTGCGGAGCAGGCGGTCCTGCACGTGGGCCGAGTTCTCGATCTCCAGGGCCACGTCGATACCGGGATGGCTTTCGCTGAACCCGCCGATCAAAAAAGGGAGGAAGTACGTACCGATGGACGTGCTCGCCCCGACCCGGACCCGGCCGCCGGTGCCGTGGCGGAGGGCGTCGAATGCATCACCCAGCGCCTCCACAGCGGCGTCGAGGCGCCGGGCGTGCTCCAGCAGGGTGCGACCCGCGTCGGTCAGGTAGATCCGCCTTCCGCGCTGCTCGAACAGGGGCACGCCGAGCAGGTCCGTGAGCACGCGAACCTGGGCCGACACCGCCGACTGGGTGAGCAGGAGTTCCTCGCCGGCCCGCGTGAAACTAAGGTGCCGGGCCACCGCATGGAACACCCGGAGCTGGTGCAGGGTGAGGCGCCGGAGATCCATTCGATAAAGATATTTGATCGAATCCACAAAAACAATCTGGTTTGTTTTTTTGACCTTTTCACTCTATCTTTTTCTCATGGCTATAATCTCCATTGTAGTGGGAATTGGCCTGTCAGGGGGGATCCTGGCAGGCTTCCTCGGGATCGGCGGCGGCATCGTCACGGCCCCGCTTCTCCTGTACGTACCCGCGGTACTGGGGCTGCCGCCCCTGTCGATGCACGTGGTCAGCGGCCTCACCATCACCCAGGCCCTGTTCGCGGGCCTCTTCGGGGCCGTGATCCACGGCAGGCGGGGCGCCGTTGACCGCAACCTGGCCGGCTTGATGAGCGCGGTCATCTTTGCCGCCTCCCTGGCCGGGGCGGCTGCGTCCAAGGCCTTTTCCCACCAGTTCCTCCTAGCCGTGTTCGCCGGCCTCGCGTTCGTCGCGGCGGTCCTGTTGTTCGTCCCTGCCCGGTCCGATGTGGTCAGACGCCACTGTTCCGGCGCCTTCCCCAAGACCGGGGCCGCCGGGGTCGCGGCAGCGGTAGGGGTGCTGGGGGGCATGGTGGGCCAGGGCGGGTCGTTTCTGCTGATCCCAGCGATGACGGGGCTTCTGGGCGTGCCGTTGAGGGTGGCCATGGGCAGCAACCTCGTCATCGTGTTTTTTGCGTCCCTGGCCGGCGCCATAGGGAAAGCCGCAACCGGCCAGCTCCCTTACGGCCTGGCGTTGGCGTTGGTGGCCGGGGTGGCGCCGGGCGCGTGGCTCGGCAGCCGCTGGAGCCACCGGGTTCCCGTACGATGCCTGAGGTTCGCCCTGGGGACGCTGATCCTCGCGGCGTGCGCCCGGATCGGGTGGGACCTGGCCGGATGAACTTGCTTTCGGGGCGCGCCTCCACTCCACCCTTCTGAGACGGGGAGATACACCATGGCCGGAACCGACGGACGGGCGAGAGGCTTTTCCACCCGGTGCGTGCACGCGGGGGAGCCCCTGGACCCACAGGGCGGCATCCACATTCCCCTCTACAACCACTCCACCTTCGGTTTTCCAAGCACCCGAGCGCTCCTCGACGTGGTGGAGGGCCGCAACCCGGACGGCAATCTGTACACCCGTTACGGCCTGAACCCAACGAACCGGGCCCTGGAGCGAAAGTGTGCGGACCTCGAAGGGGGTGCCCTGTGCTACGCGTTCGCCTCCGGCATGGCGGCCGAGGCCGCCACGTTCCTCGCCCACTGCAACGCCGGCGATCACATCGTGTGCATCGGCGACGTGTACGGGGGAACGTTCGAGCTGTTGAACGACAACCTGCCTACCCTGGGCATCGAGACGACCTTCCTGCTAGGCAGCGAGGTGGATCGTCTCCCCGAAGCGATTCGAGAGCGCACCCGGATCGTGTTCTTCGAGACCCCCACAAACCCGAACCTCGAGGTGTTCGACATCCGTGGTATCGCCGAGACGGCCAAGGAACGGGGGGCTCTCACGGTGGTGGACAACACATTCGCGTCCCCGGTGAACCAGAATCCGCTCGCTCTCGGAGCCGATCTGGTGATCCACAGCGCCACCAAATACCTGGGCGGCCACAGCGATCTCACCGGCGGGCTCGTGATCGGCAGTCCGGAACTCCTGGCTCCCATCGGCCTGTGGCGAAAGAACCTCGGCCAGATCATGGCGCCCGAGGTGGCCTTCCTGCTGGCCAGGAGCATCCGGACCCTTTCGGTCCGGGTCCGGGCCCAGAACCGGTCCGCGCAACAGGTGGCCGAGTTTCTCGAACGGCATCCCAAGGTTCTCGAGGTGAACTACCCGGGGCTGCCGGGGTTCCCTGGGCACGGGATCGCCCGCAGCCAGATGCGCGGGTTCGGTGGGATGCTGAGCTTCGTGTACGACGGCGACGCCGAGGCCACCGCAGCCGTGGTGGATCGTCTGCGGATCTTCTCGATCGCGGCCAGCCTGGGAGGGGTCGAGAGCCTGGTTACCCAGCCGATCACCACGACCCACCACGGCATGAGCCCGGAGGAACGGCGCAGGCGCGGCATCCCCGACGGCATGGTGCGGCTGTCCATCGGGCTGGAAGACCCGGAGGACCTGATCGGCGATCTGGCCCAGGCACTGGGATGAAAGGAGCTGGGCTGAGACCCGAGCCGCGCGGACCTCGGCGTCTCGGCCGGGGAAGCCCCTTCCCCTGTCGGCGCGAACAGGGTTCGGGGGCTCCTCCGGCACGATCCGCCGGGCTGCTTCGGAGGCGTCTCGCATGAAGATCCGCGAGAGCGGAATGCCAGACCAGGAGGTCTGGGAGGGATTTTTCACCCCCGAGGTCGTCCTTCGGGCGCTGGGCCTGACGTCGACCTCCGGGGACGTTGTGGATTTCGGATGCGGGTACGGCGCGTTCGCGCTGGCAGCGGCACGCATGATTTCCGGCAGGGTCTTTGCCTTGGACGTGGAGCCGGACATGGCCGAGCGGACGCTGAACCGAAGCCGGGCGGAAGGACTCACCAACGTGGTGGTGCGGGTGCGCGACTTCGTGGAGCACGGCACGGGCCTCCCGGACGGGGCCGTTGGTTATGCCATGCTCTTCAACATTCTCCACTTCGAGCGGCCCGAGGTGCTTCTTCGTGAGGCGTTTCGGGTGTTGGCTCCCGGGGGCCGTCTCGGCATCATCCACTGGCGCCCGGACCCTGCCACGCCAAGGGGGCCGCCGATGGAAATCCGCCCCCGGCCGGAACAGTGTGCGGGTTGGGCCGAGGCGGCCGGTTTTCAGTTGTTTCATCCGGGAGTGGTCGACATCCCGCCTTACCACTACGGTTTGTTGCTGGAACGCCCACGGGTGAGCGGACATGCGGGTCGGTAGGAAAAGAAAGTGGTGTTGAAAGCCCTCGGATGGACCACAGTCCAAGACGCTCCGCCGGGGGAAGCCCCCTTCGTCCTGGTCACCCGCTGCGGCCGGTGAGCCGCATGGTCCAGAGGATCAAAGGACCCTGCCATGGGAAAACGCCCACCCAAGGACCAGAAACGCCACTGGACAGAGGTGTATGCCCGAACTCCGGCGTTTTTCGGCGAGGAGCCGAGCGGGTTCGCCCGGAGGGCTCTGGAGAGGTTCCGGGCCGAGGGCGTAGGCACCGTGCTGGAGCTCGGGTTCGGCCAGGGCCGCGACACCCTGTTATTCGCCGAGAACGGGTTGCGGGTCACGGCCCTG
Organism: Deferrisomatales bacterium; assembly: GCA_024277875.1. Classification (GTDB taxonomy): domain Bacteria; phylum Desulfobacterota; class Deferrisomatia; order Deferrisomatales; family Deferrisomataceae; genus JAJRUI01. Next base: position 4,242 of record JAJRUI010000140.1, read on the forward strand.
GACTACTCCGAGCACGCCGTACGGGAGTTGGAAGAGACCGCCCGGGCCCGGAGCCTCTCCGGTCGGATCGAGGCACGCATCCACGACGTGCGAGACCCGCTCCCGTTCCCGGACGATGCGTTCGACGCGTGCTACGCCCACATGCTCCTCTGCATGGAACTCACCGAGGCCGAGATCGCGTTTGCGCTGACCGAGATCCACCGGGTTGTCCGGCCCGGAGGGCCCGTGCTGTACACGGTGCGCAGCGATCACGACAAGCACTACCGCGCCGGCACCCGTTTGCGGGAAGACATCTACGAGGTGGGCGGGTTCGTGGTGCACTTTTTCACCGAGGAGAAGATCCGCCGGCTCGCCCGTGGCTACGATCTGGAGGTCATCGAGCGCATGGAGGAGGGCAATCTGCCCAGGGATCTGTATGTGGTGACCCTGCGCCGCAGGCCCGGGCCGATGCCCGATCAACCGGAGGTGACGACAGTGAGAAACCCCATGAAGAAGTTCGAGGGGTTCTTCGATGCCGTGCGTGAGAACCCCGCCTTGGAACCCAAGACCCGGGGACTCCTGTTCCTCGCCGCGTCGCTGTCGGCCGGCTGCGGACTCTGAACCGACTGGAGCCTCGCGGTCGCGAGGGAGAGTGGGGCCAGCGACGAGGAGTTGGAGGCCACCGCGGCCATCGCCATGAGCGTCACGGCCCACCAGACCCGCCTGTTGTTCGACAAGACGAAGGGCCACCACCCGACGGCCCCGCCTGCCGACAGAGGGGCAACCGTCGGCCCCCACGAGCCGGGGGCCACGTGAGGCCGGTGACCGGTGCTTCGGCGAAGCACGCGAACGGCTTTTCGTGGCAGCGGATCGGCAGCGATGCCCACACCGACGAAGAAGGTGCTCCTGTTCCTCGCCCAGGGCTTCGAGGACCTGGAGGCCGCCGCTGCAACCTCGGTGTGCGGTTGGACGGAGTACCGGGAGCACCCGACCTCGGTTCGCGTTGAGTGCCGGTCTGCACCTCGAGGTGCGGGGACGGTTCGGCACCTTGATCCGGTCCCGCCGGCATCTGGAGGATGTGGATCCGGAGGAGTATGCGGCCCTGGCCGTACCCGGCGGGTTCTTCAGTCACGGCTTCGACGAGGCGTTCGATCCCTTTCTGTACCGGATCGCCCGGCAGATCCACGCGCGTGGTGGAATGATTGCGACCTGGTGCGTGGGGGTGCTTCCCATCGCCGGGGCCGGATCGCTGCGCGGCGGGCGGGCAACCACCTACCGGTTCAGCCGTTACCATGACAACCTGGGGCGACTCCGGTCGCGGGGTTGCGAACCCGTCTCGGACCCGGTCGTGGTCTGGGACCGGATCGTTTCGTGCGCCGGGCCCGCGCAGTCCCTGGAGGTAGCCTTTCTCCTGCTGGGGTTCCTTGTGGGTGAGCCCGAGGCCGCGAAGGTGGGCCACTACCTCGGGGGGACAGACGGCGGAAGGACAAAAGGTGGTCGGCCTGGAGGTGCCGTTCGGCATTTTCCCCGGGGGATTTCCGGTGGCTGCGGCGGCTGCTGCTGCCGGGAGGCTCAGTCCCGGGTTGCGGGTGATGCTGGTGTTCGGGTTGGGGGTCGTAGTCGGCGCCGCCGCGAGCGCGTGGCGCGCGGGTGAACTCATCTGGCGCGGGCGGCTCCCGGCGCGGGAACTTTTTCGGGGCCTGGCCGGCGGAGCGGTCATGGCCGTGGGTGGGTGGGTGGCCCGGGGGTGTCTCAACAAACACGGCCTGAGCGGAACCCCGGGGCTCATGCTGAGCAGTTGGATCACCATCGCCGGCATCGCGGCCACGGCGTGGTTCCTCGCCCGGCCCGGCCGGAGGGGGGCCCGATGATCCTGGGGTCCGTGTTCGTGGTGGGCCTGGTGCTGGGTATGATCGTGCAGCCCTCGAGGTTCTGCGTGTTCGGAGCGATGACCGACTGGTTCGGGCAGCGCCGCTCCGAACGGGCTCTCATGGTGCTTGCGGCGGTGGCCGTGTTCGGGCTCGTGAACCTTGCGGGCTACCGCCACGGAGTCGAGTATCCGGGCGCCCTGTTCCTGGCCGGCGGTGTGGTGCAGGCGGTGGGGTACGCCCTCGGGCGGGGATGCCCCCTCACCCTGCTCGTGCGCCTCGGAGAGGGGAGCCGGTTTCATTTGGCCGTGTTCGTGGGGTTTCTGGCGGGAGTGGGGCTGTATACGGGGCTGCTCGCCCGCCCCGTGGAAGCCGTCCTCGGTCCGCTCGCGTGGACGGGTGCCCAAACGCTCGGGGCGCTGCTGCGCTGAGGACCGAGTTTCCTCTGCCGCGGCCTCACCGCACCGGCCGGGTGAACGGCATTCGATGGAAGGCGGGACGAACAGGAGCCACCACACGCGCTCCAAGGCCCACGGCACCCGCACCGAGCTGTGCTGGAACTGGGCCGAGGCCACCAGCAAGGTCCCGAACACCAAGAGCCCCGACAGCCGCACCCCCAGGAAGTACACCAGCCCCAGCTTGATTGCCGCCGACACCGTGAGCTCCCCCAGGTGGAACCGGGTGGCCGTGGACACGTCCATGTTGACGTCCGAGTGATGCACCCGGTGGAACCGCCACAGGAGCGGCATCTCGTGGTTGAGCAGGTGCCAGACGTACAACATGAAGTCCAGGAACACCACGGCCACGACCATTCGGGCCCACCCGGGCAGGCCCCACAGGTACAACAGGCCCTGCTGCTCCCGTCCTACGTAGGCGGTGGTGGCGAGGATGGCCGCCCCGATGAGATTGCGCCCCCGCCATCGGGATCCTACTCCGGTCCGGCGGCGCCTCAACTCCCGCAGGGGGCACGGCGGCCTCGCGAGGACGGTGCGAAAGGGTCCATGCCGAGAACGGCGGCTTCCTGCCCTTGCATCCGTACTATGGTACGGATGCTATGCTGGGTTCAGTCGAACCATGGGCGTCAGGAGAGCAGCCATGAACCGACCAGCAGAGGGGATCCCTGGGGATGCCGAAAAGGACAGGCGGACCGGGTTGACCATCGGCCAAGTGGCCAGGGCCGCGGGGGTGGGCGTGGAGACCGTGCGGTTCTACGAGCGCAAGGGCCTGATCGAGCAGCCGGAAAAGCCCATGTTCGGCCGCCGGTCCTACCCGCCGGAGACCGTGGCCCGCATCCGGTTCATCCGCCGGGCCAAGGAGTTGGGGTTCACGCTCAAGGAGATCGCCGAGCTATTGGAGCTACGGATGGATCCGGGGAAGAGTTGTGCCGAGGTGCGCGCCCGGGCCCTGGCCAAGACGGCCGACATCGACCGGAAGATCGAGACGCTCGGGCGGATGCGCCGGGCCCTGGCCGACCTGGCCTCGGCCTGCCGGGGCCGGGGCCCCACGATCGACTGCCCGATCCTGGAGGCCATGGAGGAAGGAGAGGAGCACGAATGAACACGCCGACGGCCCGCAAAGGGGTGCTGGCCACGGTTGCTGCCGTGGGCGTGGCGCTCCTGCCCAAACTCACCTGCCCGGCCTGCTGGCCGGCCTACGCGGGGCTCCTGAGCGCCCTGGGCGTGGGCGCGTTCAACTACACCCCCTACCTCCTGCCGTTGACCCTGGCGGGGCTGGCGGTGGCCCTGTGGGCCCTGGCGTTTCGGGCCCGGGCCCGCCGAGGGTACGGCCCGTTCGCTTTGGGAGTGGTGGGGGGCGGGGTGCTTCTGGCTGGGAAGTTTGGCCTGCAGAACGACGGGATGATGTACGCAGGCATCGTTTTCCTGATCGGGGCCTCGATCTGGAACGCCTGGCCCAAGCGGTCGGGCACCTGTCCGGCGTGTGCTCCGGCCGGTCAGGGAGGGCGCGAACCGAAACGAAAACACGAACCGTGGAGGTGAAGTCATGAGCACGAAACGCAAGGTAGAGGTGTTCAGCGCGGGGTGTCCCGTGTGCCAGGAGGCGGTGGAGCGGGTGAGGGCGCTCACCTGCCCGGACTGCGAGGTCACGGTGCTCGACATGAACAACCCGACCGTGGCCGTCCGGGCCAAGGCCCTGGGGGTGCAGTCGGTCCCGGCCGTGGCCGTGGACGGGAAACTCGCGGGCTGCTGCGTCGGCAGGGGCATTGACGAGGCAGCCCTCCGGGCGGCCGGAGTTGGCACGCCGTGTTCCTGAGGTAGGCTGCGGCGGGAGGGCCCGGCGCGCCGGGCCCTCCCCAACCCGATGAGGGTGCCCATGAGTCGTAAGGAACACAACGCCTGCGCCCTGCCGGTAGAGCCCCGCCCGCGGTCGGCCCGGGGAACGGTTCTGGGCATTGTGGGCGCGGTGGTGAGCGGGCTGCTGGCCTCGGCCTGCTGCATCGGGCCGCTCCTGGCCGTGTTCCTGGGGGCGACCGGTGCCGGGGCGCTGGCGAGGCTCGAGCCGTACCGGCCGTGGTTCGCCGGGCTGATGGTGGTGTTTCTGGGCTACGGGTTCTACCGGGCCTACTGGCGGCCCCGGAAAGGAGAAGCCTGCTGCACGCCGGCGTCCCTGCGGATCCAGCGCGTGCTGCTGTGGATCGCGACGCTCGTGGCCACCGGCCTGTTCCTGTTCCCCCGGTTCCTGCCCCTGTTGATGGGCTGATGCGCAGGGAGAGGTGACGAAATGAGAACAATCGGATTCGGTGCTTTCCTTTTCCTGGTCGTGTTCGGCGTGTGGGCGGCATCCTCGCAACCCGCCGCCTGTGCCGAGAACCGCACGGCCGTGCTGCGGATCGAGGGCATGACCTGCCCCTCGTGCACGTTTTCAGTGAAGGCGGCCCTGAAAAAGGTCAAAGGCGTTCGGGACGCCCGGGTGAACTTCCGGGAGAAACAGGCCCACGTCACCTACGATCCGGCACGGGCCACGGTGGAGAACCTGGTGCGCGCCGTGGAGTCCACGGGGTTCCGGGCATCGCCTGTGGCCGAGGAGGAGCGGAGCCATGAGTGATTGCTGCACCGGAGGCATCTGCTCCGAGAAAACCTACCTCACGTTCCGCCGGCGGGACGGCACCCCTTGGGTCCCCATGTACGTGCAGGAGGTGGACCCTGCGAAGTGCATCGGCTGCGGCAAGTGCGTGGCGGTGTGCCTGGGAGGGTGCTACGAGATGGTGGAGATCAAAGGCGACAAGAAGGCCCGGGTCGTGAACCCCGGCAACTGCATGGGCGACTGCCACTGCCACAAGGTGTGCCCGGTGGAGGGCGGCGCCATGACCTGCCGGCCGGTGGAACTCGGGTGAGTAGGGGCTCAACGGAACCGGACGGGGTGCAGGCGAACGGGGATGTGCTGCTGAAACCAGCCGAAATCCTTGTCGGTGGTGAACACGCTTAACCCCCGCCGGTGGGCCACGGCGCAGATCAGGAAATCCGTGTTCGAACCCTATATTCCCTTGGATCGACAGGTATTGAAAAACTCGGCCGCAAGTTCGTAGTCCTCGTGTGAAAGGAGGAGGTCTGGAAAGGCATGGAGCCGGTTTCTGAGCTTTGCGAACTGGGTGTTCGAGCGTATACCGGAGAGCAGTTCCTGCCGAACCGGCCCCATCATCTCCACGCGATGTTCCCGGATCAGTTCGGCCAACTCGAGCACTTCGGGTGGATCATCGGCAGAGGTCTTTCGACGCAGCGCGAGCGACCACACCGACGTATCGACGAGCACCCTCACGTACGATTCCTCTGTTTCTTGTAGTCATACGTGGGATCGTACTCGATCTCTCCGAACAACTCGAGGATCTGCTGCTGCTTTCGATGACGGATGTACTCTTCCAGGGCCTCGGTCACGGTCGCCTTCTTGGTCTTGTGTCCCCCGAGGTTCCGCGCTTCTTCCAGGAGTCGGTCGTCGATGGCCAGGTTGGTGGGCATGCTGGACCTCCGTGCTGAGTGGCACACAAAAGTCTACACACGTAGTTGTGCGACATCAAGCGGACAGCGGACTGCCCCTAACCTGGGCCGGAAAGGATGGGAAGAATGTCAGCGAACTCATACGACCTCGTGATCCTGGGCGGGGGCGCGGCCGGGTTCGCGGCGGCCACCGAGGCCGACCGCCGGGGTATCCGCACCCTGCTGGTGAACCAGGGGCTTCCCATGGGGGGCACCTGCGTGGACGTGGGGTGCATGCCCACCAAGCACCTGCTGGCCGCGGCCCGTGCCCTCCACGCCCCGCGCCACCCCCGCTTCGGAAGCATCGGCTCCACGACTCCGGCCTTCGACCTCCGACGGGCCATGGAGGACAAGGACCGGTTGGTGGCCGGGGCCCGGGAGACGAACTACCGGGTCGGGCTCCAGGGGTTCCGGCACGTCACGTGGGTCGAGGGCCGGGGCTCGTTCGTCTCTCCCAACGTCGTCCGGGTCGGGGAGCGCGAGGTCCGGGCGGAACACGTCCTGATCGCCACGGGTTCCCGCACCCGGGTGCCCCCGATCCCGGGCCTTGAGGAGGCCGGCTTCCTCACGAACCGCGAGGCCCTGGCTCTGGAGCGGCTTCCCCGGACCCTGACGGTGCTGGGCGGAGGGGCCCTGGGCCTGGAGTTCGCCCAGATGTTCGCCCGGTTCGGGGTGGAGGTCACCGTGGTGGAGGCGGCCGACCGGATCCTTCCGGCCGTCGAGCCCGAGATCTCCCGGATGCTCCAAGGGTTTCTGGAGGCCGAGGGAGTCCGGGTGCACACGGGTGTCGAGGTTGCCGGAGTGGAGCGGACCCACCAGGGCCGACAGATGCTCTTGGAGCACGGCGGGACTCAGGAAGTCGTGACGGCCGACGAGATCCTCGTGGCCACCGGCGTCACGGGCAACGTCGAGGAGTTGAATCTCGATGCTGCGGGCATCGAGACCCGCTGCGGGTTCGTCCGGGTGGACGAGCACCTCCGCACCAGCGCTCCCCACGTGTGGGCCGCCGGCGACGTGGCAGGCCCGCCGTGCCTGGAGACCGTGGCCGCCAAACAGGGCAAGCTCGCCGTGGAGAACGCGTTCGGGGATGCGCGCAAGACCCTCGATCTGCGGAGCGTGCCCTTTGCCGTGTTCACCGACCCGGAGGCGGCCTGGGTGGGG
>JAJRUI010000141.1 GCA_024277875.1 Deferrisomatales bacterium
TCGATCTCGGCCAGGGTCACCTCCCGGGTGTGGATGTTGTGCACCGTGAACAGGGCCGGGATGTCCAGGCGCCGGGCGTGGGCCGGCACGAGCCCGGTCATCCAGTCGTTGCAGTGCACCAAGTCGGGCCGGACCCACGGGATGATGTTGTTGATCACCTCCCGCTGGAACACCAGGGCCAGGCGCCGGTTCTCGGTCTCGTACCCGCTGTACACCGAGTCGCGGTAGTAGAAGATCCGGTCCTCGGCCAGGTGCACCCGGTCCTCGGGCAGTTTGCTCAGGTACGTGCGCAGTTCCTGGCTGATCAGGTGGCCCACGTCCATGTGGAACAGCCGGCGGTAGTGGGGCAGGGCTACGTGCACGTCGGCCCCCAGGGCGTACAGGGCCGCCACCAGGGACGCCGACACGTCGGCCAGCCCACCGGCTTTGGCCGACAGCCGGTTGGACAGGTTCCCCATCCCGTCGGGCAGGTACGTGATCTCCGGGGTGACGATCAGGATCCTCGGGTTTCTCTTTCGCCTGCGGGTCCGTGCGCGGCCCATGCTGTTGCTCCTCGTGGGCGACCCCGCCACCGGGGTCCGGGACCCGGCAGGCCGGCCCGAAGGCGGGCCTGTCGGGGGAGTCGGGGACGGCTGGCTAGCAGGATGCGGAAAAATCTACACGGATGGGGTTTTTCCGCATCCTGCTAGGAGATCTCGAGCACGCTGTTCAGGGTGCCGAGGTCGTTCGGCAGCCACCGGGGGCAGTCCGGGTCCACGCACCACACCCCGTCCACCACGAACTTGTACTCGTACCGGCCGGGCTCGAGCAGCACGGCCCGGGTGTAGCGCCCGGTGCCGTCCCTGTCCTTGAGCGGGGTGGCCTCGGGGTCCCACCCGTTGAACGTGCCGGCCACGAACACCCGGTGGCCCGGCCCGGCCGCGATTTCAAACCGGACCCTCCGGCGCCCTGTCTTCGTCTTTTTGCGTGCCATGTCGCGTGTCCTCCCTCATGGTGGTTCTGATCGGAAAACGAGAAACCCAAAGACCCAAACGAAAGCCAAAGCCGCGGACGCCGCCGCGACCGGCACGAAAGACCGGCGGTCCTGGGGCCGGCGGCGAAAAAACAGCGGCGCCGGGCCCTGAGGCTCGAAACCTTTCCCTCCCGGCCCACCAGTTACCGGTCACCAGTCACGAGTCACTGGTCACCAGTCACCGACTACTATCCCTCCGCGCCCAGGAGCGCAAGCACCCGGTACAGCTCCGACGCGCCCCAGGCCTGGGCGCCGCACCCCCGCTGGGCGTGGGGCAGGTCGCCGTCGAGGATCTCGGGCACGTGGCCCGCGCACCCCGCGTCCACCACCAGGGTGCTGCTGCCCAGGAGCGCCAGGGCTTCGGCCCGCGCCTCGTGGCCGAACGCGCGCACCAGGGCCTCGGCGTAGCTCGGAAAGAGCCAGGTCCACGCCGTGCCGTTGTGGTAGGCGGGCTTCCTGCGCGTGTCCTCGTCCCCCTCGTACCGGCCCTGGTAGGGCCGGTGCGGGTCGTTGAGGCGCCGGCCCCGGTGCTCCACGGGCAGCGGGTGGCGCACGGGCCGGTCGGCCAGGGACCGGACCGCTCCGGGAACCAGGAGTTCCTGGCACGCGTCCAAGATCGGCCGGCACCGTTCGGGGCCGTCCACGAGGCCCAGGGTCACGGCCAGGAGCTGGTTGGGCCGCAGGTGGTCGTCGGCCTCGGCCTCCCGGGCCCCCTGGCCCGGCCCGGCGTGGAGGCAGTCCGACAGGAAGCCGTCCCCGGGTACAGGGAACAGCTCCCCCGCGGCTGCCCGGACCCTGGCCCGGAGCACGTCCCACCGGGACGCCCCGTCGGCCCGGGCCACCACCCCGAGCCCCGCGTGCCACAGGGCCTGGATCTCCACCGGGAACCCCTGCCGGGGGGTGCCGGCCGGGTGGTTCGTGTCCATCCAGGTGAAGTGGGCCGGGCTGAACACCAGGCCGGTGTCCGGGTCGGCCCGGATCCCGTTGGGGGTGCCCGACAGGTAGTGTTCGGCCACGGAGCACAGCACCTGGCGCAGGGGCCGGCCGCCGCAGTCCCGATCCAGCACCCCCTCGTCCGCGGCCTCCACCAGGTCCCCGGCCGCCACCAGGAGCCACAGGGGCGCGTCCGAGGTGTCCCGGTCCCCGGTGTCGCGCCCGCGGATCATGTTGGGGATGGTGCCCCGGTCCTCGAACCGGGCGAACCCCGCGAGGATCTCTGCGGCCTCCTCCACCAGCCCCGCGGCCACGGCCCCCCGGAGGAAAATCAGGGTGTCGCGCCCCCAGTCCAGGAACCACGGGTAGCCGGCGATCACCGTGAGGGACCCGTCCCGGGCCGCCAGGAAGTCCTCCACGGCCGCCCGCACGGCTGCCCCCAGGGCAACCGTGTCCCCGGCCGGCCTGCGGCCGCGGGGCCTGCAGGGCCCGGGCAGGGGCGCGGCGCCGGTGCGGATCTCGGCCCGGACCAGGGCCTGCTCGCCCCCGTCCATGCGGAAGCTCAGGTACCCCGGGCTGAACAGGTCCGACGCCGGGTCGATGCCCCGGGCCCCCTCCCACGGGCGCTCCACCGCGTAGAGCCACTGGGGTTCCGGGGTGAACGTCCCGGGGATCGCCGCCACCCGCAGGGTCCGGCCCGGGCCGGGCGCGAACGCGAACCCGCCGGGCTCAGCCCGCACCGCGCCGGGCCACGCCTTCTCCGGGCCGGCGTAGGCCTTGGTGTGGCCGTGGATCACCCGGTCCTCCACGTCCGGCCGCAGGATCACCTCCACGGCTTCCCCGTCCGGGAGCGCGGTGGGGTCGTCCCCGGCCGGCCGGCGTTCGAGCTCCAGGTGCACCGCGTTCTCGTCGGGGACCATCGAGAGCCGGGCGTCGAGCCCCACCTGCCGGCCCATGCCGCACGGCACCCGGAACACCCACCGCACCCGGCCGTCAGGCTCCACGGCGAACCCGGCGGTGCACGCGCGCCCGAGCTCCTGGCTGTACCCCCGGTACACGACCCAGCCCCGCAGCCGGGTGAGCATCACGTGCCGGTCCACCGGGCGGGCCGGGTCCAGGTTGCCCGCGAGCACGGCGTCGTACAGGCTGTCGAGCTCGCCCCACCCCGACCGGACCTGGGCCATGGCCCCCCGGCCGTTGGTGCACAGGGCGTAGGGCCGGAGCCGGTCCAACTGCGTCCGGTCGTACCGGAGGCGGACCCTGGGCCCGCCGGCGCCCAGGAGCAGAACGGGGGCTTCCGCCGCCTCGGTTCCGTCTGGGGCGTGGATCCGCACGGCGAGCCCCACGGGCCGGTGCTCCTCCCGGGGCGGCCGGGGCGCGAGCACGGCCCGGTGCCGTCCGTCCGGGCCGGGCACGGCGTCCTCCCTGGCCAGGACCCGGTCCCCGTCCTTCAGGTCGGCCCGGAACGGGTGGGGCGCCTCCACCAAGAGGGCCGAGCCCGGGGGCACCATCACCCGGCGCCGGGCGTCCCGGGGCCAAGTCCACCGGGCCACCGGCGGCCAGGGGCGCCCGCTCAGCCGGGCGCACACCCCGGCGGGGTCCTCCGGGAGCCGGGCTGCCAGGTCGTCCAGGTCTTCGGGGGGCTCGGTCCCCGGGCGAAACGCCTCGGCGAGCTCCAGCACCTTGGCCCGCAGCCGCTGGCGCAGGGAGGGCCCCGGGACGGACGGGGGCGTCCCGAGCACGGCCTCGACCCGCTCCAGGTCCGCGGGGTCCGGGGTGAGGCAACGCACCTGGCCCGGGCCCAGGTCCAGGAACGCGCCGTCTGGCCCCTGCTCCGGCCGGACCCGCCCTCCGTCCAGGAGGTCCCAGAGGTCGGGGCCCGGGGTCGCCTCCGGGTCCCACGCCACCCGGTTGGGCCGGGCGGCGTCCAGGTTGGCCACCACGAGCAGGGGGTGGGCCCCGCCCCGGGCCCGGCGCCGCACTGCCACGGCGTTGGTGCGGCCCCGGTGGACGAACCCGAGCTCGGCCCCCGGGAGGAACGACGGGTGGGACTCCAGCACGGCGTGGAGCCGGGCGATCCAGCCGACCAAGTTGTCGGGCGCGCCCCACCGCAGGGCCGAGGCGCCGTGGACGTCGATCTTCTCGTCGGCCAGCCACTCCACCCCGCAGGTGATGCCGAAGGCCCCCTGCCGGCTCAGGAGCGCGGTGAGCGCGGTGCGCAGCCGAGCGAACCCGGGCGACGTGGCCGCGAGGCGGTCGTTGTCGTGGGTCTCGGCGTAGTGCACCAGGAGCCCGCAGGTGGTGGCGATGCGCTCGGCCACCGGCAGGTACCCCTCTATCTGGGCCCGGTCGTAGTTCTGGAACAGCTCCGAGTACGCCCAGTCCAGCCCGGCCCGGCCCAGCAGCGCCTCGGTGGTCTCCACCGGGCCGCCGAGCCCCTCCAAAAGGAACACGGTCCCGGGGAACTCTTCCCGGACCCGGGCCACCAGGTACTCCCACACGGGCACGGGGACCATGTAGCCGGCGTCGCACCGGAACCCGTCCACGCCCTGGCGGCACCAGTACAGGAACACCCCGCCCATGTACCGCCACAGTTCCTGGTGGGCGTAGTCGAGCTTGCTCAGGTCTTCCCAGGTCACGCCCCAGGCGCCGGGCGAGGCGAAGCGGCGGGCCTCGTCCCGGGCGAACCAGTGGGGGTGGTGGATCTGGAGCCACGACGCCCACCCGGTGTGGTTGATGGGGATGTCCAGCAGGAGCTTGCCGCCCCTGCGGTGCACCGCGTCCACCAGTTCCCGGAACTGGCCCAGGGGCGTGGTGCACCGGTCGAACTCGGCCAGGGCCGGGTCCACGTCGAAAAAATCGAGCGTTGCAAACGGGCTGCCGAACCGCCCCATGCGGGCGTAGGTGGTGGGGACCGGGTGGATCGGCAGGAGCTGGAGGATCCGGCACCGCAGGTCCCCCATGATGTGGTCCAGGCGCCGGGCCAGCTCCCGGAACGTGCCCGAGGCGGGGATCACGGTGTAGCCCCGGGCGTCCAGGGCCCCCACGCATCGCTCCTCGTCCGGGTCCGGCCGGGGCTCGGGCCGGAACATCCGCACGAACGCCGTGTAGATCGTGTTGGCGCACACCGTGTCCGCGGGTTCGACCTTGATCCGGGCGTTGGGCCCCCCGGGCCACACGGGGCCCGCGCCGGCCGACGGCAGGAAGAACGCCTTGGCCTCGAACACCCCCACCTCGGCCAGGGCCACCCGCACCTCGAACCGGCCGGGCCCGGCCCGGCGCATGGGCAGGTCGTGCCAGTCCCGGGAGAGCACGGGAAGCCCGTCGTGCACGTGGGCCACGACCTCCCGTCGGTGCCGGGACGCCCGCGCCAGGTTCGTGCGCAGGTACGCCCGCCCGGGCGTTTCGATGGGAAGCTCTAGCGTGAAGGTGGCCACGTCCCCCTGGTGCCGCAGGAGGGACGCGCCCGGTGGTGGGGCCTGGATCATCGACAGGTCGACTCCTCGTGGCCCCATCCTAGACCCGGGGCGTCCCCGGCGCCAGGGGGTGTGCGCGGGGCAGGCGTCTTTTCTTGGACACCGGCCTGCTCCGGATGGAAAAATCCTTTCACCGCGTTTCACCGTGTCCAGACCCGCGAGGTGGCCGTGCCCGACCGAGACCACGAACGGTTCCTGAAAGACGTCGTCAACTACCTCGACATCTTCGGGGCGCTGGACGAGGGGGTGATCCTCACCGACCACCGGGGCCGCATCATGTTCTACAACGACACCCAGGCGGTGATCGACGGGGTGGACGAGGCCCCGATCGGGGAGATGATCACCGAGTTCTACCAGCTCGGCCGGGACACCAGCCTGGTGATGCGGTGCCTGGCCGAGAAACGGCCCCTGGTCAACCAGCACCTGATCTACAAGACCCGGCTGGGCCGCACCGCGAACTCGATCACCAGCGTGTTCCCGCTGCTAAGCGAGACCGGGCTGGTGGGCGCGGCGTGCTTCACCCGGGAGTACAACCTGATGGAGGCGACCATCACCTCGATCTGCTCCCGGAGCGTCGAGGCCCGGCCGGCCCGGCCGCCGGGCGCCCGGTTCGTGTTCGACGACATCATCGGCAGCGGTCCCGCGATCAACACCGCGGTCAAGACGGCGAAGATGGCGGCCCTGACCCCGTCGCCGGTGATGATGGTGGGCGAGACCGGGTCGGGCAAGGAGCTGTTCGCCCAGGCCATGCACGAGTTCGGGCCCCGCAAGGACGGCCCGTGCGTCACGATCAACTGCGCCGCGATCCCGGAGAACCTGCTCGAGGGCATCTTGTTCGGGACGGTGAGGGGGGCGTTCACCGGGGCGGTGGACAAGCAGGGCCTGTTCGAGAAGGCGGACGGCGGCACCCTGTTCCTGGACGAGATCAACTCGATGCCGGTGGGGCTGCAGACCAAGCTGCTCCGGGTGGTCCAGGAACGGCGGTTCCGGCGGGTCGGGTCCCTCGAGGAGCGGACGATCGACGTCAAGATCCTCAGCTCCCTCAACGAGGACCCCCACGGGGCCATCGAGCGGGGCCGGCTGCGGCAGGACCTGTTCTACCGGCTGGGGGTGGTGCTGCTGCACCTGCCGCCCCTGCGGGACCGGCCCGAGGACATCGAGGCCCTGACCCACGCGTTCATCGCCAAGTTCAACCGGTCCATGGGCCGCCGGGTGGACGGGATCACTCCCCGGGTCGAGCGGCTGTTCCTGTCCCACCCGTGGCCGGGGAACGTGCGGGAGCTCGAGCACGTGATCGAGGGCGCGATGAACGTGGTGGGTAACCGCCGCCGCATCGATCTGGGGGACCTGCCGCCCCACCTCTGCCGGGGCGCCGAACGGGGCGGGCAGCCGGAGCGGGCCGCCTCGGACCTGCGGCGGGAGCAAGCCGACGCCGAGCGCAGCCGCATCGAGGACGCCATGACCCATACCGGCGGCAACGTGTCCCGGGCCGCGTCGCTGCTGGGGGTGTCCCGCCAGCTGCTGCACTACAAGCTGCGCAAGTACGGCCTGCGACGGGAGGACTTCCGGCGGTGACCGGGGCCCGGATCAGGCCGGGGGCGCCGGGCTGGCCGCGGCGCACCCGGCCCGTGCCGCCCGGTGCTCCGCCACGAGTTCCCGCACGGTCGCCGCCAGGAGCAGCCACATCACGGCGACGAACGGGAACGAGCCCACGATGGACGCGGTCTGCAGGGCCTTGAGACCGCCCGCGGTCAGGAGCACGGCAGCCGTTGCCCCGAGGCCACACCCCAAGAACACAACCAGCCGCCGGTCCGGGCGCGCGCTGCCGCCGGTGGACAGGGAGCTGATCACGTAGGTGGCCGAGTCGGCCGAGGTCACGAAGAACGAGATGATCAGCACGTTGGCCACCACTGCCAGGGCGGTGAACCCGGGCAGGTGCCGGAGGGTCTCGAACAGGGCGCCCTCGAGGTTGGTCGCGACGAGCGCGCCGATCGCACCGCCCCGGAACAGGTCCTGGTACACCGCGGTGCCGCCCAGGCAGGACGCGAACAGGAAGCTGAACAGCGCCGGCAGCACGAGCACTACGCCGATGAACTCCCGCACCGACCGGCCCCGGGAGATCCGGGCGATGAACGCCCCCACGAACGGAGCCCACGCGATCCACCACGCCCAGTAGAACACGGTCCACCCCCGGGTCCAGTCCCGGTTGCCGAACAGCTCCCGGCTGGTCGACAGCCCGGGCAGGTCCGCCAGGTACCGGCCCAGGGACGCCACGAACGTCTCCACGATGTACCGGGTCGGGCCCAGGCCGGCGAAGTAGGCCAGCACGAACACCATCAACCCCACGTTGAGCAGGGACAGCAGCTTGATGCCCCGCTTGATCCCGGTGACGGCCGAGACGAGGAACAGGCAGGTGATCCCCGCGATCACGACCACGTTGACCGCGCCGCCCCGGGGCGTTCCCACGGACGCGTTGAGCCCGCTGGCCACCTGGAGGGTGCCGAGGCCCAGGGAGGTCACCACCCCCATGACGGTCGCCCAGATCGCGAGCACGTCGATGGTGCGGCCGCCGCCGCCCCGGGCGAACCGCTCCCCGAGCAGGGGGACCAGGCAGCTCGAGACCAGGGCGGGCCGTCCCTTGCGGTACTGGGACAGGGCCATGGCCAGGCCGACCACCACGTACGTGCCCCATGCGTGCAACCCCCAGTGGAAGAAAAAGATCTCGAACGCGAGCCGGGCCGCCTCGGGGCTGCCGGCCTGGCCGGCCGGGGGGCTGGTGAAGTGGGTCATGGGCTCGGCCACCGACCAGAACACCAGGCCGATCCCCATGCCGGCGCTGAACAGCATCGCGAACCAGCTGATGCGCCGGAACTCGGGCCGCTCCCCGTCTCGGCCGAGGCGGATCCGGCCGAGGGGGGACAAGGCGATCGCCACGGCCGCCGCCAGGAACAGGCTCACGCTGCCCAGGTACAGCCAGTCCCACCGGCTGGTCAGGTGGCCGAGCACGGCGGACGCGGCCCGTGCGGTGCCGTCGGGGAACACCGCCCCGGCCGCCAGGAACGGCATGGTCAGGGCGCACGACCACAGGAACACCTTCTCGTCCAGGTTCCGGTCCAGGAGCTTCGTGAGCTTCACGGGCGGTCTCCTCGCGGTGGCGGCCGGGCCGGCTCGCAGGGGGCGTGGAAGGGGCCGGTTGCGCGTCGACCTTCCGGTCAGGCGGCCTTGCGGGGCGGGTCGGCCACGGCCGCTGCCTGCTCGGCCCGGTACCGGCTGAGCCCCCGAAACGTGCCCACTGCCACCGCCAGCAGCAGGAACATCAGCGGAAACGCGGTGGCGATCGACGCGGTCTGGATCGCCTTGAGGCTGCCGGTCCCGGCCAGCACCGCGGCCACCGCGCCCAGGGCGATCCCCCAGAACAGCCGCAGGTTCCGGCTCGGGTTCTCCTTGCCGGACACGAACATGGCCAGGGCCAGGGCGGCCGAGTTGGCGCTGGTCAGGAAGAACGTGGCGATCAGGAAGATGATCGCGACCACCAGCACCGAGGTCATCGGCAGGTTCTGGGCGATCGCGAAGATCGCGCTCTCCACGCCGTGCTCGCTCAGGGTCGCGGTCACGTCGTAGTGGATCCCGGCGCCGCCCACCACGCCGTACCACAAAAAGTCGGCAACGGTCGGCAGGATCAGGGTGGCGGCCACGGTCTGGCGGATGGTGCGTCCCTTGGAGATGCGGGCGATGAACACCGCCACGAACGGCGCCCAGCTCATCCACCACGCCCAGTAGAACACGGTCCAGCTGCCCAGCCAGTTATGCCCCTCGCCGGGCGCGGTGTACAGGCTCAGGGCCAGGAAGTCCCGCAGGTACTGTCCCACCGAGTTGGTGGTCAGGTCCACGAAGTACAGGGTGGGGCCGGCGACCAGCACCACCAACCACACCGCTGCGAACACGTACATGTTCCAGTCCCCGATCCGCTTGATGCCCTTTTCCAGGCCCACGTACACGGCCAGGGAGAACATCGCGGTGAGCACCGCGATCACCGCGTAGGTGCCCCAGGAGCCCATCTCGATACCGAACTGGAACTTGAACCCCGCGCCCAGTTGGAGCGCGACCAGGCCCGTGGTGGTGGCCATGCCCCCCAGGGTCGCGAACACCGCGAAGATGTCGAGCACCTTGCCCCAGGGCCCGTGGATCCGGTCGCCCAGCACGTAGTAGAACGCGCTGGAGAACCGGAACGGCAACCCCTTGGTGTAGCACGCGTGGGCCAGGGGCACCGTGAGCATCAGGTAGATCGCCCAAGCGCTCAACCCCCAGTGGAAGAACGAGTAGGTCAGGGCGGTCTGGGCAGCCTGGGCGGTCTTGGCCTCGCCGCCGTAGAACGGCGGCACGCTCATGTAGTGGTAGGCCGGCTCGGCCGGGCCCCAGAACACGATGCCCGCGGCGATGGCCGCACCGAACAGCATGGCGAACCACGAGAA
>JAJRUI010000142.1 GCA_024277875.1 Deferrisomatales bacterium
CGTTCATGAGGCACTCGGGCTGAGTGCCGGGGGCAGCGTGCGTCGGGTGCTGCACTCACGCACGGCCGGAACCAAGCCCCTTGCCCCTCGCTGCCGCTGAAGTGCACCCGTTTTGTCGCCGGGTTAATAGCATCCTGACAGAGAGACCAACGGAAGTTTTGCCGGCTTCTCTCTTTATTGGGCTGTTCGAAGTGGGGCCCGGCGGAGCGCCGGGTGCGGCCCCTCGGCTCGCCGCGCACCAAGACGTTCGGTGCGCGGCCAGGGCTTGACACACCGCTTTCCCAGGGCCCACGGTGTTGCTGCCGGGCAACCCCGCGCGGCGATCGGGTGCTGCCTTCGCACCCGGCCGGAACCGGGCACTTCCCCGGGGTCGTGCGGCAATGCTTCTGAAGGTCTCCATGACAGCCGGCTAAAGGACCCCGCCCTTCGAGCCGATGCGTACCCGCAGGAGCGCATCGACATGGAGATCGGATCCCCCCTGTTCGCCCCGGCGTGGCCGTCCCGGCCCGGGCCTGCGGAGCCCCCCGGCCCAGGCCTGGCTGCGCAGCCCGACCCGGCCGGCCGGCGAGATCCCCGGGGCAGCCCCTCGGACACCGGACCCGCCGGGGAGCCGGACGGCGACCGCCGCCGCATCCAGCAGCAGGCCGTGCGCGGGGCCCGCAACGACCCGAACCAGCTCCCTCCCGAGGTCCGGGCCGAGCTCCAGTCCCTGAAACGGCGCGACCGGGAGGTGCGCGCCCACGAAGCGGCCCACGTGGCCGCCGGGGGCGCGTACATCCGGGGCGGCACCTCGTTCAGCTACCAGACCGGGCCCGACGGCAAGCGGTACGCCGTGGGCGGCGAGGTGGGCATCGACACCTCGGCTGTGCCCGGCAATCCCCAGGCCACCATCGCCAAGATGCAGCAGGTCCGGGCCGCCGCCCTTGCGCCGGCCAGCCCGTCCGGCCAGGACCGGGCCGTGGCCACCCAGGCGTCCCGCGCCGAGAACCAGGCCCGGATGGAGGCGGCCGAACAGACCCGCCAGAGCGACGCCGGAGCTGCAACCGCCCCAACCCGGGACGGCGAAGAAGCCGAGGAGACCGGCGCAGGAGACGACGCCCGGGCGACGCCCGAACCTCCCGTGCCGGGCGCCCAGGTGGACACCTACGCGTGAGCCACCCTCACGGGAAGATCCCCGCGGCCTCGTAGGACACCGCCACCTTCTCGATCGCCACCACGAACGCGGCCGTGCGCAGGTCCGCCCCGGGGCCGAGCCGGTTCCGGGTCTCCCGCACCGCGTGGTAGGCCGACACCATGGTCTCTTCCAGCCCCGAGTTGACCAGGAGCTCCTCGTCCGGGCCCTCGACCAGGGCCGTCCGCTCGTCCGGCGCGAACCGGCGGCCCGTCAGCCGCTCCACCGCGTCCAGGAACTCCCCGTGGATCCGCTCGTCGAACCGCTTGTCCATGCGGCCGAACCGCATGTGGGACAGGTCCTTGATCCACTCGAAGTACGACACGGTCACCCCCCCGGCGTTCAGGTACAGGTCGGGCAGGACCAGCACCCCCCGCTCCCTGAGGACCGCCTCCCCCTCGGCCGAAACGGGGCCGTTGGCCGCCTCGGCCACGATGCGGGCCCGCACCCGGGGCGCGTTAGCCGCCGTGATCTGGTTCTCCAGCGCCGCCGGCACCAGGATGTCGCACGGCAGCTCCAGCACCACCTCCTTGCCGGGCAGGTTCTCGGCGCCGGGGAAGTCCAGCAGGGACCCCGTCTCCTGCCGGTGGGCCACCACCGCGTCCAGGTCGAGCCCCCCGGGCGCGTGGATCGCGCCCTCGAACTCGGCCAGGCCCACCAGCACCGCCCCCCCTTCCCGGAGGAACCGAGCTGCATGGTAGCCCACGTTGCCCAGCCCCTGCACGGCCACGGTCTTCCCCTCCAGGCCCGGAGCGAGCCCGACCGCCCGCATGTCCTCGGCCACCGAGCACGCCTCCTGGATCCCGAAGTACACCCCCCGGCCGGTGGCCTCGTTGCGGCCCCGCACCCCGCCCTGGCCCACGGGTTTGCCCGTGACGCACGCCAGGGCGTTGAGCTTGTTCTGGGCGAGGGTCTTGTAGGTGTCTGCGATCCACCCCATCTCCCGGGGCCCCGTGCCGAAGTCGGGGGCCACCACGTCCCGGTCCGGCCCGATGAAGTTCTTCTTTACCAGCTCGAACGTGTAGCGGCGGGTGATCCGTTCCAGTTCCCCGTCCGAGAACTGCTGCCGGGCTACCCGCACCCCGCCCTTGGCCCCTCCGAACGGCACGTCCACCACCGCGCACTTGTAGGTCATCAGGGCGGCCAGGGCCATCACCTCGTCCTGGTCCACCGCCATGCTGTACCGGATCCCCCCCTTGGTCGGCAGCTTGTGGTGGCTGTGCTCCACCCGCCACGCCTGCACCACCTCGATCCGGCCGTCGTCCCGGCGCACCGGGAAGTTCACGTGGTACACCGCGTTGCACCCCCGGATCTGCTGGAGCAGGTGGGGGTCGTGGTCCACCAGGGCCGCAGCCCGGTCGAACGCGGTGTTGACCCGCTGGTAGAAGCTCAGTTGGGGCACTGCACGCTCCTGCTAAACCCAACGAAAGTATTGCCAGGTCCTTACCCTTCCCCTTGGGTAGTGCGGGGTGGGGGTCTGGTGGAGCGCCGGGCGCGGCCCCTTGACTCGCCGCGCCGTTCGAACGTCCGGATCGTCTCCGAACGCCAAGGGTTCCGAGGTCGAGGCCCGAACCGACCGGCAAACAGCGGCATCGCAAGGCGCGGCGATCGGGTGCCGCTACTGGCACCCGGCCGGAACCAGGCGCCCACCCCGTACCCTGGCAATACAATTGCAGATTTTATCAACCCGGCGGATAAATTGACGCTATCGATCCCTGACCAGAGGGGTAAGGGGCTTGGTGGAGCGCCGGGCGTGGCTCCGACAGTCGCTACCCCCGGCGCTCAGCCGATATCCGCTCTGCCGGTGAGCCGAAACACGTTGCAGCCGTTTGGTTTTTCCAGCGTTCATGAGGCATTCGGGCTGAGTGCCGGGGGCAGCGTGCGTCGGGTGCTGCACTCACGCACGGCCGGAACCAAGCCCCGTGCCCTGGCAATACAATTGCAGGTCTTAGTATATGGCCGATCCGGCCGGATCGGCCTCGGCCAGGGCCTCCCACAGGTGGGCGCTGGTGCGCACCCCGGCCCACAGGTCGTCCAGGTGGAACCGTTCGTCCGGCCCGTGGGCCCGGTCGTCCGGCCGGCCGAACCCCACCAGCACCACCGGAGCGCCGAGCAGGCGCTGGAACGCCTCCACCACCGGGATCGAACCGCCCTCCCGGATGAGCACGGGATCCGTGCCAAACCCCTTCGCCACCGCCGTCCGAGCCGCCCGGACGGCGGGCGCGTCCGCCGGCACCAGCACCGGCCGGGCGCCGTGCAGCCGGCGCACGTCCACCGCGCACCCGGCCGGGCACGCGTCCCGGAGCCGGGCCTCCACCGCGCCGGCGACCTGATCCGGATCCTGGTCGGGCACCAGCCGGCACGACAGCTTGGCCGACGCCTCGGCCGGGATCACGGTCTTCGCGCCCGCCCCGGTGTACCCGCCCCACAGCCCGTTCACGTCGAGGGTGGGCCGCGCCCACAGGCGCTCCAGGGTCGTGTACCCGGCTTCCCCGCCCAGGGCGCCCACCCCCAGGTCAGCCCTGAGCGCGGCCTCGTCGAACGGCAGAGCGGCGAACTGCGCCCGCTCCCACGCCTCCAGGGGCCGCACGTCGTCGTAGAACCCGGGTACGGCCACCTTGCCGGCCGGGTCGTGGAGCGCAGCCAGCATCCCGGCCAGGGCGTTGGCCGGGTTCACCACGGCCCCGCCGAACGAACCCGAGTGAAGGTCCCGGGACGGCCCCTGGACCGTCACCTCCAGGTACACCAGGCCCCGCAAGCCGTAGGTGATGGCCGGCACCCCGGCCGCGAACTGGCCCGAGTCGCTCACGACCACCGCGTCGCACGCCAGCCGGTGCCGGTTGGCCGTGACGAACGGTTCCAGGTGATCGCTGCCCGACTCCTCCTCTCCTTCCACCAGGAAAACCAGGTTCACCGGCAGGGCGCCCCGGGCCTCCAGCACCGCCCGGGCCCCGGCCACGTGGCAGGACACCTGCCCCTTGTCGTCGGTGGCGCCCCGCGCCACGATCGCGCCTTGCCGGATCTCGGGTTCGAACGGCGCCCCGGTCCAGCCGTCGGCTGGATCGGCCGGCTGCACGTCGTAGTGCCCGTACACCAGCACCGTGGGCGCACCGGGCGCACCCCGCCATTCGGCGACCACGGCAGGGTGACCGCCGGTGGGCGCCACCTCGGTCGTGAACCCGGCCCTGGACAGCCGGTCGGCCAGCCACCGGGCGGCCCGGTCCACGTCCCCGGCCCGGTCCGGGTCTGCGCTCACCGACGGGATGCGCAGCCACGCCAGCAACTCGTCCAGGGTCTGCCCGCGGGACGCGTCGATCCGTTCCAGAACCTCTTTCATGGGGACGTCCCTCTCGTATGGATATCTTCAAACGTATCGCCGCACGGCCCCGGGGTGGCGCCCGCCTCCGGCGCTCCACCGGGCCCCACCCCGAACAGCCCCGGGAGAGAAGAGAGAATCCGGCAAAACTTTCGTTGGTCTCTATCAGGTTGCGGAAAAAGCAACCTGATAGTCGCCCCATGGATGGGGCGCCAAATCACTCGGCTTGAAAAACCGAGTGATTTAAAAGGCCTCGACGGGGCCGTCCCCGAGAGGCCGTCGCGGAAAAACCCACGGATGGGGTTTTTCCGCATCCTGCCATACCCAAGGGGGGCCAAATTGCCTACCGAGCCAACAGCGAAGCCGACCTCCTTGCCCACGCCCTCCACTCTGCCGCGGTTCATCCTTCGGGGTGCCCACAGGACGCGGAAATTTTTCGGAGAGGCCCGGTGCGGGCCGGCCGGAAACCGTCCAGGCGACCGCTCGCGCCGCCGCCAGGCACGGGGAGCCGGAAAAAAAGAGGGGGGTTCCCGAGCCCCGTCTCAACGGCTCTTGCCCGAACCGTTCCCCGCGGACGAACACGTGGATCCGGCCGGGGAAGACGGCCACCGCCGGTACAGCTGGTACGCGCAGTCCGGCCCCACCAGGGCCACGGCCGCCTCCGGAGGCAGGCGCAGGGCTCCCGTCACGACCAGGCGGCGGTACAGGTACCGGAGCCGCACCTCCTCGGCGCGGGTGTGGAACCCGCTCACGCGGACAGGTCCGCGACCCGGGCGCCCAGGACACGGATCGCATCCGACGGGGGCAGGAACACGATCAACCCGCGCCGGCCGCCGTTGATCCCGATCCGGTCCAGCTCGGGCAGGGTGTCGTGGAACCACACCGGCAACCGCTTGCGCACCCCGAACGGGCTGATCCCCCCCACCTGGTAGCCGGTCAACCGCTGCGCCTCCCCGGGCTCGGCCATCCGGGCCGACTTGACCCCGGTCGCCCTGGCCAGCTTCTTCAGCGACAGCTCCACGTCCCCGGGCAGCACGCACAGGCAGTGGGTGTGGTCTGCCAGGGCCGCCACCAGGGTCTTGGCCATCGCAGCCAGGGGCCAGTCCAGGGCCTGGGCTGCGTAGGCCGCGCCCTTGACCCGGTGGTCGTACTCCCGGGCCTCGTGGGGCACCCCTTTCTGCCGCAGGAACCGCAGGGCGTGGGTGGTGGCCACGGATCACCCGTCGGACAACAGGGTTCCCGCCTTGGCGATGTCGTGGCGGGGATGGTCGGTGAAGATCACCGTCACCGCTTCGGGCGGACACGCCACCACGTCCACCAGGGCGGCGGTCACCCGCCGGGCAACCTCCCTTTTCTGGTCCACGGTGCGACCCTCGAGCCAGTCAACGTTCACGATCGGCATGACGACCTCCTTTTTTTTGGAAAGACGGGCGATCACCGTACCCCACGGTCGGCCACCCGGCAACCCGGGGTCACGGGGGCTCCTCGACCGCGGCCGGCTGCGGCCGGTTCACCAGGACCATGCCGGCACTCACCAGAGTCAGGGCCACGAACACCCCGGAAGACAGGGGTTCGTGCAGGATCAGGGCGCCGCTCACCAGCACCCCAAGCACCGGAGTGAAGAAGGTGAACCCGGCCACCAGGCTCACCGGGTACCGGTGGACGAGTTCGAACCACACCAGGTAGCTCAGAAACGCCACCACGAAACACTGGTACGCCAGCGCTGCCCACACCGCCCCGGTCACGCCGTGGACGGGCGAGGACTCCATCACCGCGCTCAGCCCGAACAGCACGGGCACCGAAAACAGGAGCTGGTAGAACAGGGTCTGGAGGGGCACGGCCCGGTCGGCCAGGAACCGTTTGACGTACAGGGTGGTGCCGCCCCACAGGGCGCCTCCGGCGAGCAACAGCAGGTCCCCTGGCAGGGTGCGCAGGGTCACCGCGCCCCAGTCCTTGGCGAATAGGACCGCCACCCCGACGAACGCCAGCACCAGGCCCGCGGCCTTGCGGCGGTTCATCGCGTCGTGGCGGAGCAGAAAGTGGGCACCCAGGGCCGTGAAGAACGGCTGGGTGTACAGGAACACGTACGCCCGGGACGCATAGGTGTACTGGAGCCCCAGGTAGATCGCCCCGAACTCGATCCCGAACAGGACGCCCACCACGAGGCCGTGGCCAACGACCCCCCGGGACGGAAACGACGACACGCCGGCGATCCCCATCCACGCCCACAGACACAGGGCGGCCACGCTCGACCGAATGCCGGCCATGAACAGGGGGCTCAGCCCCCGGGAGGCGATCTTGATCGCAGCCATGTTGGCGCCCCACACCAGGGACAGGGCCAGCAGGATCAGAACCGGGGCCCACGGCAGGTGGGTGTGGCGCGAGAAAGAGCGGTTCACGGGCCCCTCGGGAACGGGTACGGAGCAGTCGGCCCGGCGAGTGTAGGGGGCAGGGGACCGCCCGGTCAATCGGGCCGCCGTTCCCGCTCCACTTCCCACGACCTCGCCGCGTGGCGGCACCCCGGGCGGGGCCAGGGGCCAGGCAATGGGGAAAACGACACAGCCCGAGACGGTGAGGCTTTCAAACCTCCCAGCGGAAGCTACCTGGAAACGAACCGGGTGCAAACGCGCCCCCAAGCGGGTCCTTCCCAAAAAAAGACGGGGGCACCCTTTTTCGTCCTTGCGTCCCCCGAAGCAACCCTGTATCTTGTCGACTCGTCAACGGGCCAGACGAACAGGCCGGCCCGAGCAAGGCAGCATCGGTGATCGATTCCAAGAGGGAGAGGCGACCGTCGCCTCTCCCTCTTTCAGCTTTTCCGGCGCACACCGTGCGCCAACCAGCAATTGGATGGCTATGTTCCGGCGCCTGGGAGGACTCCCTCGCTGGTTTCCGTACCCATCGCAGTTGCATCACAGTGGGACGGAAGCGCCCAGAACGAGAGGAGAAAGACCATGGCCAGAGGAACTGTGAAGTGGTTCAACGACCAGAAGGGTTTCGGCTTCATCACCCCGGACAGCGGTGGTGCCGACCTGTTCGTCCACTTCAGCGCCATCCAGGGCGAGGGCTTCAAGACCCTCACCGAGGGGCAGGCGGTGGAGTTCGACGAGACCCAGGGCCAGAAGGGCCCCCAGGCCTCGAACGTCCGCTCTGCATAAGCGAGCGAGCGACAGTCGAAAAAGCGGGCCTCCTAGGAGGCCCGCTTTTTTTGCGGCTGCTTTCCGGGAACCCAGCGACGGGCCGGCTCGGAACGGTCCTCCCAGGAGGACATCCAGGGGAACAACGAGAAGAAACCCTCCGCAGGGGAGCCCGTGCGGCGAGTTCCAGGGCCCGAGACACCCAGACGGAGACGGCCGGGAGGGACCGGGGTCCCCTCAGGCGGCCGGTGCCGACTCCCCACCGGATACGGTGGAGCCCTTCAACGGTCCGCCGTACCCCGGCGGGGCCTCCGGCCTCGCCTCCATCCCCACGATCCGGTCGAGCTTCCGGATCGTGTTCCGGGCCCACCGGGGCTCGAGGCCGATGGCCACGGCCACCTCGAGGAAATCTGCCGACGCGAGCCACTCCCGGGCCTCGGCCCGACGCCTGGGGTCCCCCCCCTTGCCCGGAGCGTACGCCTCCCGCACCGCCTGTTCGATGACAGCCAGCCACAACAGCTGCTCCGGCGTCGGGTCGGAGATCTGGCCGCGCAGGATCTTCACGGCCCACACCGCCTTGTGACGCCTTTGCCAGAGTGCTGTGGTCTGAGGGGATCGCTTGCCGATGGGACCTGCCTCCTGTCTCGCCGAACCGGGTCGGCGTTCGGCAGTCATTATACTCGCACCCGATGAAATCCGGATGAGCTTATCATGAGAAAATGATAAGTCGCCCATGGCCGACGAAGCCCCTGCCCCTTCCCCGGGAGGGCGCCCCCCCGCGTCTTCGCCGGAATCGGCCCGGGGCGTTCGGTGGGGTTCGTCGCTGCGGCGGCACAGCCGGGCACGCCCAGAGGACGCACAAAAAAGAAGGGGCCCGAAGGCCCCCGAGGGAGGAGTTGCCAGCTGTTTTTGTCTTTGAAACCACGGTTGGAAAATAGCACTGCCGCCAGTCCAGTTCAAGGGCAAAACATCGTTCCACCCGAAAAAACTTTCCCTGCGCCCCTTTGACCCAGGCACGACAGCCCGTTTTGCGCGCAAACCCCACATTCAAAACCGCGTTCTTTCTTTCGGGATGGAGGCGATGTTTCGGGCCGCACAGCCGGGGCGGGACAGAACAGCGGAGCCTCCGCGGACAGGGCGTCCGCCCAGAAAACCGGCACACCAGGAGGAGAAATTCCGCCCGGGCCGTACACCTGCCTCGGGGGGGAAGGGGGGCATACCGGACGAGGGGCGCACAGCCTGGCTGCGCGCCCCTCGTGAGACGTCCGCTCTGCCAACCGGTGCGCGTTACGGCACGATCAGCACGTGACCGGAGCAGTGGTGCATCACGAAGTGGCTCACCGAACCGAACGCGACGTCGGCCACCTCCCCGACCCCGCGGCGGCCCATCATGGACAGGTCGTACCCGTCTTCTTCCGTGATCCGGCAGATCGTCCGGCCGGCGGTGCCCTCCTCAACCCGGACGTCCACCTGGAAACCGAGCTTGCGCAGCCGGTCTGCCGAGGTCTCGAGTTGGGCGCCCCCTTCCCGGTGCATCTTGGCCAGAGCCTCGTACCGGGCCTCGTTGGACAGGTGTTCCAGTCCTGCCCGCTGGGGGTTGACCACGTACAACAGGGTGATGTGCATCCCCTCCGCGGCCTCCGAGATCGCGGCCAGATGGTCGATGCACCGCAGGCTCGCCTCGGAGCCGTCCACTCCCACGAGGCACTTGAGCGGCTCCGACCACCTGTCGGGCTCCGGGAACCGGCCCGTACGCTTCACCACGAGCACGGGTCGGTCGCAGTGGCTGACCACGTGGTTCGACACGGACCCGAACAGCAGGTCCTGGAGGTCGCTCTGGCCACGCCGCCCCATAATCACCAGGGCCACGGACTCGTTGCGGGCCGCCTCGCAGATGGTGGGACCGGCCGGCCCCACCAGGAGCCGGGGCCGGGCCTCGACCCCGTTGTCCCGCAGGTACCCGGCCTCCCGCTCCAGGACCGCCTCCGCCATCTCCTTGGCCCGCTGGTGGATCATGTCCACCTGGAAGTCCGGGATCATCTTGTACTGGAGCCGGTTGAACTCCAGCACGTGGCCCAGCACCACCTCCAGGGGGATCGCGCGGGACAGCCGGGCGGCGAACGCACAGGTCTTCTGGCTGGCCTCGGAACCGTCGGAACACAGCAGGACACGGATCGCCATCGGTATGCCTCCCCTCGGATCAGAAGCTGCCCGGGTAGAAGAACTTGGGCAGGACGAGGACGAGCTCGGGCCAGTAGGTGAGGATCAGGAGCACCGCGATCTGGATCAGGATGAACGGCATCACGGCCTTGGTGACGTAGATCAGGTCGCGTTTGGCCACCGCTCCCGTGATATACAGGCTCACCCCCATGGGCGGCGTCACATACCCGATGCCCAGGTTCACGGTCATCAGGAGCCCGAAGTGCAGCGTGCTGATGTCGAACTGGTACAGCATCGGCAGGAAGATCGGCGTGAGGATCATGGTGGCGGAAATGATGTCCATGAACATGCCCACCAGGAGCAGGAACACATTCATCACCGCCAGGAACACGTACTTGTTGCCGATGTTGGCGGTCACCGCCTCGGTGATGATCTGGGGGATGCGCTCGAAGGTCAGGTACTTGCCGAACACGGTGGCACCGGCCACGATCACGAGCAGCGTGCCCGAGGTGATCGCCGACGAGATGATCACCTTTTTGGCCTGGGCGAACGTCATGTCCTTGTGGATGAAGATCTCCACGACGAACGCGTACACGCACGCCACCACCGCGGCCTCGTTGGCAGTGAACGCGCCGGAGAAGATCCCGCCGAAGATGATCGCGGGCAGCAACAGCGCCCAGATCCCCTCGCGCATCACCGCCTTGAACTCGGCCCAGCTCGGCGGCTTCTGCATCCGCATCCCGCCCCGCCGGCACACCACATAGGTATACACGCAGAACGACAGCACCACCAAGAACCCCGGCACGAACCCGGTCATGAACAGGGCGGCCAGGGAGTCGTTGGTGATCATCGAGTACAGGATCATCGAGATGCTGGGCGGGATGATGATGCCCAGGATCGGTGCCGTGGTCATCACACCCACCGAGTACTTCTCGTCGTACCCCTCGGCGATCAAAGCCGGGATCATGAACCCGCCGATCGCCACCACCGTGGCCACCGTGGAGCCCGAGATCGCACCGAACAGCCCGCATGCCACCACGCCGGCCATCCCCAGGCCGCCGGGAAAGAACCCCACCACTGCCTTGGCCACCTTGATCAGTTTGTCGACGATCGACCCCGAGGTCATGATGTTGCCGCACAGGATGAAGAACAGAACCACCACGAGGGCGAAGTTGTCCATGCTCTTGTAGAACGCCTGGGTGAGCAGCATGGACTGGGTGTTGAACGGCATCGCAGTGCCGGACAGGAATACGAGTCCGAGGACCCCGGTCGCGAACAGGGACAGGAACACGGGGATCGTGGAGGCGAGCATCCCCATCAAGAGGAGTAGTGTGAAATAAATCGCATTATCCATGGCAACGGCCTGGGCAAGGGCTCGGAAAGCGGCGGAGGGCGGAGCCTATTGATTGATGGGTTTTCCCGTGATGTCTTCGGTAAACACGTGAATCACCCGGAGGATCATCAGGATCCCCATGAGGGGCATCATCGAGTACAGCAGATACTGGGGGATCCCGAGGATAATGGTGGTCTGCTTGGTCATCCACTGCAGCTTGACCAGATGGATCCCGAAATAGATGATGAACAGCGCGAACACCAGGATCGCGGCGTGGGACAGAAACTCCAGCGGCTTCTTGAGGCTGGGGACCACGTTCGGCAGGGCGTCGATCCGGATCAGCGCCCGGGTCTTGATCCCCGCGGCGCACCCGACGAAGGTGGTGTACAGGATCACCTCCCGCACGAGTTCCTCCGGCCAGGTCATGGTGTAGGTGATGGTGTAGCGGGTAACCACGCTGACGAACAGGGCGGCGAGGGCTGCGAGGACGGTGATGAACAGGGTCCATTCCTCGAAGAACGTGACGACCCGGTCGATTCCGGCCAGAACCTTTCGAAACATCCCCTGATCCTCCCGATCCGGCGCCGCACGAACGACAGACCCGCCTTGTGCGCGGCGACCCGGTGGTTACGCAAAAACCGGGCCGGGAGCGCGCGACGCACTCCCGGCCCAGGGACCGACCGTCTAGATCTCGTACCCCATCAGCTTCTGGACCTTCTTCAGGTAGTCGGGCCCGACCTTGCCGGCCCACTCCTCGTGCACCGCGTTGCCCTCTTTCTTCAGGAGGGCCATCTCGTCGTCCGACAGGTGGAAGAACGTCACGCCGTTCTTCTTGGACTTCTCGATCTCACGGGCCTCCTGCTTGCGGGTCGCCACGCGGGCCTTGGCACACTCCTCCCGGGTCACGTCACGCAGGATCTGCTGGAGGTCCTTGGGAAGGGATTCGAACCACCCCTTGTTCACCAGGTGGATGAACAGGCCCTGGGCGTAATTGACGTAGGTGTAGTACTTGGCCACCTCGAACTTCTTGGTGAGGCTCATCACGATCGGCGCGTGGTCCAGGCCGTCGATCACGCCCTGCTTCAGGGACACGGCCACGTCCGGCCAAGGCATCACCACCGCGTTCAGGCCCCAGGCCTTGTACAGGCTCTTCTGCACCGCGGCCTCGGCGATCCGGAACTTGAGGGGCTTGGCGTCAGCCAGGGTCCGCACCGGCTTGGTGGTGCCCCACCCGTAGTTGCCGTACCCGCTCACGTCCAGCCCGATCACCCCGTTGGCCTCGGCGCCGGCCAGGAAGTGCTGGAACACCTCCTCGTCCGCCACG
This sequence comes from Deferrisomatales bacterium, assembly GCA_024277875.1. GTDB lineage: Bacteria > Desulfobacterota > Deferrisomatia > Deferrisomatales > Deferrisomataceae > JAJRUI01. The sequence continues at coordinate 12,439 of JAJRUI010000142.1, forward strand.
AACTTGTCGAGCTTGTCGAACGAGTCCACCAGGAACGGCAGGTTGATGATGCCCATCCGCGGCGCGATGTTGGTCACCGCCACCGAGGAGCACACCATGCCCTGGACCGCGCCCATCACGAGCTGGTTCAGCACCTCGACCTCGCCGCCGAGCTGGGCCAGGGGGTAGTAATCGTAGTAGATCTGGCCGTTGGTGCGCTTCCACAGCTCGTCGCGGATCTTGTACCCCACGCCGATGCCCTCGAGCACCGGGTGGGAGATGTTCGACACCTTCATCACGTACTTGGCGCCGGACGGGTCGAACTTGGGCTTCCACGCCTCCAGGGGGTTCTTCTTCTTGCCGGCGACCCCGACCCCCACGGTCAGGGCGACCGCCACGGCGACTAGAAGCGCTACCAGGGTTTTCCAGTGCCTCATGATGTCCTCCTCTCCTTTCCCATTGGGAGTGAACGGCGTACGGCTCACCCCTCCCTCGAACTGGAATCAAACGCGGTTTTCAACCTACCACACGTTTGGTAGCGAATCCAAATGGAAAGTGGGCCTCGATGGCGATCCCGACCTTTTTGCGGAGCCGCCGGCCCAAACGAGGGTTGCGTTGTCAGGCGATCAAACCGCCTCCGCGCCCAGGCGGAACGCCTCCCGGTTCACGTCGAGAACCTTGGCCGGCACGCTGGCGTCCAGCGCCCGCTGCCACACGTCGGCCGGAAGGTCCAGGAACCGGGACGCCGCCCCCACCAGCACCACGTTGCCGGCACGGCGGGTACCCGCCTTCTCCGCCAAGGCCCCTGCCTCCACCCGGAACGTGCGGCACGGCTGGGCAGCCAGCCGCGCTTCCACGTCGTCGGGGTAGGTGGCCATGCCGGCCGACACCGTGGACGGGTTCACCCGGTCGGCGTTGTACACGATCACGCCGTCGGGCTTGACCCAGTGGGCGAACCGCAGGGCCTCCAGGGGCTCGAACCCCAGAAGCACGTCGCACCCGCCCTCGGCCACCAGGGGGGAGAACACCCGCGCGCCCAGGCGCACGTGGCTCACCACCGAGCCGCCCCGCTGGCTCATGCCGTGGACCTCGCTCTGTTTGATGTCCAGGCCCTGAAGCAGGGCCGCCTTCGACAGGATCTTGCTCGCGAGGATCACGCCCTGGCCGCCCACCCCGCTCAACAAGAGGTTCAAAGTCTCCATGGGTCTCTCCCTCTACGAACGGATCGCGTCGAATTTGCACACCTGGGCGCACACCGTGCACCCGGTGCAGAAGTTGGGGTCGATCTCCACATGCTCGTCGTCGCCCTCGCCCACCATGCCCAGGGCGATGCAACTGGTGCGCAGGCACACCCCGCACGCGGTACACGCGTCGGCGTCCACGGTGAGGGCCGGCGCCTTCACCCGGTACTGGAGCACGCACGGCTCCTTTGTGAGCACCACCGACGGCTCGGGTTTGGCCAGCTCCTCCTTGAGCACGGTCTCCACCTGGTCGAGATCGTACGCGTTGACCACCCGCACGTTCTCCTCGGCCACGCCCAGGGCCTTGACCAGGGTCTCGATGTCGATCACGGGCGCGTCCTGGCCCATCAGGTTCTTGCCGATGCCCGGGGTCACCTGGCCGCCGGTCATGGCCGTGATCCGGTTGTCCTGGATCATCACCACCGAGCTGCCCTGGTTCCAGATCAGGTCCATCAGCCCGGTGACGCCCGAGTGGAAGAAGGTGGAGTCCCCGATCACGGCCACCACCTGGTTCTTGCGGTCGGAGTCGTCCGCCACGGCCCGGCTCAGCCCCTCGGCCATGGTGATCGAACCGCCCATGCACAGGCACGCGTGCATCGCCTGGAACGGGGGAAGGGCGCCCAAAGTGTAGCACCCGATGTCGCCGGACACGTACACCTTGAGCTTGCGCAGGATGGTGAACACGCCCCGGTGGGAGCAGCCCGGGCACATCACCGGCGGACGGATCGGCAGCCCGTCAGCGGCTGGCCGGCGTTCCACGGCCTGCCCGGTCAGGCGTTCGGCCACCAGGTCGGGCGACAGCTCACCGATGATCGGGAACCAGTCCTTGCCGTGGGCCACGTCGATCCCCAGCAGCCGCACCTGCTCCTCGAGGAACGGGTCGAGTTCCTCGATCACCACCACCTGGTCCACCTGGCTGGCGAACTCCCGAACCAGGTCGTCGGGCAGGGGGTACACGAGACCCAATTTCAGGAAGCTCGCGCCCGGCAGGGCGTCCTTGGCGTACTGGTACGCGATGCCCGAGGTGATGATCCCGATCGACCGGTCGCCCATCTCGACCCGGTTCAGGGGGCAGTCCTTGCCGTACGCCTTGAGGTCAGCCAGGCGCTGCTCGATCTTGGGGTGCTTGGGCCGGGCGTAGGCCGGCAGCATCACGTTCTTGGCGATGTCCCGCTCGAGTTCGGTCGGCCGGGGCAGCTCCTGGCGCTCGCCGAGTTCGACCAGGGACTTGGAGTGGGAGATCCGGGTGGTCGACCGCAGCAGCACCGGCGTGTCGAACCGTTCCGAGATCTCGAACGCCGCCTTGAGGAAGTCCTTGGCCTCCTGGGAGTCCGCGGGCTCCACCATGGGGACCTTGGCGAACTTGGCGTAGTTGCGGTTGTCCTGCTCGTTCTGGCTCGAGTGCAGGTTCGGGTCGTCCGCGGTCACCAGCACCAGGCCGCCGTTCACCCCGGTGTAGGACGCCGTGAACAGCGGATCGGCAGCCACGTTGACCCCCACGTGCTTCATGCACGCCAGGGCCCGCACCCCGCCCAGGGACGCGCCCACCGCCGCCTCCAGGGCGGTCTTCTCGTTGGGCGACCACTGGGCGTGGATGTCGTCCTGGTACAGGGCGCCCACCGCCTCCAGGATCTCGGTGGACGGGGTCCCCGGGTAGGCCGAGGCCCACAGGACGCCGGCCTCCCACGCTCCCCGGGCGATCGCCTCGTTTCCGGACAGGATCTCTTTCATGGGACTCCCTTTCGTTGCGGGACGGGGCGCGGGGCCCCGGCCCGTGGTTGGCACGAGAACGTCGGGCCGGTCAGCCCACCTTCACCACCAGGGCCGCGCCGGTGTCGCCAGCTGCGCACCCGGTGAACAGCCCGTAGCCGCCGCCCTTGAGGGCCAGCTCCTCCACCAGCTCGATGACGCACCGGCCGGCCGTGGGCCCCTGGGGGTGGCCGAACACCAGCGGGCACCCGTAGTTGTTGGCCTGGGCCGCGTCCACCCCGAACTCCCGGGCGAAGTACAGGTCGTTGACGATGAACGGGTTGTGGGTCTTGATCGCAGCACAGTCCTCGATCGTGATCCCGGCCCGGTCGAGGGCCATCTTCGCCGCCGGCACCGGCGCCTTGGGCATGAACCCCTTGTCGGTCCGGTGGAACCCGTAGGACACGATCCGGACCTCCACGGCCGGGTCGGCGCTCAGCTCCCGGGCCCGCTCCCGGGTGGTCACGATGGCCGCGGCGTGGCCGTCGGCCGGGTGGGTCTGGGACCCGAAGCTGTGCACCCCGCCCTCGATCACCGGCCGCAGGCCCTCCAGGGCCTCCCGGGTGGTGGGCACAATGCCCTCGTCCGCGTCCAGGGTGATCGTCTTCTTGCGCGACACCTTCACCTCCACCGGCACCATGTACCGCCGCTGGAACGCGCGGTCGTCGGCCAGGGCCTCGGCGTACTGCTCGTAGCGCCGGGCGGTGAGGTCGTCGCACGCCTCCTTGGTGAACCCGGCCTCCCGGGCCACGTTCTCCGCGGTCTGGATCATCGCGTTGCCGGCGAACGGGTCCCGGTTGAAGTTGTCCATCAGCCAGTTCTCGTGGATCACCTCGCCGCCCGGCCCCTTGGGGTTGGGCCACACCACGTGGGGCCCGTTGGACGTGCGGTCGGCAGCCACCACCAGGGCGGTCCCGAACAGCCCCGACTCCACCCCGGACGCCGCGTAGTACAGGCAGGTGGTCGAGGTGGAGCACGCCTGGCTCACGTTGCACCCGGGGGTGCCCTCGGCGCCGATCATGCCCGCAACCCAGGGGGCTCCGTAGAACGCCTGGCGCTGGTGGATCGTGTACCCCAGGTACAGGTAGTCGAGGGACCCGGGCTCGATGCCCTTGTCGCCCAGCCACCGCTTCACGGTGTCGGCGGCCAGGACCAGGGAGTGCTCGTTGGCCAGGGTCATCTGCCACTTGGAGAACGGCGTGCTGTAGTAGCCCCGGTACGGCATGTACGCGTTTTCGAACATGGATCCTCCCTCCTTCAGGATGCGGCGGGGGGACGGCCCCGCCCGTTTTCTATTGTTGTTCCCGCGCGCGCAGCTCTCGCTTGAGGATCTTGCCGGTGTGGTTCTTAGGCAGGTCGTCCATTAACTCGACGATCCGCGGCGCCTTGTAGTCGGCCAGGCGCTCCTTGACCAGGTCGGTAATCTCCTCCGCCGTGGTCTTGCCGGGCTCTTTGAGGGCAATCACCGCCTTGACGGTCTCGCCGAACACCTCGTGGGGCACCCCGATCACGGCGCACTCCCGAACGTTGGGATGGGTGTAGATCACCTCCTCCACCTCCCGGGGCCAGATCTTGAGGCCGGCCGAGTTGATCATGTCCTTGAGGCGGTCCACGATGAACACGTAGCCCTCCTCGTCCATGTACCCGATGTCCCCGGACCGGAGCCACCCGTCGCAGACCGCCTCTGCGGTCTCCTCGGGCTTGCGGTAGTACTCCTTCATCACGTTGGGCCCCTTGATCCAGATCTCACCCAGGTCGCCCCGGGCCACCTCGTTGCCGTCGGGGTCGGCGATCCGGATCTCCACGTCCATCACGGCCGTGCCCACCGAGCCCACCTTGTGGCGGTACTCGTGGTTGTAGGTGGAGAACGGGGTCGTCTCGGTGAGGCCGTACCCCTCGTTCACCGGCAGGCCGAACCGTTCCTGCCACTGGCGGGCCACCTCCCCGGGCATGGACGCGGCCGCCGAGAAGCAGTACCGCACGGTCTTCATGGCGTCCGGGGACCTGGGGTCGCCGAGCATCATGATGTAGATCGGGGGCACCGCATACCACCGGGTGACCCGGTTGCGGGCCAGGCTGTCCATCACCTCATCGATCTCGAACTTCTTGTGGAGGACCAGGGTGCACCCGGCCTGGACCACCGAGTTGAAGATGAAGTTCTGGGCGAACGAGTGGTAGATCGGCAGGAAGCAGATCGCCCGGTCGTCGGGCCGCATCTGGCACATGTACCGGGCCGCGTTGGTGTTGGACACCACGTTGCCGTGGGTGAGCACCACGCCCTTGGGCTTGCCCGTGGTGCCCGAGGTGTAGATGATCGCGGCCCCGTCGTGGCGGTCGGTGTACACGGTGTCGTACGCGTCGGACCCGCCAGCCAGCAGGTCCTCCCACGTGCGGTCGCCGCCCGGCCCGCCCACCGTGACCACGGTGCGCAGCCCCGGGATCTTGTCCCGGCCGGGCACCTGGTCGAGAAGCCCGGGCTCGGTCACCAGCACCACCCCCTCGCTGTCGTTGATCATGTACGCGATCTCGTCGGCCTTGCACATGCTCGACAGGGACACGGCCACCGCGCCCACCTTCTGGCACGCGTAGTACGCCACGATGAACTCGGGGCAGTTGGTCAGGAACAGGCACACCTTGTCGTTGCGCCCGACCCCGAGCCCCTCCAGGGCGTTGGCCAGCCGGTTGGCGTCGCGCCAGAACGCCTCGTAGGTGACGGTGCAATCGCCGTAGACGATGGCCTCCCGCTCGGGGAAGAAGATCCGGTTCCGGTCGAGGCTGTCGGCGATGTTCATGGTGCTGTCCTCCACGGATTTCAGACACAGATGGCTGGGCCGGCGCAGGCGCAGATCGCGGTGAGGTTTCACCGAGATCCGGGGAACGTCCACCAGGACCTCCGGCTCCCCCGCCCCGTCCGGCGGGTCCGGCTATTCAACCAAACGATCGGTCAGTAATGCAAGAAAAAGACACCGGGCCGGGGTCGCCTCTGGGGCGCCCCGGCCCGGCAAACCGGCGGAAAGCGCCCCGGGATCACCGGTTGGGCGTGGTCCCCAGCGCGATGCCCGCGATGATCATCTTCTGGACGTTGGAGGTCCCCTCCACCACCTGGTAGGACTTGGCGTCCCGGAAATACCGCTCGATCGGGTACTCGGTGGAGAACCCGTAGGACCCGTAGATCTTCATCACCTCGTTGGTCGCGTGCACCGCGGCCTCGGCCGAGTAGTACTTGGCGATCGAGGTCTCGAACTGGTTGGGCAGGCCCTTGTCCTTGAGGTAGGCGGCCCGGTACACCAGGAGCTGGGTCGCGTGATGCTCGGCCACCAGCTCGGCGATGGACGCCTGGATCATCTGGAACTGCCCGATCGGCCGGCCGAACTGGGTCCGCTCGTTGGCGTACTGGACGGCCAGGTCGATCGCCCCACCGGCGCAGCCCAGGGCCCCGGCGGCGCAACCCAGCCGGGTGTTGTTGAGCTGCCACATGCAGATCTTGAACCCCTCGCCCACCTGGCCGAGCACCGCATCCTTGGGGATGCGGGCGTCATCGAAGGTCAGCTCGCCGGTGGGCGCGCAGTGCAGCCCCAGCTTGGTCTCGATCGCCCGGGCCGTGATCCCCTCGGTGTTCTTCAGGTCCACCAGGAAGGCGGTCATGCCCTTGTACTTCTGGGACCGGTCGGTGAACGCGTACACCAGGCCCACGTCCCCGATCTGGGCGTTGCTGATCCAGGTCTTGGTCCCGTTGAGGATCCAGCAGTCGCCGCCGTCCGCGGCCGTGGTCTTCATGCTGGCCACGTCCGAACCGCTGTTGGGCTCGGTGATCGCGAAGAAGCCGACCTTCTCGCCGCTCACCCACCCCGGGATGTAGGCCTCCTTCTGCTCCTCGGTGCCGAACTTCTGGACCGTGAGGGCGGGCCCGAGGTTCTGCATGTTGAACGGCAGGCGCCACGACGGGCTCACCTTGGCGATCTGCTCGGCCAGGAGCACGCTCTCCAGCAGCCCCATGCCGTTGCCCCCGTACTTCTCGTCGATCCCGCACCCGAAGAATCCGAGTTCGCCCATCTGGCGGACGCGCTCCAACGGAAACGCGTGCTCGGCCTCCTCCTTCTCGACGTTGGGCCTGATCTCGTTCTCGGCGAACCGCCGGGCCTGCTCCTGGACCATCTTCTGCTCGGGGGTGAGCTCGAACACCATGGGGCACTCCTCCTTTTCACTCGGGTTCAATCAACACCAACACGTCGTCCTCTTCCACCGCGTCCCCCTCCTTGACGCGGACCTCCTTCACCACCCCGGAGGCGGACGCAAACAGCTCGGCCTCCATCTTCATGACCTCGAGGATCACGATCGCGTCGCTTTCCGCGACCCGGTCACCCGGGCCGCACTGGACCTTCCACACGTTCCCCGCCATCGGTGCGCGCAGCTCGATCATACCATCTCCTTCCAGTGCGTTCGGCACCGCGAGGCCGGAGAACGCCTCCGGCCGTGCGATGCAAGGTTCAGGCCGCCCCTATCCGAGCAGGGTCAGGAACACCCCGGCGGCGATCAGGGTGCCCAACACCCCCGCGATGTTGGGCCCCATGGCGTACATCAGGAGGTAGTTCTGCCGGTCGGCCTCGGCGCCCACCTTGTGCACCACCCGCGCCGCCATGGGCACCGCGGACACCCCGGCCGCCCCCAGCAGGGGGTTGATCTTGTCGCGGGTCAGCAGGTTCATGAGCTTGGCGATGCAGATGCCGCTGGCCGTGCTCACCACGAACGCGGCCAGGCCCAGGAGGAACACGAAGATCGCCCGGGGCTGGAGGAACGTCTCCGCGTTCATGGTGGCCCCCACGCTGATTCCGAGGAAGATCGTGACGACGTTCAGCAACTCGTTCTGGCACGTGTTCGTGAGCCGCTCCACCACCCGGGACTCCCGGAACAGGTTGCCCAGCATGAACATGGCCATCAGGGGCGCAGAGGCCGGGATCAGGAGGATCACCACCAGGCACCCGAGAACCGGGAACACGACCTTCTCCGCTGGGTGGACCTTGCGGGTGCGCTTCATCCGGATCCTGCGCTCGGCGTCGGTGGTCAGCAGCCGCATCACCGGCGGCTGGATCAGGGGGACCATCGCCATGTACGAGTACGCGGCCACGGCCACGGTGCCCAGCATGTGGGGCGCCATGCGGGAGGCCAGGTAGATCGTGGTGGGCCCGTCCGCGCCCCCGATGATGCCGATGGTGCCGGCCTCCGGCAGGTCGAACCCCATCAGGTACGCGCCGAAAAACGTGATGTACACCCCGACCTGGGCCCCGGCGCCGAGAAAGATGAGCCGGGGCTGGCCGAGCAGGGGGCCAAAATCGGTCAGGGCCCCGAGCCCCAGGAAGATCAGCGGCGGGATCACCTCCCACTGGATCCCGTAGTGGTAGAACCGCCACAGGAGGCCCGCACCGGGTTCCATCAGGCCGGCCAGGGGCAGGTTGGCCACCACCACCCCGAACGCGATGGGTACGAGAAGGAGCGGCTCGAACTTGCGCACGATCGCCAGGTACAGGAGGCCTGCGGCCACGAGCCACATGACCCCGTGCCCCCAGGTGACGTGGGCGAACCCGGACCGGGCCAGGAGCCCACCGACGGATTCCAGCACCTCCCGGGTCACGACTTGTCTCCCCGGGCCAGCAGCCCCACGGTCACGGCCACGACCCGGATCGACAGGTACACCAGGCCCATCCCCAGGAACACCGCCACGGTTCCGGTTGCACACACGCGGATCGCCTCTGCCACGGGACACCCCCGGCTGCTGTTGGGAAACGGACGGCGGGCCGGGAGCTCCGAACCACTGGCCCGCCGCGTTCACAGCAAGAGAGCAACCGCCGTGCCAGACAGGGACATATTGCGTATTATTCAGTAATTACAGTTCGTTACAACTCAGAGCGCCGAGAGGGCGCAGGGAGGGAGGGAGCCGGACTGTCGGATTTCATGGACAGTTCGAGATCCACGCTGCCAAATGATCGGTAGATAGCGGGCTGATAGACTGTCTACAGCATACGACATGTCGTGAAATCACGACATGTCGCCCCGTCCAGGATCTGCGATGCGGTACCGGGCGAGCTTCTGGTACAGGGTGGCCCGGTGCACCCCGAGCAGCCGGCACGCCTGGCTCTTGTTGCCCCCGGTGATCTCGAGCACCCGGCGGATCAGGCGCTTCTCGGCCTCCTCCACCGCGTCCCGGAGCAGGGTGCTTCCGGCCGGGGTTCCCCGACCAGCAGGAGACGCGATCAGGTGGGACGGCAGATCCTCGGGCCGGATCTCCCGGCCGCGGGCGTTCCACGCGGCCCGCTCCACCACGTTCAGGAGTTCGCGCACGTTGCCCGGCCACGGGTACGCCCGCAGGGCGGCCTGGGCCGGGGCGCCCATGCGCTTGGTGTCGTCCGCCTCGTAGTCGAACCGGGTGTCCAGGAAGTGCTCCACGTACAGGGGGATGTCCTCGGGGTGCTCCCGGAGCGGGGGGAGGTGGAGGAGCATCCGGTTCAGGCGGAAGTAAAGGTCGGACCGTAACCGGCCCTGGTCCACGAGTTCTTTGAGGTCCACGTTGGTCGCGGCGAGCAGGCGGAAGTCCACGTACCGGGGACCGGCCCCCCCCAGGCGCTCCACCTCCTTCTCCTGGAGAACCCGGAGCAGCTTGGCCTGGATCTCCAGGGGCAGGGTCCCGATCTCGTCCAGGAAGATCGTGCCGCCGTGGGCCTGCTCGAACTTGCCGATCTTTCCCCGCCGGTCCGCCCCGGAGAACGATCCCGGCTCGTACCCGAACAGCTCCGACTCGGCCAGGTCCCGGGGGATCGCCGCGCAGTTGAGGCGCACGAACGGCCCGTCGGCCCGCTCGCTCGCGTTGTGGATCGCGTGGGCGAACAGCTCCTTGCCCGTACCGGTCTCGCCCACCACGAGCACGTCGGCGTCGGCGCGGGCGACGCGCTTGGCCAGGTCCACGGCCTCCAGGAGCCGCCGGCCCCGCCCCAGGATGTGCTCGAAGGTGTAGCGGTTCCGGAGGGGCACGCTCCGGAGCTTGCGCCGGTAGCTAGCCACCCGGTCCTCCAGCACCCGGACCCGGCGGGACAGGCGACCCACCTCTTCCAGGTCCCGGAACATGATGCTGCCCATCGCCCCGACGATCCGGCCGCCCCTCCGGATCGGGATCCGGGCGACCACCTTGGTCTTGCCCTGGATCTCCTGGAGATGGCCCACCTCGGCCCGGCCGGTCTGGCACACCACGTGGAGCCGGCTCGACGGGATCAGCTTCGTGATGTGGCAGCCCCGGGCCGCACCCCGCTCGAGGCCCAGGAACCGCTCGTTCTCCCGGTTCATGTAGACGACCCGTCCGTGGGCGTCCACCACGATCAACCCCTCGTACCGGTTGTCCAGCAGTACCCGGAGGGCTTCCACGGCCGTCTCGTCGGGCTCGTAGGGCCCGAACGCCTCCTCCAACACGGCCAACAGCTCTTCCACTCGACGCATGGCGCCACCTCCCGCCCGATTGCTACCACGGCTCCCAGCCGCGGTAAAGCCCGTCGTTGTGCCCCGCCTGGGCCGGTGCTACGGTGGAGGGCGGGCCCGGCCGGAGCAAGGGAGGAGACAACCCACCATGACCACGCTCCAGATCAGCGAGATCTTCTCCAGCATCCAGGGCGAGTCCCACTGGGCCGGATACCCGTGCACGTTCGTCCGCCTGGCCGGGTGCAACCTGGACTGCGCCTACTGCGACACCCGGTACGCCCGGGCCGGGGGCGAATCGTTCCGGCTCGCGGACGTGCTGGCCGCCGTGGACCGGGAGGGGCAGGCCACGGTGGAGGTGACCGGCGGGGAGCCCCTGGCCCAGCCGGGTGCCCCGGCCCTGCTCCAGGCCCTGGTGGACCGGGGCCACCGGGTGCTCCTGGAGACCAACGGCAGCCTACCCCTGGACGCGGTACCCGAAGCCGTGCGGATCGTGATGGATCTCAAGGCGCCGGGATCCGGCATGGCCGACCACAACCGGTGGGACAACCTGCACCGTCTCGGCGCCCGCGACGAGGTCAAGGTGGTGTGCCGGGACCGGGCCGACTACCGGTGGGCCCGGGACACCCTGGGCGAACGGGGCCTGCTCGGGCGGGTGCGGGTGAGCCTGTCGCCGGTGGCCGGCCGGCTGGACCCGGCCGAGCTGGCCCGATGGCTCCTGGAGGACCGGCTGGACGTGCGCCTCCAGGTACAGCTCCACCGCGTGCTGTGGCCGGACCGGCACCGGGGGGTGTGAGCGGTGCGACGGCTCCGGAGGACCCGGGACGGCCGATGGTACACGGCGGTGGACGACGGCGACGTCACGCGCCTGGAACCGCCCCGGTGGCAGCCGGACGAGCTGGGCCGGTGGCCCCGGGTGGACCTGGAGGTGCGGTCCCTGGGCGAGACGGTGGCCTGCCCCCACTGTGGTGCCGCGTGGACGTTCGAGGAGATGGACTGCGTGTTCGGCCGGTCCCGGCGCGACGGCAACGACGTGCTCGTGCTGGCCCGGTGCGTGTCGTGCCGCCTGCCCCACCGGGTGCGGGCGGTGGGCCTGGTGACCGCGTACCCCCGGGTGGTGGAGTTGATGGAAGGCTGGACGTCGTGGGAGCACCGCCGGGCCCTGTTCGAGGCCGAGGAGGTCCGGCTATACGGGGGCGACGGCTGACAGGTGCCAGATTTCAGACATCCGATGTCAGCCCGCCGGCAGTCTTCACCCTCCCTGGCCGACTCCCTCCACAACCAAGCGAAACCACGCCGAAAGCCAGCCGCCCTTGCGCCAATGCGTGCAGACCATGCCCGGCATCGCGCCCGGCGCTCCGGCAGCCCCCCCCTGCACGGGGCGTCGCTGCCCGCTTGAAAGGGCTGCTGTCAGCTGACGGCTGACAGCCGCCTTCCCAGCGCGGCGCGCACCGCGGCCCGGAAGTCCTCGGGCACGGGCGCGTCCACCCGGACCGGCTCGCCGGTGACCGGGTGGGGGAACACCACGGTCCGGGCGTGGAGCAGGTGCCGGCGCACCGGCCGGCCGCCAGCGGCCGGCGCGCCGCCGTACAGGGCGTCCCCCACGATCGGGCAGCCGGCCCGGGCCAGGTGGACCCGGATCTGGTGGGTGCGACCGGTGCGGGGCCGGGCCTCGACCAGGGCGTGGCCGCCTCCCCGGCCCACGGTCCGGAACCGGGTCTGGGCGCGCATCCCGCCGCTGCGCACCGTGTGCATCCGCCCCCCCTCCCCTTCCCGCAGGTGGGACACCACCTCCCAGCCGGCCGGGGGCGTCCCCCGCACCACGGCCAGGTACACCTTCTCCACCTTCCTGCACCGGAACGCCGAGGCCAGGGCCCGGGCCGCTGCCGGCGTCCGGGCCAGCAGGAGCACCCCGCTGGTGTCCCGGTCGAGCCGGTGGACCAGGGAGAGGGCCTCGCCCAGCCGGCCGGACACCACCCCCTCCACGTGGACCCGGCCGGGATCCCGGGTGGGCCCCGACGGCAGCCCCGGCGGCTTGTCCACGGCCACCACGGCGCCGTCCTGCCACAGAACCGCGATCTCGGGCAGCGGCTCCGGGGCGGCCGGGGCGGGTTCCAGTTCCACCCGAACCCGCTCGCCCCCCCGGAGCACCCGGCTCGCCATGGCCTCGATCCGGCCGTCCACGGACACCCGCCGGCCGTCCACCAGGCGTTTGGCGCGCTTGCGGCTCAGGCCGGGCACGGCCGCCACCAGGAACCGGTCGAGCCGGAGCCCGGCCTCCCGCCGGTCCACCTTCAGGGTACGGGCGTTCACCGCCGCGCCTTCCCGGCCCCCGGGACCGCCCCGTCTTCCAGCCCCGACACCCGCCCCTCCAGCACGCACCCGCCCGCCCCGGGGTCGCACGGCGCGTCCCGGCGCGCGCACGCCCCCCCGACCTCGTGGGGGCAACCCCAACCACCACCGGGCGCGGGGCTCCGGCGCGCCCCATCCCTGTCCCGTCTTCGCCGATCGTCCATGGCCAGAGGATACCCCCGACCGGGCCGGGACGTCACCCGCCGGCGGGCTCAAGGTCGGCGGGCCGGCTGCCGATCCTAGGGTGACCCCCAGGACCTGCCGCACGGAGGCTTCCCGTTGTCCGATCGAAACGCCCGGGTCCACGTGACCCGGGAATCCCCCGCCTGCCGTCGTTGTGGACACCCCAGGCTGATGGCCACGGCCCACCCGTTCGGGCCCGACCGCCTGTGGTACGCGTACTGCCCGTCGTGCAACCACGTCCAGGAGCACGCGGCCATCCCCGAGTGGTTCGTCCGCGGGCTCCCCGCGCCCCCGGACCGGCCCGATCTGCACTAATTGGGATGCTGCAAAACCCATCCATGGGTTTTGCAGCGACGGCCTCTCGGGGGCGGCCCCAGCGAGGCCTCACAAGTCACTCGGTTTTTCAAACCTCGCGACTTGGCACCCCTTCCCTGGGGTGCGCCGCAGGCTGCTCTTTTGGCAGCCTGCGGATTCGCATCGAAAGGGCGCGCATGGACCGGGAGTCGTTCCACAAGATCCTGGCCGGGGCCATGAGGACCCAGGCCAGCGACATCCACCTCAAGGTGAGCACGCCGATCCTGTTCCGGGTCAACGGGGTGCTCCAGGAGGTGAAGAGCCCGCCCCTCACCCCGGACGACACCCGGTCGATCGTGGGGCTGATCGTGGACGGCACCGAGCCCCCGGTCGACCCGGACGCGATCCGGGACTGGGACGGGTCGTACTCGGTCAACGGGGTGGGGCGGTTCCGGGTCAACGTGTACCGCCAGCGAAACACGTTCGCCGTGGTCCTCAGGGTGATCCCGTTCGAGGTCCCCACCTTCGAGAGCCTGGGCCTGCCGGACGTGCTCCGGGAGATCGCGGCCGAGGAGCGGGGGCTGGTGCTGATCACCGGGGTCACGGGCAGCGGCAAGAGTTCCACCCTGGCCGCCATGATCCACCAGGTCAACGCCACCCGCCGGCGGCACATCATCACGATCGAGGACCCGATCGAGTTCATCCACAAGAACGTCAAAAGCTCGGTCAGCCAGCGGGAGATCGGGATGGACACCGGCACCTTCAACGAGGCCCTGCGGGCGGCCCTCCGCTAGGATCCGGACATCATCCTGGTTGGGGAGATGCGCGACACCGAGACGATCGACATCGCCCTGAGGGCGGCCGAGACCGGCCACTTGGTGTTCAGCACCGTGCACACCACGGACGCGGCCAAGACCGTCGGCCGGCTGATCAGCGTGTTCCCGTCGGCCGAGCAGAACATGGTCCGGATCCGGCTGGCCGAGAACCTGAAGGCCACCGTGAGTCAGCGGCTTCTCCCGAAGGCCGGGGGCGGCGGGCGGGTCGCCGCCCTGGAGATCCTGCGGATGACCAAGCACATCGAGGAGTGCATCAAGGACCCGCTCAAGACCCACGAG
>JAJRUI010000143.1 GCA_024277875.1 Deferrisomatales bacterium
TAGCGTGGAGGCCGCGGCCGCCCGGACCAGCGACAAGGTGTTCCGGTGCCAGAAGTCGGACAAGGACGTCCCCTTGTCCGACCCCCACTGTCTGAATCCCACCGCGTACTGTAAATGGCGCACGGCGTGCCCGATCCACATCCTGGAAAAGGAGGCTGAGCGGGAAAACAAGAGGTGACGCGGGGTTGCGCCTCGCTGCACCCCTTTCTCCTTGCCCCTCGTCCAGCCGCTCGCGTATGCTGACCCGTCCCGAGGTCGGCTAATGCGCGATAACGCTTCCAGATATGTGTGGGTCCTGACGCTGGCGTTCCTGCTGGCCGCCGCGTTCCTGTCCGCCCGGCTCGCCGCCACCTGGCTCGCCCGCCGTTTGTGGGTGCCCGCGGTCGAGACCCGGGTGGCGGTGACCGCCGGCGACGCCGTGGTGCGCGGCGACCGGCTCGCCGACTACCGGGTGATCCAGCAGCGCAACCTGTTCAACGCCAACCCCGCCCCCGAACCCGACGCCCCCTCTGCCAATCCCCCCGCCCAGCGGCCGGCCCCGGTCGTTTCCGACCGGACGCCCCTCGGCGTGGTCCTGGTGGGCACCGCGGTACTCGAGGGTGCCCGGTCGTTCGCCGTGGTCGAGGCCGGGGGCAAGCTGCGGGTGGTCCGGGAGGGCGAGGAGGTCGCGCCTGGCGCCGTGGTGTCGGGCATCAAGGCCGACCGGATCCTGGTGGACCGGGGCGGCGCCGTCCAGGAGATCCTGTTGTTCGTGGACCGGCCGGGGGGCAAGAACAAGACCGGCCGGCGGGCCTCTGTCCGTCCGCGACCGCCCGCGGCCGGCTCGGACACGATCCGGAAGGTGGCCGACGACAAGTGGGTGATCGACGCCCGGGAGGTCGAGAAGGCCACGACCGACATGAACCGGCTCATGACCCAGATCCGGGTGGTGCCCAACTTCAAGGACGGCCAGGCCGACGGGTTCAAGGTGTTCGCGATCCGGCCGGGCAGCCTGTTTTCGAAGATCGGGCTCCAGAACGGGGACGTGATCAAGCGGATCAACGGGCTGGAACTCCAGGGCCCGGAAGAGGCGTTCGAGGCGTACCAGCGGCTCAAGGACGAGACGTCGATCCAGATCGACCTGGTGCGCCGGAACCATAACAAGTCGTTCACGTACGAGATCCGGTGAGCCGGGTCGGACTGCCCCCGAGAGGAAGGACGATGTCCAGACGGCCCTTAGTGCTGGTCCTGCTGGTGCTCCTGGCGTTCGCCGCCCGCTCCTCTGCAGCGGCGGTCCCCCGCAGCGTCACGATGAACTTCAAGGGCGCCGAGATCGAAGCCGTGGTCCAGTTCGTCTCGGAACTCACCGGCAAGAACTTCATCATGGACGAGAAGGTCCGGGGGAAGGTCACGGTGATCAGCCCGGGCAAGATCACCCCGGACGAGGCGTACGAGGTGTTCCAGGCGATCCTCCACGTCAAGGGGTTCACGATCGTGCCGGCCGCCAACAACGTGTACAAGATCGTGGCCACCCGGGAGGCGAAGCAGACCAACATCGAGACGGTGGAGGGGGAGGTCGCCCCAGGGGACCGGTTCGTCACCCGGATCCTGCCCCTGAAGCACGTGGCCGCCGAGACCGTGGCCGGGATCCTGTCGCCCCTGGTGTCCAAGGACTCGGCCATCGTGGCGTACGCGCCCACCAACACCCTGATCATCACCGACGCGTACTCCAACATCACCCGGCTGGCCGAGATCATCCAGACCCTGGACGTGGAGACGGTGGACACGGCGATCGAGATCATCCACCTCCAGTACGCCGCGGCCGAGCCCCTGGCCAAGAACGTGCTCCAGGCGATCACCGACAAGGGATCGACCCGGACCCGTCGTCCCACCTCGGGCAAAAAGGGAAACGTCCGGGTCCAGGCCGAGGCGACCACGGTCAAGGTGATCCCCGACTCGCGCACCAACATCCTGATCGCGATCGCGGCCCCGGACGTCCTCGAGCAGATCAAGACGATCGTCCGGGCCCTGGACGTGGAGATGCCCCAGGGCTCGGGCAAGATCAACGTGTACTACCTCAAGTACGCGGATGCCGAGAACGTGGCGGCGGTGCTGACCACGATCTCCCGGTCGGCCGGGACCAAGGCCAAGCCCGGCCAGAAGGTGAAGACCCGGGCCCGGGCCACCCAGGTGCCGGTGGAGTTCGCCGAACCGGTCCAGATCACGGCGGACAAGGCGACCAACTCCCTGGTGATCATCGCGAGCCCCCAGGACTACGAGACCCTCAAGTCGGTGGTCCAGAAGCTCGACATCCGGCGGCCCCAGGTGCTGGTGGAGGCCCTGATCGTCGAGATGGACTACACCAAGTCCCTGGAACTCGGGGTGGAGTGGCGAAGCACCAACGACCCCAGCACGGGAAAGACCGTGATCGGGGGGACCAACTTCGGCCAGAGCACCGCCCTGGCCACCCAGGGCCCGTTCGGGGTTGGGTCCGGGCTGTTCCTGGCCGCGGTGGACGGAACGATCTCGTTCGGCGGCCAGGAGTTCCTGAACGTGGCCGCCTTCGCCCGGGCGCTCCAGACCCAGGACGACGTGAACATCCTGAGCACCCCGAGCCTGCTCACCACCGACAACGAAGAGGCCGAGATCGTGGTCTCCGACACGATCCCGTTCCAGACCAGCGAGAAGTTCGACAACAACGGCAACCCGATCTTCACGTTCGAGTACCGGGACGTGGGCCTGACCCTGCGGCTGACCCCCCAGATCAACGAGGACAACTACGTCAAGCTCAAGCTGTTCCAGGAGATCAGCAAGATCATCAGCACGAGCACCGGTACCCGGGAGAACGCGCCCACCACGGCCAAGCGGTCCACCAAGACCACGGTGGTGGTCAAGGACGGCGCCACCATCGTGATCGGCGGGCTGGTTCAGGACGACACCACGGTCAACGCGTCGTCGGTGCCGTGCCTGGGGGATCTGCCGGTGGTGGGCCTTCTGTTCAGGAGCACCACGGACTATCGGAAAAAGACAAATCTATTGATCTTCCTCACCCCCCACATCATCAACGAGATGGAGGACATCGAGGCGATCAGCGAGCGCAAGCGCAAGGAGTTCGAAGGGGAGGCCCAGGTGCCCAAGGACCGGCTCGAACCCATGTCGGACCGGCTCCACCGTTACCTGGGCCCGCCGTCCCAGAGGTGGGAGGACGACCCCCGGCTGAAGGTCCTCGAGCCCCACCCGTCCGATGATGCCGGGGACGGGGCCAGGCCGTGAGGGACCCCTTCGGCGCGTTTCTGGTCCGGGAGGGACGGGTCTCGCCCGCCGACCTGGACCGGGCCCTGGCCGCTCGGGACGAGCGGAGGGGCACCCTGACCGCGGCCCTGCGCGCGGCGGACGTGCTGCCCGAGGCCGACCTGGTGGCTGCGCTGGCCGCGTGGTCCGGGTTGCCCGAGGCCGACCCGGCCGCCCTGACCGAGATCCCCGAACACCTGGTCCGGCCGGTACCGATCCAGTTCGCCAAGCGCAACCGGGTCCTGCCCGTGGCCGAGACCGACGACGGCCGGGTGGCCGTGGTGGTGGCCGACCCCGAGGACGCCACGGTGCTCCACGACCTCCGGGTGCTCCTGGGGCGCCCCGTGGCGCCCCGGCTCGCCCCCGCCCCCCAGATCCTCCAGGCGATCAACCAGGTGTACGAACGGGGCTCGGACATGGCCGAGGACCTGATGGAGGGGTTCTCCGGCGAGGGCCTGGACGCCCTGGCCCACGAATTGGAGGAGCCGGCCGACCTGCTGGACGCGGCCGACGAGGCTCCGGTGATCCGGCTGGTGAACGGCATCCTGTTCCAGGCGGTCAAGGACCGGGCCAGCGACGTGCACATCGAGCCGTTCGAGCGCGAACTCCAGGTCCGGTACCGGATCGACGGGGTGCTGTACCCGGTGCTCACCCCCCCCAGGGTGCTCCAGGCGCCGATCACGAGCCGGGTCAAGGTGATGGCCGGCCTGGACATCGCCGAGAAACGGCTGCCCCAGGACGGCCGGATCCGGATCAAGATCGCGGGCAAGGACATCGACATCCGGGTGTCGGTGCTGCCCACGGCGTTCGGCGAACGGGTGGTGCTGCGGCTGCTGGACAAGTCCGCGGTGCTCCTGGACCTGGAGGAGCTGGGGCTGGAGGGAGAGCGGTTCGAGCTGTTCAAGACCCTGATCACCAAACCCCACGGCATCCTGCTGGTCACGGGCCCCACGGGCAGCGGCAAGACCACCACCCTGTACGCAGCCCTGTCCCGGATCAACTCCGACGACGTGAACATCATCACGGTGGAGGACCCGATCGAGTACCAGCTCCGGGGCGTTGGCCAGATCCAGGTGAACGCCAAGATCGACCTGACCTTTGCCGCGGGCCTGCGGTCGATCCTGCGCCAGGACCCGGACGTGATCATGGTGGGAGAGATCCGGGACGCCGAGACCGCCGAGATCGCGATCCAGGCCAGCCTGACCGGGCACCTGGTGTTCTCGACCCTGCACACCAACGACGCGGCCGGAGCCATGACCCGGCTGGTGGAGATGGGGGTGGAGCCGTTCCTTGTGTCGTCCTCGATCCTGGCCGTCCTGGCCCAGCGGCTGGTGCGGGTGCTGTGTACCGACTGCCGGGAGGCGTACCCGGCCACGGCCCAGGTACTGGACGAGCTGGGGCTGGCGCCCGACGCCCTGCCCGGCGGCACGCTGTACCGGCCCGTGGGGTGTCCCCGGTGCATGCACACCGGGTACCGGGGCCGGTCGGGCATCTACGAACTGCTGGTGGTGGACGAGACGGTGCGCGAGCTGGTGATGTCCGGGGCCAACGCGGTCACGATCCGGGAGGCTGCTCGCCGCCGGGGCATGGTCACCCTGCGGGAGGACGGGGTGGCCAAGCTCGCCCAGGGGCTGACCAGCGCCGAGGATGTGCTCCGGGTCACCCAGGACGAGATCGTTTGACCGGACTGGGCGGGCGACCCCGGATTTCGGACGCGCGGAGCTGACCCATGCCGGTGTTCGAGTACGAAGGGCTGGACAGCCGGGGCCGGAGCGTCCAGGGCATCGTGGACGCCGAGGGGCCCCGGGCGGCCCGGGCCAAGCTGCGCCGGGACGGGGTGTTCGCCACCCGGGTGGCCGAGGCGCGCCCCGTGGAGCGGGGCCGCAAGTGGGCGCGGCTGCCCGGATTCCAGAGCGGTCTCAACACCAACGAACTCGCCCTGCTCACCCGCCAGCTCTCCACCCTGATCGACGCCGGCCTGCCCCTGGTGTCGGCCCTGTCCGCCCTCCTGGACCAGGCCGACGCTCCCCGGGTGCGCCGGGTGCTCAGCCAGGTGCGCGAGGGGGTGAACGAGGGCAGGGCGCTGAACGAGGTGCTTGCCGAGCACCCCCGATCGTTCCCCGACATCTACCGGAACATGGTCCGCTCCGGCGAGGCCAGCGGCACCCTTCCCCTGGTGCTCGGCCGGCTGGCCGACTTCCTGGAGGACTCGGTCGCGTTCCAGCACAAGCTCCGGTCCGCCCTGGTGTACCCGATCCTGATGGGCGTGTTGGGAACCGGGATCCTGTGGTTCCTGATGACCGGGGTGGTGCCGCGGGTGACCGGGATCTTCGAGGACATGAACCGGGTGTTGCCGTTGCCCACCCGGCTGCTCCTGGGGCTGAGCGGGTGGATGCAGTCGTACGGATGGGTGTTCCTCCCCGCGGGGATCGCGGTGTTCCTGGGAGTGCGACGGTACGGCCGGACGCCCGGGGGCCGGCTCGTTCTCCACGGGTGGGTGCTGCGCCTGCCGGCGGTGGGGCGGTTCGTCCAGGTCGTGGCCGTGAGCCGGTTCGCCCGCACCCTGGGCACCCTGGTGGGCAGCGGGGTTCCGCTGCTCACCGCCCTGGACATCTCCCGGGCCGTCCTGGGCAACGCGGTGCTCGAACGGGCGGTGGAGACCGCCCGGGACGAGGTGCGGGAGGGCCGGGCGCTGCACCAGGCCCTTCGGGACACCGGCCGGTTCCCGTCGGTCGTGTGCCAGATGGTGGCCGTGGGCGAGGAGAGCGGCGCGCTGGACGCGCTGCTGCTGAAGGTTTCCGAGGCGTTCGAGGCCCGGGTGGAGGCCGCCGTGGCCACCTTGACTTCCCTGATCGAGCCTCTTATGATCCTGGCCCTGGGCGGGGCCGTGGGCTTCGTCGTCCTTGCCATTTTGCTGCCGATCTTCGAGATGAGCCAGATCGTGGGCTGACCGGTCGGCGGGAGTCCCCATGCAGACCCGACGACGCCGGCCCGACGCCGGCTTCACCCTGATCGAACTCCTCGTCGTCCTCGTGATCCTGGGCCTGCTGGCGGGCATCGTGATGCCCCGCTTGTTCGGCCGGGGCGAGGAGGCCAAGCGCACCGCGGCCAAGGTCCAGATGCGGGTGCTGGAGGACGCGCTCCACCAGTTCGAGGTGGACAACGGGTTCTACCCGTCCACCGAACAGGGCCTCGACGCCCTGGTGCGGATGCCCACCGTAGGCCGGGTTCCCCAGAACTGGCGCGAAGGCGGCTACCTGGAGAAGAGCGCGATCCCCAAGGACCCGTGGGGCAACGACTACCTGTACCTGTCCCCGGGCAACCACGGCGACTTCGACCTGATCTCCTACGGCGCCGACGGGGAGCCCGGGGGCGAGGGCAAGTTCGCCGACATCAACAACTGGGAGCTCGAGTGACCCGCCCGCGGGCCGGTTTCACCCTGATCGAGGTCGCCGTCGTCCTGTTCATCCTGGTGGTGGCGTTCTCGATCCTCCTGCCCCGCCTCCCCCGCACGGCCGACAGCCGGTACCGGGAGGCGCTGCGGCGCCTGGCCGGTTCGGTCCAGGCCCTCCACGAAGAAGCCACCTTCAAAAAAAAGCCTGGCTCTGATCTACGAGATCGAGCGCAACGCGTACCACGCCGGCGCCTGGGACGACGAGGAGCAGGACTACGTGGACGCACCCGGTCTGCCCGTGCGGCCGGCGCGCCTGCCCGACGGGCTCCGGTTCCAGGACGTGGAGACCGTGCTCGAGGGGGTGGTGACCGAGGGCCGGGCCCTGACCCGGTTCCTGCCCCAGGGGGTCGCCACGCCCACCTGGGTACACCTGCAGACCGCGGAAGGCACCGCGTACACGGTGGTGGTCCAGCCGGTGCTCGGCCGGGCCGCGGTGGTGGAGGGGCGCGTTGGCCCGGACGACTGACCCCGGCTCCCGGCGCGACCGGGGGTTCACGTTCCTCGAACTCCTGATCGCGGTGGCCATCCTGGGCACCGCGTTCACGGTGCTCCTGTCGGCCCACGCGACCGCGATCCGCCAGGAGGGCCGGGCCCGCAGCCTGATGCGGGCCACCCTGCTCGCCCGCCAGGTGCTCACCGAGACCGAGATCGCGCACGAACTGCCCGTGGGAACCCAGGAAGGGGAGTTCGGCGACGGGTTCGAGGGGTTCGCGTGGAAACGGCGGGTGGAGGACACCGAGTTCCCCCGGCTACGCCAGGTGACGATACAGGTGACCTGGCCCGCTGGCAGCGGGGCGGCTTCCACCGAGCTGGTGTACTACGTGGTGGTGGAGGGGGAACCGTGAGGCGGGGGTTCACCCTGATCGAGATCCTGCTGGCCCTGGCCCTGCTGGCCGTGGTGATCACCCTGATCCAGGGCACCTACTCGGGCACGGTGAAGAGCCGGGAACGGTCCGGCGCCGAGAGCCGGCAACTGCACACGGCCGCCCTGGTGCTCGACCGGCTGGCCAACGAGATCTCGGGGGCGTACGTGGACCCGGCCCAGCCCGAAGCCACCGGCCTGGTGATCACCGTGGACGGGGACGGAAACGCCGGCCTGGCGTTCACGGCCCGGCTCCAGCCGATTCCCACGATCCGGCCGGGGGGCGGGACCGAAGTCGCGTACTTCGTGGAGACGGAAGGGGAGCGGACCCGGCTCGTGCGCCGGGAATCCCCGGACGTGGACGGAGACCTGGCCGAGGGGGGGGGGCCGTACCCGGTGCTGGACGATCTGCTGCGGTTCCGGGTGCAGTGCTACGACGGCGAGCAGTGGCTCGACGAGTGGGACAGCCGGGAGCGGGAAGACGGGTCGGCCCTGCCCCGGGCGGTGTCGGTGGAACTGGCGTGGGGCCGGGACGAGGAGCACCAGCGGATGGTCCGCACCGAGGCCGCGGTGTACCTGTGGGACCGGGAAGCGGCAGAGCCATGAGGTCTCGCCGGGGCGCAGCCCTGATCCTCACGATCCTGCTGGTCGCGCTGCTGTCCGTGGTGGTGGTGGAGTTCCTGCGGGAGTCTCGCCTGGAGGCCCGGGCCGCGGGCAACCTGCGGGACTCCCTCCAGGCCCACGCCCTGGTCCGGTCCGGCGTGGCCGTGGCAGCGGCCCTGTTGCTGGACGACGCCGAGGACAACGCCACGGACAACCGGGGGGAGACCTGGGCGGGGGTCCTGCCGCAGGTTCCGCTGGGGGACGGGATCCTCGGGGTGTCGGTGAGCGACCTGGAGGGCCGGTTCCCCCTGGGCGCGCTGGTGGACGGCGACGGCCGGGCGGTGCCGTCGGTGGTCGAGGCGTACCGGCGGCTCCTGGAGGCCGTGGACCCGGAGGACGCGGACATCGCGGCCCTGGTGGACGCGCTGGTGGACTGGGTGGACGCGGACACGGACGGACCGTACGAGGACAACCCGGACTACCGGGTGCCCAACGCGGTGCCCGTGGCCGTGGATGAACTCGCGCGGGTGGAGGGGTACGACCCCCGGCTGGTGGCCGAGCTGGCCCCCTTCCTGGACGTGCGCGCCAGCCGCAAGGTGAACATCAACACCGCGCCGGCCGAGGTGATCGCGGCCATGCACCCGGACCTGGACCCGGACCGGGCCCGGGAGCTGTACGAGGACCTCACCGAGACGCCGCTGGAACGGGTGTCCGACCTCCGGCGCCGGCCGGCCATGGAGGGGATCGCGATCACCCAGTTCGTGCTCGATCCCGAGGTGAGCACCCGGCGGTTCGAACTGCGGGTGACGGCCGACGTGAAAGGCGTGGTACGGCAGGCCACGGCCGTGCTGGAGCGGGATACCGCCCGCAACCGGGTGTTGCTGCTGGCGTGGCGGGAGGAGTGACCGATGGGGGACCTGCGCAGGCTCGTGGGCAAGCGCGTGGTCGTGAAAGCCGCAGGGGTCGAGTACCGGGGGGTGCTGGTGGAGTTGGGCGTGCGGGACCTGGTGCTCCGGACCCGGTTGGGGGTGCAGCAGGTCCCGTGGGACCAGGTCGGCAGGGTGTTCGAGGACCGCCGCCTCAACCCGCGGCGGTGAGGGTCAGGTCGCCGGCAGACCCAGGAACCGGAGCAGCCCCTCCAGGGTCCGGTTGATCACCTGGTCGGGCCGGACCCCGGCTTCCCGGGCCACGGCCCACGCCCGGTCCACCCGGCCCACGTCCACGGCCACGTGGGCGTCGGACGACAGGCACACCCAGCCCCCCTGGCGGGCCACCTCGGCGGCCAGGCGCCGGCACGGCTCCTCGCTGCCCGAGCGGGCCAGGGTGAACGACGCGTTGTTGATCTCCACGGCCACCCGGTGGGCCGTGGCCGCCTCGACCAGTTCGGCCGGATCCACGGGAAACGCGGGGTTGCCCGGGTGGGCCAGGATCCGCACCCGTGGTTCGGCCATGGCCGCCACCAGGGCCCGGGTGTTCTTCCGGATGCTGGCCGGCTTCAGGCCGCACCCGTCGTGAAAGCCCACCAGGGCGTAGTCCAGCCGGTCCAGGAGGGGAGAGGGCATGTCCAGCTCACCCTTGGGGCCCACCAGGTTGGCCTCCACGCCCCGGAGGATGCGGATCCCGTTCATCACCCGGGGCAGGAACCGCATGGCCGAGAAGTGGTACGGGTGGGGCCCGCCGGGCAGCGCGGGGCCGTGGTCGGCCAGGCCGACCGCGCGCAGCCCGGTCATCCGGGCCGCGGCGGCGATCTCGGCGACGGTGGAGAACGCGTGGCCGCTGGCCACGGTGTGCACGTGGAGGTCTGCCTGGATTCGCATGGCGGGCCCATTGTAGCAGATTGCGAAAAATGCAACCTGCTACGCGCCCCGCGGAAGGGGCGCCAAATCACGAGGTTTGAAAAACCGAGTGATTCGAAAGGCCTCAAAGGGGCCGCCCCCGAGAGGCCGTTGCTGAAAAACCCACGGATGGGGTTTTCAGCATCCTGGTATAGAGGACAACGAAAGTTCTGCCGGTTTCTCTCTTTTTTGGGGCTGTTCGGGGTGGGGCCCGGTGGAGCGCCGGGTGCGGCCCCTCGCCTCGCCGCGCACCGGGACGTCTGGTGCGCCGCCAGGGCTCGACACACCGCGTTCCAGGGCCTACGGCGTTGCTGCCGGGCACCCTCGCGCGGCGATCGGGTGCTGCCATCGCACCCGGCCGGAACCGGGCGCCGCCCCGGGGGCGTGCGGTAATACTTTTGAAGGTCCCTATA
>JAJRUI010000144.1 GCA_024277875.1 Deferrisomatales bacterium
CCTGTTCCTGGCCGTGGTGCTCAACGACCTGCTGGGCTCGGCCTACTTCGCCCGGGCGTACCGGAGGGCCTGACCGATGGCGAGCGCGGAAGGCACCGCCCCTTCCGTCCGGGAGGGCGGTCTGGCGCAGCAGGTGGCCCTAGCCGCGGTGCTGGCCGCGGTGATGGCCGGCCTCGACCGGATCCCCGACGGCGTGGCCATGTTCGGGCCGGCCCGGCTGTCGATCAACTACGGCTTTCTTCTGCTCGAGGCGTTCTTGTTCGGCGGGATCTCGGCCAGCCTGGGCCTGCCCCGGCTGAGCGGGTACATCCTCGCCGGAATCCTGTTCGGTCCCGACGTCCTGGGGTACGTGTCCCAGGAGTGGGCGGGGCGGATGCGGCTGATCGATGACCTGGCCCTGACGTTCATCGCGTTGACCGCGGGGGCCGAGCTGCGGGTCGAGGTGTTGCGGGCTCGCGGCCGGACGATCGCGATGATCTGCGCGTGGAACATCGTGCTCGTGTGGGCCGGGGTCGGGGCTGCCGTGTTCTTCGCTGGACAACTGCTGCCGTTTCAGTGGGCGTCGTCCCCCGTGCACCTGGCCGTGGCCGGGGCCCTGTTGGGAGCGGTGTCGGTGGCCCGGTCTCCCACCTCGGCCATCGCGATCATCAACGAGTGCCGGGCCCGGGGGCCGTTCACCGACACGGTGTTCGGGGTGACCGTCGCGATCGACACCGTGGTGATCCTGCTGTTCGCGGTGACCGTGTCGGTGGGCGGGGCGCTCGTATCGGCGTCGGGCGGGCTCGACCTGGTGTTCCTCGGCCTGGTGGCCGGGCAACTGGTGGTGTCCGTGGCCCTGGGCGCCGCGGTGGGGTGGGCGCTGGCCGCGTACGCGCGGCGAGCGGAGAAGGATCTCGCGGTGATCCTGGTGGTGTTGTCGTTCCTGATCACCGAGACCGCCCGCTGGGTGTCCCACGCCGCGGACGCGCGGTTCGGGGTGGGGTTCCACCTGGAACCACTGCTCATGGCCACGGCCGCCGGGTTCGTGGTTCAGAACTTCACGGACCAGGGGGATCGGCTGAACCGGGCGTTGCACGCGGTGGCCCTGCCGATCTTCGTGGTGTTCTTTTCGATGGCGGGGGTGGCCCTTGACCTGGGATCCCTGAAGGCGATGTGGGTGTGGGCCCTGGGGCTGGTGCTGGTCCGGGCCGTGACCACCTCGGGATCGAGCGCGCTCGGGGCGTGGATGGCCGGCGAGAACGGCCGGTTCGCGCGGCTGTCGGGGCTGACGTTCCTGACCCAGGCGGGGGTGAGCCTCGGCCTGGCCCAGGAGATCGGCCGGCGGTTCCCGGGCTGGGGCGGGGAGCTGACCACGCTCCTGGTGGCCGGGATCACCGTGAACCAGGTGGTCGGGCCGGTGACGTTCAAGCTCGCCCTGGACCGGATCGGCGAGTCGGGCCGGGCGGCCGCCAGGGGCGGCCAGCCCGGGGACGCGCCGGCCGGTGCTGATGGCAGTCGCCTGAAAAATTAGATGTTGTGGCTGGTTATGAACTTTTCTTCAGGTATTCCTCGATGGCCAGCACCGCCTTGGCCCCTTCGCCGGCTGCGATCAGGATGCGCTTGCCGAACGTGTTGGTGACGTCGCCCGCGGCGTACAGCCCGGGCACGCCCGTGCGGCAGTTCCGGTCCACCTCCACCTCGCCCCGCTCGTTGATCAGGACCAGCTCCCGCACGAGGTCGCTGTTGGGGATCAGCCCCACCTCCACGAACACGGCCTCCACGGGGAGCACCTCTTCGTCCCCGGTGTCCTGGTTGCGAACGACCAGCACCTCGACCCGGGATTCCCCCTCGATCCGCAGCGGGTCCCGGTTGCGCAGCACCATCACCCCCTCGGTGGCGGCCAGCTTCTCCTTGAGGTAGTTGTCCGCGCGGTACGAGCGGGTGACCAGGGTCACCCGGGCGCCCTCGTCGGCCAGCCCCAGGGCGGCCTGGGCCGCCGAGTTGCCCCCGCCCACCACGGCCACGTCCCGGTCCCGGTACCGGTCGGCCGACAGGGCGTGGAAGTCCATCACGCCCTTGCCCCGCAGGCGCTCCTCCCCGGGGACGCCCAGCCGGCGGCGCTTCATGCCCGTGACCAGCAGCAGGGACCGGGAACGGTACCGGTCCCCCTTTTCCGTTTTCACCCAGAACACCCGGCCGGTCTTTTCGATCGCGGTCACGCCGCAGATCTGGTGGTTCAGGTGGAGGCTGTCGAACAACTGTTGCCGGAACCGGTCCACCAGTTCCGGTCCCGTGATGAAGTCGAACCCGGGGAAGTTGACGATCGAGGTGGAGTCCCACGCCTGGCCGCCGATGCTCCGGGTGAGGAACAGGGTGTCGATCCCGGTCAGGGACGCGTAGATGCCGGCCGAGATGCCCGCCGGGCCTCCGCCCACGATGATCAGGTCGAACAGGTACTCGTCCAGGCGTTTGCCCGGGCAACAGACGAATTTCTCCAGGCACGCCCGGGAGCAAAAGTGGTAGATTTCTCCGGCGCAGTCGGTGGTGAGCGTCTGGTCGGTGACGACGACGGGCTTGCCGCACACGGGGTCGATCGGGGCCGTTGTCAACGCGCTGTCCTCCCGGGGAACGGGGTCGGATCACCCGCCGCAGTGTACCGTTGCCCGGGGACCTGGCAAGGCCGGAGCCCTTGCCTGTGGCCGGCCGGCAACTTACTTACTGTGCGGGGGCCGCCCCGAGCGGCCCGTTTTTCTCGATCCGGTGTCCGGCGAGCGGGAACAGACGAGGAGGTGGAGCGATGCCCGAGGAAAAAGGTTTCACGGTTCGTGACCGGCGGCGGGTCAAGATCGACGCGGATCCGGCCGAAACGAAGCAGGAAGCAGACCCGGGGCCGGCTGCCCCGGGCGGCGGGGACGGCGGTGGTCGCCCGTGCGAGGGCGCCGGGGCGACCGAGGCAGCCGGGGCGACCGAGGCGACCGAAGGGCGGGAAGACGGTTCCCGGGCGCTCCCCCCGGTGGACTTCACCGGTTTCGTGCTGGGGCTTGCGCAGATGGCCCTCGTGCACCTGGGAGAGATGCCCGAGCCCGGCAGCGGCGAGACCGTCGTGGACCTGGCCCAGTCCCGGCACACGATCGACATCCTGAAAATGCTGGAGGAGAAGACCCGGGGCAACCTGAGCGAGGAGGAGTCACGGCTGCTCCAGGGTCTGACCAGGGACCTGATGCTCAAGTACGTCCACCGGGCCAAGCAGGGCTAGCAGGATGCTGAAAAACCCCGTCCGTGGGTTTTTCAGCGCCGGCCTCTCGGGGACGGCCCCGTCGAGGCCTCACAAATCACTCGGTTTTTCAAACCTCGTGATTTGGCACCCCCTCCGTGGGGCGCGCCGCAGGCTGCTTTTTCAGCAGCCTGCTAGTCCCGCCCCCCCCGGACCGCGAGAGGAGTCCCCCATCGGCAGACGGCTGGTGTTCCGACTGGCCACGGTCGCCTTCGTGCTGCTGTCGGCGGCAGCGGGGGCGGGGTGGCCGCCCCCCTGGGACCGGGCGGCCGGGGATCCGGTGGCGGCCGAGCAGGCGCGCCGGGCCCTGGATCGGGCCCGGGCGGTGTGGGGCGCCCGGGACCTGGTGCCCGTGGCCAACGCGCTGCTGGCCCGGGCCCGGGAGGACCCGGGCCAGGCAGAGGCGTACGGTCGTCTGGCGGTGGCGGCGGCGCCGGACGATCCGGCGCCCCGCGCGTTTCTGGCCCGCCGGGCACTGGCCGGGTTCCGGCCCGTGTCCGCGGCTGCACAGACCGCCGCCGCCGTGGCCCGGTTGGGCCGGGATCCGTGGTTCTGGAGCCGTCTGGCGAGCCACGGTTTCCTCGCCGCGACCCTGGCCGCGTGGGCCGGGGCTGCGGGCGCGCTGGGGTGGGGGCTCGCAGTCTGGGGCGGGCTGGCACACCACGACTACTCCGACGCGTTCCCCGCCCCCCTTCGGCGGTACGCGCCCGTGGGTTTCGCGCTGTTCTCGGCAGCGGTCCTGTCCCTGGGCGGGATCGGCCCCCTGCTGCTCCTGTGGTCGGCCGCGCTCTTGCTGTGCCCGTACCTGCCGCCCCGGCGGCGGTGGGTGCTGGGGGGGCTCCTGCTGGTCGGCGCCCTGCTGCCCGTGGCCCTGGGGGTGGCCGGCCGCGCCGGCGCCGCCCCTGGCGAGCAGGCGTGGGCCCTGTACCGGGTGTGGAAGGGAGCGGGCGGGGAGGTGGCCGCGGACGTGGCGGCCGTGCTCCCGCCGGACAGCCCGCGGACCGCGTTCGCCCGGGCGCGCCTGGCCCGGCGCGCCGGGGACTACCCGGCCGCCGCCGGGCTGCTCCGGCAAGGGCTGGAGGCCGGGGGAGATCCTGGCCTGTTCTGGATGGAGACCGGGAACATCCGATTCCTGCAAGGGGATCTCGAAGGGGCGCTCGACGCCTACGAGCGCGCCACCCGGTACCGGCCGGAAGCTCCCGAGCCGTGGTTCAACCGCCATGTGACCCTGCTGGCGAACCTGGCGCTTCCCGAGGCCGACGACGCCCTGGAGCGGGCGCTCGCCCTCGAGGAGGGGCGCGTCCGGGCGTTCCAGCGGTCGATGCCGGAGGGGGCGGGCGACCTGGTGCCGGTCTCCGACCCGCTGCCCGCCCGGTGGATCGCGGAGGCCGCGCTGCTCGACGGAGCGACCACACCGCAGTGGGCCGAACGCCTGTCACGCCTGCTCCTGGCGCCGGGAGGGAGCCGGCTGTCGGCGGCCATGGCCGCGATCACCGTGCTCGTGGTCCTGCTGGCCGGCGTGAGCGGCCGGGGCCGCCGCAGCCACCGGTGCCCGGAGTGCGGCGCTGTGGTCTGCCCGCGGTGCGGGTACCGGGTGAAGGGCTCGGCCCTGTGTTCGGGGTGCTGGGCCGCCCGCAACCAGGAGGACGCGGACATCAGCGAGACCGAGCACCAGCGGGCGGCAGCCCGGGCGTGGACCCGCCGCCGGGCCCGCCTCCACCGGTGGGGACGGGCCGTGGTGCCGGGCTGGCCGGACCTGTTCGGGGACAGGCCGGTGGCCGGCGCTGCGCTGGCCGTCCTGTGGAGTTCCGGCCTGGGGTGGGCCCTGGCCGCGGCGCTGCACCCGGCGCCGCTCACGGCGTACGGCGCCGGGCCGGCTGCGGGCCTGGGAGTGGCCGCGTGGCTCCTGGCCCACGTTCTCGGCGCGCTGTCCGCCGGCCGGGCCGGCCGGCCGGTCCGGGGGTAGGCGATGGCGCTCCAGGGAACGATCGAGTCGTTCGGCATCTCCGAGATCTTCCAGCTGATCTCCCACCAGGGAAAGAGCGGGACCCTCGAGATCGAGACCGGCAACGGCACGGCCCGGCTCCGGTTCCTGGACGGGAAACTGGTCGAGGCGTGGCCGGACCGGCGCAACCGGACCGAGTACATCGGGGTGCTGCTCGTGCGGGCCGGGTTGATCACCGAGGGACAGCTCCAGCACGCCCTGGACAAGCAGCGCCAGGGCCTGCACCGTCTCGGGGACATCCTGGTGCGAATGGGCGCGGTGCGCCTGAACGACTTCCGCCGGATGCTCACCCTCCAGCACAAGGAGACGTTCTACCGGGTCCTCCAGCTCAAACGGGGGAAGTTCCGGTTCCTGTCCGAGTTGGTCGAGGTGGAGGAGGGGGTGAGCGTGCTGCTCGAGATGGAGGGGCTCCTCATGGAGGGGTTCCGCCAGGTGGACGAGTGGCCCCGCCTCCGGGAGAAGATCCCCTCCGAACGCCGGGTGTTCGGGAGGGACGCGGCGGTGGAGGCCCCTGCCGACCTCGAGCCGGACGTCGCCCGGGTGCTCGAACTGGTGGACGGCACGGCGCCGGTGCGCACGGTGGTGGACCGGGCCCGGCTCGGGGAGTTCCGCGGGTGTGAGTGCCTGGTGGACCTGTACGACCGGGGCCTGATCACGCCGGTGCGGACCACGCTGCGCGCGCCGGCCGAGCCCCGCGTCCGCAAGCCCCGGCCGTGGGTGGACGCGGCCGTTGCCGCGGTGCTGGCCGGGCTGGCCGCGTCGGTCGTGGCGTGGATGGTGGCCACCGGTTCCTGGACCGGGCTGGGGCTGGGCCGGGCGGTCGGTGATGCCCGGCAGGACGCCGCCCGGGTGTCGGCACGGTCCCGGTCGTGGGTCGAGACCGGGCCGGCCCGGTGGCCGAATCCGTGAGCCCGTCCCTTTGTCCCCCGCGCAGAGTCTTCCATGATCCTGATTGCCGAAAACCTGACCGTCACCCGTGCAGACGTGGCCCGGGCCTTGGAGCGCCGGGACCCGGGTCCGGTCGCGGCCGTGGCCGTGGCGGCTCGCGCCGCGGGCGCGCGCTACATCGACGTCAACCTGGGGCGGGGTCGGGACCGGGAGGGCGCCCAGCGGTTCGTGCTGGAGGTGCTGTCCGGGTGCTGGGACGGGGGCCTCCTGTTGGACACCGCCGACCCGGGGCTGATGGCCTCGGCCGCCGGTTCGTGGGCCGGGCCGCTCGTGCTCAACGGGTTCTCCGGCGATCCGGGCCGCGAACGGGTGTTGGAGGTGGCCGCCCGCCACGACCTGGAGGTGGTGGTGTTCCTGATGGCGTCGGGCGTGCCCCGGGACGTGGACGACCGCCTGGCCCTGGCCGCCGAGTTGCTGGCCCGGTGCGGGCAGGCCGGTGTGCCCGCCGAGCGGGTGTGGATCGACCCGGTGGTGGTGCCCCTGGGCTGGACCGACGGACAGCTGTACAACCGGAACCTCCTGGAGGTGCTCCGCAGGTTGCCCGACCTGCTCGGCCACGACGCGCGCTCGGTGGTCGGCCTGTCGAACCTGACCACGAGCGCGGCCACGGCCGGCCGGGTGCCGTGGCTCGAGGAGGTGTTCCTGGCCGCAGCGGCCGGCGCGGGACTGACCCACGCGATGGTGGACGTGACCCGCGCCGGCGTGGTGCGCACGGCCCGGGCGCTGGACGTGCTCGAGGCCCGGCGGCTGTTCGCCCCCGGCGAGTTCACGGGCGATGGGTGATGGTTTGGCGCCCGCCCCTCCCGGCGCGTACAATGGGAGCCGGCGGGAAGGGCGGTGCCGGTGACCCTGTGGGCGGCGGCGGACCTGGGCAGCAACACGTTCCGGTTGCTGGTGGCGCAGGAGGCCCGTGACGGCCGGCTGCGGCAGCTGGAACTCCACCAGGAGGTGGTGCGGCTGGCCCAGGGCCTCGAGCCGGGGGGCCGGCTCGCCCCGGCCGCCGTGGCGCGCGCCGGGGCCGTGCTGGACCGGTTCCGGGCCCGGCTGGACCGGCTTGGCGTGGCGCGACGGGTCGGGGTGCTGGCCGCGGCAGGACGTCTCGCCGGGGACGGCGCCGCGTTCGCCCGGGAGGCCGGGCGCCGTCTGGACGGGGCGGTGCGGGTAGTGGGCGGCCGGGAGGAAGCCGCCCTGTCGGCCCGGGGCATGGTGTCCCTGGTCGAACCGCCCGAGCGGCTGGTCCTGTGTCTGGACATCGGCGGCGGGTCCACCGAGCTGGCAGCGGTTGAAGAGGGCCGGATCGTCGCAGGACAGAGCCTGCCGGTGGGGGTGGTGTCCCTGTGGGAGGCCGCTGGCGTGTCCGACCCCCCGGACCCGTCCGAGCGCCGGGCGATGGCGTCGAAGGTGGCCCGGGTGCTGGACGGCCTGGCCGCCGCTGTCAGGCCGCGGTCGTGGCGCGAACGGTTCCGGGCCGGCAAGGCCGCCCTGGTGGCCACGGCTGGAACGCCGCTCACGGTGGCAGCCGGCCGCTCGGGTCTGTCCCCCGGCGACACCCGGCGCTTGAGCGGTTCGTGGGTGGGACGCGGCGCGCTCGTCCAGGAGGCCGACCGCCTGTGGGCGCTGTCCACCCGGGAGCGTGCGGCGCTGCCCCACGTGGTGGACGGCCGGGAAGACGTGATCCTGCCCGGCGTCACGCTGCTGGCCGCGGTGGTGGACGGCGCCGGCGCCCGCGGCTTCACGGTGAGCGACGGAGGATTGCTGGAGGGCGCGCTCCTGGCCGCGGTGGCCCGCGTTCGAGGACGGGCCCGGTGGGAACCTGCCGGGTCGAGACAAACCCAAACGAGGGGATGATCGGTGTACCCAATCCGGAGATCGTGGATCCTTGCCGTGGTCGCGACAGTGCTCGCGGCCGCGCCCGTCCGGGCCGCAGCGCCCGAACCCGACGCCGCTGCCCGGGACGAACTGTACCAGCGCCTCAAGGTGCTCGCCGAGGTCCTGGACGCGGTCGGGCGCAACTATGTGGAGCCGGTGAGCGCCGACGACCTGGTGTACGGCGCGGCCGAGGGCATCGTGTCCCGCCTCGACCCCCACAGCTCGTTCCTCAGCCCGGAGATGTTCCGGGAGATGCAGATCGAGACCGAGGGCACCTTCGGCGGGATCGGGATCGAGGTGACCGTGCGGGACGGCCGGCTGGTGGTGGTCAGCCCGATCGAGGACACGCCCGCGGCACGGGCCGGTATCCGCGCCGGGGACGTGATCGTACGGATCGAGAACGAGCGGGTGAAAGGGCTCGACCTGTCCGAGGCGGTCAAGCGCATGCGCGGGCCGCGGGGGACCCGGCTGACGATCCACGTGCTGCGGGAGGGCTGGGACGAGCCCCGGGAGTTTACCCTGACCCGGGACGTGATCCGGATCAAGAGCGTCCGGCACCGGCGGATCGGGGACGTGGGCGTGATCCGGATCGCCCAGTTCCAGCAGCGCACCCACCGGGAGGTGCGCGACGCCCTGTCGACCCTTGGAGAGGCCGGCCCGTTGGCCGGCCTGGTGCTCGACCTGCGCAACGACCCGGGCGGGCTCCTGGACCAGGCGGTGAAGGTGGCCGACATCTTCCTGGTCGAGGGCCCGGTGGTGTAGACCCGCGGACGGGACCCCGACCAGGAGGTGGTGTACACCGCCCGGGACGACGGGGACGAGCCCGACCTGCCGATCGTGGTGCTGGTGAACCGGGGCACGGCGTCGGCATCCGAGATCGTGGCCGGCGCGCTCCAGGACCACCGCCGGGCCCTGGTGGTCGGGGAGCGCACGTTCGGCAAGGGGAGCGTCCAGACGATCCTGCCCCTGTCGGACGGCTCCGGACTCCGGGTCACCACGGCCCTGTACTACACGCCGTCGGACCGGAGCATCCAGGCCAAGGGGATCGAGCCCGACATCCTGGTGTCCGACGCACCGGCTCCGGCCGGGGCGCCGCCCGGCGTGCCGGCCCACGGCGTTGTCCGGGAAGAGGACCTGGAGGGCCATTTCGAGACCCCGGCCCCGCCGCAGCAGGCCGCGACAGAAGGGGAGGACGACGCTGCCCCGGATGAGGCCGCCGGCCCGGACCTGTCCGGCGATCCCCAGCTCCAGCGGGCCGTCCAGATCCTTCGGGGCGTGGCTCTCCTGGGCGACCGGGGGATGCGGGGCCGGCAACGGCCTGCCCGGGAGATCGATGGCCCGTAAACGAAAGAAGAGGCGCTCCGCGGGAAGCCGGTGGGGCCTCGTTGCGGTCGTGGCCGTCCTGGCCGTGGGGATCGGCTTCCTGGGCGGCTATCTGTGGAACGACCTGCGGGCCGTGCGCCAGACGGCCAGGAGGGCGGACACCGCGCGGGTCGAGACGGTGGTCGGACAGCTGGACCCGGCCGGTGTCAGGGTCCGCGCTGCAAACCGCGCAGCCGCCGACGGCCTCCTGGACCGCCTGCGGCGGGCGGCAGGCCAGAGCCCGGGCGTGGCCGTCGGGCCGGTCTCCCGCCGGGACGGCCGGCTCGACCTGACGGTCGCGGCGGGCCCGGACCGGTACCCGGTGACGATCCTGTGGCCCGCGCCGGCCGAACGGGTGCCCCGGCTCGCGATCGTGATCGACGACGTGGGGCGCAACCTGGACCGGGCCGAGGCGTTCCTGGACCTCACGGTGCCGGTCACCCTGTCGATCCTCCCCCGCCAGCGCCACAGCCGGGACGTGGCCGACCTGCTCAGGAGCCGGGGCCGCGCGTACCTGGTCCACATGCCCATGGAGCCCCAGGGCTACCCGTCGGTGGACCCCGGCCCGGGGGCGTTGCTGGCCGGGATGGACGAGGCCCGGATCCGGGCTCTGGTGCGGCAACACCTGGACGACTTCCCAGGCGCCGTGGGGGTGAACAACCACATGGGATCCCGGCTCACCGAACTAGAGGCCCCAATGGGGTGGGTGGCGGACGAACTCGCCCGGCGCGGCCTGTTCTTCCTGGACAGCGTCACCTCGGGCCGCACCGTGGCTGCCGAGGTGGCCCGGGCCCGGGGGCTGCCCTGGTGCCGCCGGGACGTGTTCATCGACAACGACCGCACCGAGGACGCGATCGGCAGGCAGCTCGAACGGGCCGTGCAGCGGGCCCGGAAGAACGGGACGGCCGTGGCCATCGGGCACCCGTACCCGGTCACCCTGCGCACCCTTCGGGCGTGGGCGCCCCGGTTCCGGCAGCTGGGGGTGGCGGTGGTGCCGGTGGCTGACGTGGTGCGGACGGGCGAGGGGTGAGGCCGGCTCACCCGTCCTCGCCGAACACCTCGGCCTCGAACACGTAGATCTCGGTGCCGTGGCGCCACGCGTCCGGCCGGGTGCCGGCCTTGCGGCAGGTCTCCGCCAGGAATCGCTCCCGGTCCCACCCGTGGTCCACGGCCACCTGGGGCAGCAGCACCCCCCGGTGGGGCCCGTGGACCAGGTAGATCCCGTGGCGGCCCACCTGGATGTCCCCGGGGTCGGATACCCTCACCCGGGGGCCGAGCACGCTGATCTCCAGCTCCAACCCGTCCAGTTCGTCGGCCGTCACCGGCGGGAACCGGGGGTCGCCGAACGCGGCAGACCGGGCCATCTCGGCCACGGTCCGGTACAGGGGCTGGTCGGCCTCGAACGTGCCGATGCACCCCCTGAGGGCGCCGCCTTCGAGCAGCGTGACGAACGCGCCCGCGGGCCGGGCCAGGGCCGGGTCGGCCGGCGGGTCGGGCCAGAACCGCTTCCCGCGCAGCCCCTGTACGATTGCCTCGCGGGCGATCTCCAGCAGGGCCCGGCGGGCCGTGGCGGACAGGCTGGCATCGGGCATGGGCACACTCCTTTCCTCGTTCGGGTCCGCCCCCATAAACTGGCCGAATCCGGGCCGGTGTCAAGGGGGGCGTTGACGCCCCGGAAATCCGGC
The DNA here is from genome assembly GCA_024277875.1 of Deferrisomatales bacterium. Taxonomy (GTDB): domain Bacteria; phylum Desulfobacterota; class Deferrisomatia; order Deferrisomatales; family Deferrisomataceae; genus JAJRUI01. Next base: position 11,123 of record JAJRUI010000144.1, read on the forward strand.
CCCTATAATCCGCCGGCGCGACCCGCCCGGGGACGCGCCTTTCCTGTTCCTCGCGCCACACGGGAGACGGGCATGCTCTCGATCAAGATCGTTCGCGACAACCTCGACCGGGTGCGCGCCGCCCTGGACGCCCGTGGGGCCGGCGTGGATCTCGGCCGCGTGGTCGGGCTGGACGACCGCCGCCGGGAGATCCTCCGGGAACTCGAGCAGCTCCGGAGCCAGCGGAACCAGGTTTCCCGGCAGGTGGGGCGCCTGAAGCGCGAGGGCGGCGACCCGTCGGCGGTGATGGCCGAGATGGAAGGGGTGAACGACCGGATCAAGGCGCTGGAAGCCGACCTGCGGGAGGTGGAGCCCGAACTGAAGGCCGCGGCCCTGGCGATCCCCAACGTCCCCCACCCCAGCGTGCCCGTGGGCACGGACGAGACGGCCAACGAACTGGTGCGCACCTGGGGCGAGCCCCGGCGGTTTTCGTTCGAACCCCGGCCCCACTGGGAGGTGGGGGAGGCCCTGGACATCCTGGACTTCGAGCGGGCCGCCAAGATCGCGGGCGCTCGGTTCGTGGTGCTCAAGGGCCTGGGGGCGCGCCTGGAACGGGCCCTGATCCAGTTCATGCTCGACCTGCACACCCAGCGGCACGGCTACACCGAGATCCTCCCCCCGTTCATGACCAACTCCAGGGCCATGACCGGCACCGGCCAACTCCCCAAGTTCGAGGAGGACCTGTTCAGGCTGGCGGGAACGGACTACTACCTGGTCCCCACGGCCGAGGTACCCGTGACCAACCTCCACATGGGCGAGGTTCTCCGGGAGGAGGACCTGCCGGTGTGCTACACCGCGTACACCCCGTGCTTCCGCGCCGAGGCCGGCTCCCACGGCCGGGACACCCGGGGCATGATCCGGCAGCACCAGTTCGACAAGGTGGAGCTGGTGAAGTTCGCCCACCCGGACCGGTCCTACGAGGAACTCGAGTCCCTCACGGCCGACGCCGAACAGGTGCTCCGGCGGCTCGGCCTGCCGTACCGGGTGGTGACCCTGTGCACGGGCGATCTGGGGTTCTCGTCCGCTAAGACCTACGACCTCGAGGTGTGGCTGCCGAGCCAGGACACGTACCGGGAGATCAGCTCGTGCTCGAACTTCGAGGCGTTCCAGGCGAGACGGGCGGACATCCGGTACCGGCCCAAAGGGGGCAAGGGCACCCGCCTGGTGCACACCCTCAACGGCTCCGGCCTGGCCGTTGGACGCACCCTGGTCGCGATCCTGGAGAACGGCCAGCAGGAGGACGGATCGGTGGTGATCCCCGAGGCCCTGCGGCCGTACATGGGGGGGCTGGAGCGGATCGGGTAGAAGACGCCGGTACCGATCGCGGATCACTGGTTACCGATTACCGCATCTCCCGGAGGGGTGGCCGAGCGGTTGAAGGCACTGGTCTTGAAAACCAGCGACGGGCGACCGTCCGTGGGTTCGAATCCCACCCCCTCCGCCAGGCAAGCAGCAGGGCCCGGCCGCCACGCGGCCGGGCCCTGCTTGTCTGGAACGGGTGAGCGTCACGGCCGGGGGGTACGGCCCGAGGCTCCCGGCCGCGGCCTGCGCCGGCTGCGGCGCCGGCCAGCGCCGGCTGCGGGCCGGGCCTTGTCCGCGCCGGACCGGGATCGGCTCTTGCGGGGACGGGGCACCTCCACCTCGAACCAGTCCTCCTCGGGCCAGTCCACCGGGATCTTGGACCCGATGTACTCCTGGATGTCCTCCAGGCCGTACACGTAGTTGTCGCACGCGAGGCTGATCGCCTTGCCCGCTGCGCCGGCCCGGGCGGTGCGCCCGATCCGGTGCACGTAGTCCTCGGCCTGGAGCGGCAGGTCGTAGTTGAACACGTGGGAGATGTCGTCCACGTGGAGCCCCCGGGACGCCACGTCGGTGGCCACCAGGATCTTCACCTCGCCGCTGAGATAGCGCCTGAGGATCTTCATGCGGTGGGGCTGGCTCACGTCGCCGCTGAGCACGGCACACGGGAACCCGTTGCGCTCGAGCCGCTCCTGGAGTTCGTTGCCCATCCGTTTCGTGTTGACGAACACGAGCGCCTTGGTCCACTCTTCGCGCTTCAGGAGGCCGAGCAGCAGGCTGAACTTCTGGCGGGAGCTGACGTGGTACAGGACCTGTTCGATCCGTTCCGCAGTGACCTGCTCGGGGGTGATCTCCACCAGGTCCGGGGCGTTCATGTACTCGTAGGACAGCTCGAGCACCCGCTGGCTGATGGTGGCCGAGAACAGCATGCTCTGGCGCTGGTCGTACCGGGACATGCGGCGCAGCAGGTACCGGATGTCGCTGACGAACCCCATGTCGAACATCCGGTCGGCCTCGTCGATGACAGCCACCTCCACGGCCCGCAGGTGGTATACCTTTTGTTTCCAGTAGTCGATCAGCCGGCCGGGCGTGCCGATCAGCAGGTCGACCCCTTCGGCGATCGCCTCGCGCTGCTGCCGGTAGTCCACCCCGCCGTAGGCTGCCACGGTGCGCACGGACAGGTGGCGTCCGAGTTCGGCGGCGTCGGACGCGATCTGGACGGCGAGTTCCCGGGTGGGCGTGATCACCAGCGCCCGGGGGCACACCCCGGTGGTCTTGGGGCGCGGATGGCGGAGGATCCGGTTGAAGATCGTGATCAGGAACACCGCGGTCTTGCCCGACCCGGTCTGGGCCTGCACGGCCAGGTCGCGCCCCTCCAGGGTGAGGGGCAGGCTGCGGGCCTGGACCGGGGTCATCCGGTCGAACCCGCAGTCCTCGATGCCGCGGCGCAGTTCCTCGGGGAGTTCCAGTTGTTGAAACGACGATTCGGTCAGGTGCATGGTTTCCTTCCGGCGGGATCCGCCCGCTTCCTCGGAAAAAGGTGTGTCATGGTAGGCCGTTCGGGCAACCGAGTCAACGCACGCCCGAAGAGGGCGGTGCGGTGAGTTGGCCGGGGGACTCGTCCGGCACCCGCGTGCGGGTGGCCCGGATCCTGGGACTCCTGGTGCTGATCCTGGTGGCCGGGGCGGCCGGTTACCACTGGATCGAGGGATGGGAGCTCTCGGACAGCCTGTACATGGTGGTGATCACCCTGTCCACGGTGGGGTACCGGGAAGTGGGCTCCCTGACCCCCGCCGGCAAGTGGTTCACCATGGTGTTGATCGTGGCCGGCGTCGGGCTGGTCACCTACGCGGTGGGTACGGTGACCCGGATGGTGGTGGAAGGCGAACTCCAGCTCCTGTTGGGAAGGAAGAGGGCCATGTCCAGGATCCGGCGCATGAAGGACCACTACATCATCTGCGGCTACGGGCGCATCGGAGGGCTGGTGGCCCGGGAGTTCGAGCGGCGGCCGTTGCCGTTCGTGGTGGTCGAGAAAGACGAGGCCCAGGTGGTGAGGATCCCCACCCACTACCCGGTGGTCGTGGGGGATGCCACCGAGGAGGACGTGCTCCGGGAGGCGGGCATCGAGCGGGCCAGGGGGCTGGTGGCGGTGCTGCCCACCGACGCGAACAACCTGTTCGTCACCCTTTCGGCCCGGGGGCTCAACCCCGACCTGTTTATTCTGTCCCGGTACGAAGAGGAGAAGACCGAGGCCAAGCTCCTGCGGGCCGGGGCCGACAAGGTGGTGTCGCCGTACATCATCGGCGGCAACCGCATGGCCCAGGCCGTGCTCCGGCCGTCGGTGATCGACTTCATCGAGCTGGCGACCACCACCACGGAGTTGGGGCTCCAGATGGAGGAGGTGCTGCTGGACGACGCCTCGTGCCTGGCCGGCCGGTCGTTGGCCGAGAGCCCGATCCGGTCCCAGCTCGACATCATCGTGGTGGCGATCCACCGGCGCGACGGCCACATGGCGTTCAATCCTGCGGCCCGGACGGCCCCGGAGGGGGGCGACCGGCTGATCGTGATCGGCGAGCGCGAACAACTGGACAAGCTGGAGCAGCTCGCCAAGGGGGGGGTGTGCTGAACATGGGTGTCCGCCCAGGGGCTGCGGAGGGGTCCGTCCCGTGATGGTGTCGGTGGGCAGCGTGCTCGCGGGCACCGTGCTCCTGTACTTCGGTGCCCACTGGCTGATCCGGGGCGCATCGTCCCTGGCCGCGTCCCTGGGGGTGGCTCCGGCCGTGGTGGGGCTCACGGTGGTGGCGTTCGGGACCAGCCTGCCGGAACTGGTGGTGAGCGTGACCGCGGCCGTGGGGGGCAACGGCGACATCGCCCTGGGCAACGTGGTCGGCTCGAACATCGCGAACATCGGCCTCATCCTGGGTGCGGCCGCGACCCTGCGCGCCCTGTCGGTGGAATCCACCCTGGTCCGGCGGGAGGTGCCCATGGGGCTGGCCGCCGTGGTCCTCGTGGTGGTCCTGGCCGCCGACGGGGTGCTCGGCCGGCTGGACGGGCTGGTGCTCCTGGCCGGGTTCTGCGGGTTCCTGTACTGGAGCGCGGCGGTGGAGCGGGTGGTCCCAGACGCGGCGCCCGGAGAGCCGGCCGGCGCGACCGGCAGCCGCGGCCGGGACGTGGCCGTGGCCGTGGCAGGCCTCGTGGGCGTCTTTCTGGGCGGCCGGTGGCTGGTGTCCGGCGGTGTGGCGATCGCCCAGGCCCTGGGCGTCCCCGGTGCGGTGATCGGCCTGTCCGTGGTGGCCGTGGGCACCAGCCTGCCCGAACTGGCCGCCTCCCTGGCCGCGGTGTCGCGGCGCGAAGACGACATCGGGGTGGGCAACGTGGTGGGCTCGAACCTGTTCAACCTCCTGGGTGTCCTGGGGGTGACGGTGCTGGTCGACCCCATCGCCGTGCCCGCCGGGTTCTTCCGGTTCCAGTTCCCGGTGCTGGCCGGGTTCACCGTGGTGCTTCTTCCGGTGTTCGGCACCGGCGGCCGGGTGTCCCGGACAGAGGGGATGCTGCTGCTGGCCGCGTACGCCGGCTACATCGCGGCCCTGTACCTGGTGCCGGGGCTGGGTTAGGCTCGGCGACGGTTTCGGAGAGCGAGAAGAGGAGAGACGATGACGAGCGCAGGCGGCGCAGCGCCCACCAACTTCATCCGGGAGATCATACAGGCCGACCTCGAAGCGGGCCGGTACGACCGGGTGGTCACCCGGTTCCCGCCCGAGCCCAACGGGTACCTGCACATCGGCCACGCCAAGTCGATCTGCCTGAATTTCGGCCTGGCCGAGGCGTTCGGGGGCCGGTGCAACCTGCGCATGGACGACACCAACCCGTCCAAGGAAGACGCCGAGTACGAGCGCGCGATCCGGGAGGACGTGCGCTGGCTGGGGTTCGACTGGGGCGAGCAGGTGTACTACGCCTCGGACTACTTCGAGCAGCTCTATGCATGGGCGGTGCAGCTGATCCGGGACGGCAAGGCGTACGTGGACGACCTGTCGGCCGACGAGATCCGGGCGTACCGGGGCACTCTGACCGAGCCCGGCCGCGAGAGCCCGTACCGCGACCGGCCGGTGGCCGAGAACCTCGAGCTGTTCGAGCGGATGCGCTCGGGCGAGTTCCCGGACGGAGCCAAGGTCCTGCGGGCCAGGATCGACATGGCCTCGGGAAACCTGAACCTGCGGGATCCGGTGATGTATCGGATCCTCCACGCCACCCACCACCGCACGGGCGACCGGTGGTGCATCTACCCGATGTACGACTTCGCCCACGGCCAGTCCGACGCGATCGAGGGGGTCACCCACTCGGTGTGTACCCTGGAGTTCGAGGATCACCGGCCCCTGTACGACTGGTTCTGCAAGGCGCTGGGGATCCACCACCCCCGGCAGATCGAGTTCGCCCGGCTGAACCTGAGCTACACCGTGATGAGCAAGCGAAAGCTCCTGCAACTCGTGGAAGAAGGCCGGGTGGCCGGGTGGGACGACCCCCGGATGCCCACGATCTCGGGCCTGCGGCGGCGGGGGTACACCCCCGAGGCGATCCGGGAGTTCTGCGCCCGGATCGGGGTGGCCAAGAAGGACAGTACGGTGGACCTGGCCCTTCTCGAACACTGCCTGCGCGAGGACCTCAACCGCCGGGCCCCCCGCCGGATGGCCGTGCTCCGGCCCCTCAAGGTGGTGATCGAGAACTACCCCGAGGGACAGACCGAGACGTTCGACGCGGTCAACAACCCTGAGGACCCGTCGGCCGGGACCCGGCCCGTGCCGTTCTCCCGGGAGCTCTACCTCGAGCGGGACGACTTCATGGAGGACCCGCCCAAGAAGTTCTTTCGCCTGGCGCCGGGACGGGAAGTGCGGCTGCGCTACGCGTACTTCATCCGGTGCGTCGGCGTGGTCAAGGACGCGGACGGCCGGGTGGTGGAACTGCGGTGCACCTACGACCCGGCCACCCGGGGCGGCGACGCCCCGGACGGGCGCAAGGTGAAGGCCACCCTGCACTGGGTGAGCGCGGCCCACGCGGTGGAGGCCGAGGTGCGGCTGTACGACCGGCTGTTTTCCCACCCGAACCCGGACCGGGCCGGGGAGGGCAGCTTTCTCGACCACCTGAACCCGGACTCCCTGGAGGTGCTGCGGGGCTGCCGGCTGGAGCCGTGCCTGGCCGGCGCCCGGGCCGGGGATCGGGTACAGTTCGAGCGCCTCGGCTACTTCTGCGCCGATCCGGATACCGCGGACGGCCGCCCTGTGTTCAACCGGACGGTCACCCTGCGGGACGCGTGGGCCAAGCTCCGGAAGAAGGGCGGGTAGGGGCCTACCGGGGCCGGAGCTTGCGCCGGATCCGGTCCCGCTGGGCCGGGGACAGCTCGCGCCACCGCCGGAGCTGTTCCACGGTGCGGCGCCGCTCGGCGGGAGGGAGCCGGAGCAGGCGTTCGAGCCTCAGGCGGTACGCCCGGCGTTTTTCCGGGGGCAGGGCCTGCCACCGTCTCAGCCGGCGCACCAGCTCCCGTCGCTCGGCGGGTGACATGGCCTTGAGGCGCTGGTAGTTGCGCCGGACGAACCGGCGCTGTTCCGGGGTGAGCCGCTTCCACCGCTGGTACCGCTGCCGGAGCCGCTGGCGCTCCTCGGGTGGCAGGGCCTGCCACCGCCGGTAGTTCCGGAGCACCCGCTCGCGCTCTTCCGGCGAGAGCGCGTTCCAGCGGTCCTGGGCCGTCTGGTCGGCCCGGCTCCGGGTCGCGGCGGCCAGGGTCAGGCCGGCCACGGCCAGGCGCGCCAGGGCCGTCCGCCGCGAGATGGGCTCACTCATCCCCGTCCTCCTCCGGCTCCTCCTGCCCGGAAGGCTCTTCCTCCAGGGGCAGGAGTTCCAGCGATTCCAGGTTCTGGAAGAACTCCAGGTCTGCGAGGATCTTCTCGAGTTCCTCGGTCGTGGGTTGTCGGTTCGCGGGCTCAGCCATCGTCGAGTCGCTCCAGGGCGTCGAAGACCTCGAGAAGGTCCAGGTTCTCGGCCAGGTCCAGGTCATCCAGCAGGTCCAGGTCCACCTCCGCCCACGCCGGCCCGGGCTGCGGGGGGCCGGCCGGCCGGCGCAGGGCCAGGAAAGCGGCGCCGGCCGCGGCCACGGCGCCGCCGGCCCACACCCACGGCGCCGGCCGGGCCCGTCCCGGCGCCCGGGTCGTCCGGTCCAGCACTGCACCGGCCAGGCCCCGGGCCACGGCTTCCGGGGGACGGGCGGCCGAGCCCACCCTGTCGGCCAGGGCAACGGCCGAGGCCAGGGCGGCCCGGCACGACGGACACGCCGCCAGATGGTCGGCCCAGGCCGGGTCGCCCTCCTCGCCCCACACGGCGGCTGCAAAGGCAGCCTCGAACTCCGGGCACGGTGCCGGAACGTCTCGGGTACGACTTCTCACGGTTCGTCCTTCCACGCTGTGAGCGCGCCCTGCAGGGCGCGGGTCGCCCGGAACAGGTGGGCCTTGGTGGCGCCCACCGAGATCCCGAGGGTCTGTGCGGTCTCGGCCAGGGTCAGGCCGGCCACCGCTTTCAGCCGGAACACCTGCCGCTGCCGGGCCGGCAACCGCCCCAGGGCAGCGGCCAGGTCGCGACAGAACGCCCGGTTCACCGTCCTGCGGTCGGGCCCGGGTCCGGGGTCGGCCGCTGCGTCGCCCGGATCCCCGGCCTCTGGCGCGGCGTTTCGCAGCAGCCAGGCCCGCACCTTCCGGCGCCGCAGCCGGTCCCGGCAGTGGTTCGAGAGGATCCGGAAAAACCACGTGCCGGGGGAGGACCGGGCCTGGAACGCCCGGCGGTGCCGGTACGCCTTGACGAACGCGTCCTGGACCGCGTCCCGGGCCTCGTCCCAGTCGCCGAGGAACGCGTGGGCCAGGCGAAGGGCCTTGTCCTGGGTGTCGAGCACCAGCCGCTCGAACTGCGCGTCGTCGATCACCGTGACCGCTTTCCGTTGGCGGGTTGTGGGGGCCGGCGCCCGGGTTCTAGCAGGATGCGAAAAAACCCACGGATGGGGTTTTCCGCATCCTGCTAATGCTTTGGACGCCCGGGGGGGCTGCGGGGTTTACCCGGCCGGAAACCTCCCGTTCCGTTTTCGTCGTTCCCACGAGGCAGCGGCCCGCCTGGCCAACGGCAGGGCGGGCAAAGGCTGGAGCCCCGCGTCAGGGCCGGTGTTTCGCCACCGGCGGGTGCACGGGCGCGACGGCCGGCTCCAGGCGGA
>JAJRUI010000145.1 GCA_024277875.1 Deferrisomatales bacterium
CGCCATTCCGCCGCTCGCACTTCGTGCACCCCCGGTCGCTCTTCCGCAGCCAACCGCCACAGGTGGGGCAATTCCCGTTCGCCCCCCGCCCCGCGGCCCAGGCCGGCTCCACGGCCGGCGCGCCGAGGGCCGTGGCCGCTCGTTGTGAGGCGGTGGCGCAATAGTTGCAACTCATCGCTTCCCTCCCGGTTGATACCGCTTCTGCCCGGCCCGGCCCTGCCATACCCAGGCCGCCCAGGCCGAGAGCGCCCGCCTCCCGCCGGGTGTCCCCGGGGACAGGCCGTTCACCGGGGTGCCGGCCCACACGTCGCCCTTGTCGAGTTTCCTCGTCTTGAAGCTGAAGGGTATGAGCCCCAGCTTCTGGCCCGAACGGTCCCGCACCAACGCCGCCCGCGCCGGGAAGGCGTCCCCGGACACGATGGCCAGGGCCGCCGGGTGACCGCTCAGCCAGGCCACGGTGATCGAGGCCTTCCCCCCCGGACCGCTGACCCGCACCACGCAGGCCCCGTCCGGCTCGACCCCGGTCAAGGGCGCCAGTTTCCCGGTATCGGCCTCGGCCTCGACCATCGTCGCCTGCTCGCCCCGCCTGGCGATCAGCCCCAGGTACGCGGCCTCGACTTCGGCCACGTCCGGTGCCGGTGGATAGAGGAACCCCTGCCCGCCGGCGGCGATGGCCAGGCGCACCGCCACCTGGGCCGACGTCTTGAGGATCACCTGTCGCTCCCCGGCCACGACCCGGAAAAGCCGGGCATGGCTGACGTTGTGGAGCGTCACCTCGGCCGGCACGCCGAAGCCCAGGGGCTCCCCGTCGTGCAACCGGGCGGCCCACACCCGGTGGTAGATGTGATCCGGAACTCCCCCGGCCCGCCCCTGGACCTGCCGGTACCATCGCTCCTGGTCTCCCTGGTACCACTCGGAGTAGACGGCCCACACCTGGGGCAGTACGACCCGCACGTCGTCCCCCGCGAACTCCCGGGGCGAATACGGGGCCGGGTCTCCCGGCCAGCCCATGCGCCACCAAGCCGCTCCCATCCGCTTGACCACCGGCGTGAAGGATGGGGTGTCGCCCTGGGTATCGCCGGAGACGACCGGCACCAGGCTCATGGGCCGGCCCTCGACGACCACCTGCTGCCGCACCTGCCAGCCCCGGTACAGGAACTCCAGCGCCCGCGCCGGCCCGTCCCGCAGGGGGTCCGCGTCGCGCAGCGCCGCCGGCACCATGCGCCGCACGTCGGCTGCTGACACCCGCTCGTCGCCCGCGAAGGCGTCGAAGGCCGCCCCCAGGGCCGGGTAGGCCCGCCGCAGATCGGGCACGACGTCCGCCCAGTGCCTGGCCGTGTAGTCCCCGGCCAGGGCATCCAGCAACGCTTCCTGTTGGTCGAAGATCAGCCCCACCGCGGCCATGCCCCCCAGGGGACGCCGTCCCCGGGGCACCCGGAGCGTCACCCCCTGCCGGGCCATCCGCTCTCGATGCCGCTCGGCCACCCGCCGGGCATCCACGTCCCGCACCAGGAAGGGGGGCATGACCGGCACTTCGTCCATCCGCCTGTACAAATCTAATACCACGTTGATCACCTCCTGCCTTTCTTCTTTCGATTTTTGGGTCAACAGAAATGGTGGGGGACGTGTTGAATCTTCATCGCGGAGAACGTCGAGAAAACGCAGAAAACCTCTGCGTTCTCCGCGACTCGGCGGTGAGGGACGAGCTGATGCTGTGCCGCCATCACTTCACAGCCCCGCTATTTCCCGAAGAGCCCTGTCTTTTCGCGGCCCGCACCGTCGTCCGCCGCTGCCAACGCCGCAGGGCATCCAGTCGATCCTGCAAGTAAGGGGGCAACTCCACCGGCTCTTCCCGGCCCAACGCTTGCCACACACTGCGGCCCGCCGGCAACAGCCCATGCCGGCTCAAGACCCGGCCGGCCACGTGAATGTAAATGGTCGCCCAATCGTGGTTGAGCGGCACGGCCAACGAGGCGGTCATCAGGTAGGCGCAGGCTTCTTCCAACGTAGCCAACTCTCCCTGTTCGCCCCTCTCCACCTCCTGCTGCACCTGCTCGAGCCGGGCCCGGCGAACGGCGGACCGCAACCACCCCGGGACGTCCCGGCCCCAGGAACCGTCGTAGACGACCAGCGGGCCGGTGATGTACCTGACGCCGTCTTTCCACGGGCCGGCTTCCCGGAGGGCCCGGAACGCCTCGTCGAGCATCTCCTGTTCTCGCTCGTCTTCCGGCCCGGGCCGGGAAACGTCGGACAGGGTGCCGGCGACCGCCGGCGGCCGGCCCGAGCTCATGCGCACGGCTTGCACCTGGACGACGCACGCCAGGACACCCCTGTCCGCATCGCTGCTTGGATCCAGCTTGCTCCGCACCTGGGCCATCTCTTCGTCGGTAACGGGCGGTTGACCGAGGGACTCCAACATCTCGTCCACCTGGCGGCGGTAGAAGGCGTTCTGGCCCTGGACGCTCCACTTGACCTGGCAAAAGGCGTCGCATCTCGTGCACCACTCGTCGCCGCCGGGCTCCACGTCGGTGGTCGCCGTGTGCCCGCACGATAGGGGAGCAAACCACAGGTCGCCGGTGGGCGCTACCGGTATGCCGTCGCTCAATCCCACCTCGGAAAGCAAGGGGTCATACACGACGCCGGTCACCGGCGCCGGGCCCGCCCCCCCGCCGCACGCCCTGCACCCCCCCTCGGCCGGCAGCCGGCGGCCGCAACGGGGACAATGGCCCGCCGTCCCCCGCCCCGCGGCCCAGGCCGGCTCCACGGCCGGCGCGCCGAGGGCCGTGGCCGCTCGTTGTGAGGCGGTGGCGCAACGATTGCAACTCATAACGGCTTCGTCTCCCGGCACTCGGGATACGAGACACAGCCGAGGAAGCGTTCCCCCTTGCGCTTCCCGCGCTTGGCCTCCCGCTCGACCATGTAGGAGCCACAGCGGGGGCATTTCTCGATACGCCCGGCCCCGATGTGCCCCGCCAGGGCCGCTACCTGTTCCTGCGGTTCCCTCCCGCTCAAAGAAGCAACGTGACGGCGGCCCACGTACCGCCTCAGACCGGGACTGTACGCCTGTATTATGCAGGCCCCTTCGTCTCCGTGAAGTCGCACTCGTATCACCAAATCGGAACCGTCCACCGCCCTCTCATACGCGGTCCCCGTCGCCAGGCTGAACCCCGACGGCAGCTTCTCCCCCAGGGCGCGGACCTCCTTCGTCGCCGGTCGGGGCGTGCGCTCGCCGGCCCTGCTCCCCGACGACGCGGCCCGCTTCGCGGACGACCCCCGGCGCTTGCCGCCCGCCCGGCCGGAGCCGCCACCGGGCAGGCCCTGCGTCTCGCGGCAATCCGGGTAGTTGGTGCAGCCCAGGAACCGGCTCCCCCCGCCCCTGGGCCACCGAACCCGCATGTAGGCCCCACACCGGGGACACCTTTCGACCTGGCCGCCCCTGGCTTTCTCCTCCATCTCCGCGATGACTTCGCCCAGTTGGGCCGGCCAGTCAGGGCCCCTCCGCAGCGAACGGTAGGCGCTGCCCACCGACCGCCCCTCGCCCCCCTGCCTGGCGATGACCACCGCGATGTTGTCCTTCTCCGGCCGTATCAACTCGCCCGTTCTCACGTTGATGCCGGAACGGATGCGCACCGCCAGATCGGTGCCGGCCACCGGCCGCTCGTGGATGATCTCCTCCGCCCTTTCCCCGTGTGAGGGCACCATGCGCATGAAGTGAGGAGGCAATCCCCTCTCGTACTCTTCGATCCGGGCGCGCCCGTCCACCTTCTCCATCCCGGCCCCGACCCCGGCCGGGTCCCCCACCGCTTCGGCTTCCACGAGCACCATCTCGTCGCACCCGGCGCACCACTCCTCGTCGCCGGGCCCGGCGTCGGTGACCATCGTGTGCCCGCACGACAGCCTCCTCTCGACCGGCGCCGACGCGGTCGAGACGACCGTGTCGGCCAGCGGCGAACCGCCACACGTCGTACATCCCCCCTCGGCCGGCAGCCACCGGCCGCAATGGGGACAGTGGCCCGCCGCCCCCCGCCCCGCTGCCCAGGCCGGCTCCACGGCCGGCGCGCCGAGGGCCGTGGCCGCCGGCTGTGAGGTGCTGGCGCAATAGTTGCAACTCACGGTGCACGGCCCCCTTCCTCGGCCTCGGCCCA
>JAJRUI010000146.1 GCA_024277875.1 Deferrisomatales bacterium
CGTGGGCAAGACCGCGATCGTCGAGGGCCTGGCCCAGCGGATCGTGCGGGGCGACGTGCCCGAGGGCCTGAAGGACAAGACCGTGTACGCCCTGGACCTGGGGTCCCTGATCGCCGGGGCCAAGTACCGGGCGAGTTCGAGGAGCGCCTCAAGGCCGTGCTCCACGAAATCAAGGAGAGCGACGGACGGATCCTGCTGTTCATCGACGAGCTGCACACCATCGTGGGCGCGGGCAAGGCCGACGGCGCCATGGACGCGGGCAACATGCTCAAGCCGATGCTCGCCCGGGGCGAACTCCACTGCATCGGCGCCACCACCCTGGACGAGTACCGCAAGCACATCGAGAAAGACCCGGCCCTGGAGCGCCGGTTCCAGCCGGTGCAGGTGGACGAGCCCAACGTGGAGGACACGGTGTCGATCCTCCGGGGCCTGAAGGACCGCTACGAGGTGCACCACGGCGTGCGCATCCAGGACAACGCCCTGGTGGCCGCGGCCACCCTGTCCCACCGGTACATCTCGGACCGGTTCCTGCCGGACAAGGCGATCGACCTGGTGGACGAGGCGTGCGCCATGATCCGCACCGAGATCGACTCGATGCCGTCCGACCTGGACGAGGTGACCCGCCGGATCATGCAGCTCGAGATCGAGGAGGCCGCCCTCAAGAAGGAGAAGGACGCGGCCAGCAAGGAGCGGCTCAAGCAACTCCGAAAGGAGCTGGCCGACCTCAAGAACCGGGCGGACGCCATGCGCGCCCAGTGGGAGAACGAGAAACAGGCGATCCACGCGGTGCAGCACCTGCGCGAGGAGATCGAACAGCTCCGCCGGGAGATCGAACAGGCCGAACGGGACTACGACCTGGAGAAGGCCGCCGAGCTGCGCCACGGCCGGCTGCCCCAGGTCGAGCAGCAGCTCGCAGAGAAGGAGCACGAACTGGCCCGGCTCGGCGGCACGCGCCTGCTGCGGGAAGAGGTGACCGAGGAGGAGATCGCCGAGATCATCTCCCGGTGGACCGGCATCCCGGTGTCCCGGCTGATGGAAGGCGAACGCGAGAAACTGCTGCAACTCGACAAGGTGCTCCACCGCCGGGTGGTGGGCCAGGACGAGGCCGTGGACCTGGTGGCCGACGCCGTGCTCCGGGCCCGGGCCGGCATCAAGGACCCCCGCCGGCCGATCGGGTCGTTCATCTTCCTGGGGCCCACCGGCGTGGGCAAGACCGAGCTGGCCAAGACCCTGGCCGCGGCCCTGTTCGACACCGAGGAGAACGTGGTCCGGATCGACATGAGCGAGTACATGGAGAAGCACGCCGTGAGCCGGCTGATCGGCGCACCCCCGGGGTACGTGGGGTTCGACGAGGGCGGCCAGCTCACCGAGGCGGTCCGGCGCAAGCCCTACTCGGTGCTCCTGTTCGACGAGATCGAGAAGGCCCACCCGGACGTGTTCAACGTGCTGTTGCAGATCCTGGACGACGGCCGGCTCACCGACAGCCACGGCCGCACCGTGGACTTCCGCAACACGGTGATCATCATGACGTCCAACATCGGGTCGCCCCACCTGCTCGAGGGGGTCACCGGCGACGGCCAGATCCGCGAGGACGCCCGGAACGCGGTGATGCGGGAGCTGCGCGCCCAGTTCCGGCCCGAGTTCCTGAACCGGGTGGACGAGGTGGTGCTGTTCAAACCCCTCACCGTCGAGGAGATCGAACGGATCGTGGACCTGCAGACCGAGGACCTGGCCCGGCGGCTGGCCGACCGGCGGATCCGGTTCGAACTCACCGAGGCGGCCCGCGCGTTCATCGCCCGGGCCGGGTACGACCCGGTGTACGGCGCCCGGCCGCTCAAGCGCTACCTCCAGCGGCACCTGGAGACCCGGCTGGCCCGGTCCCTGGTGGCCGGCGACATCCTGGACGGCGCCGTGGTCACCGTGGACGCGGTGGATGGCGAACTGGTGGTGCACCACGAAAACCCCGCGCCCGAGGCGCCCGAGGACGAGGGGCCCGAGGTGGTGGAGGCCGAGATCGTCCACTGATCCAACCGCCCGCGACCCTGACCCACACGGGCGGCCCCTTGCGGGGCCGCCCGTTGTTTTTCCCTCCGCCTTCCCACTTTCCCCAGGCCCGGCGGCACGGGCGTCCCGGACCGGACGCCGACCTCACGCGGACAGAGCGTCGGGAACGGGACGGGGGGCGGCGGCCTCGTACAGGTAGCCGCGCACCACGGGCACGGCACCGTGGTGACGGGCAAGTTGCACCTGGTACACCACCAGATCGTCCCACCGGAACGACGCCTCGGACACGGCCAGGTAGAACTCCCACAGGCGGCAGAACCGTTCCCCGAGCCGGGCGGCCAGGGCTGCCCTGTGGTTTTGGAACCGGGACTGCCACGCGGCCAGGGTATCGGCGTAGTGGAGCCGCAACACCTCCACGTCGGCGGGGATGAGCCCGGTGGGCTCCACGGCCGCAGCCACCTCGGACAGGGCCGGCACGTACCCGCCCGGGAAGATGTGGCGCCGGATCCACGGGTTGGTGGTCCCGCCGGGGCCGGTGCGGCCGATGGTGTGGACCAGGGCCACCCCGTCCGGCGCGAGCAGCGCCTCCAGCCGGTGGAAGAACGAGCGGTAGTGGGGCTGTCCCACGTGCTCGAACATGCCCACGCTCACCACCCGGTCGTACCGGCCCTCGTGCCTGCGGTAGTCCTCCAGCCGGAACGACACCCTGTGGGCCATCCCCTCTTGCCGGGCCCGGTGGCGGGCCACCCGCAACTGCTCCCGGGCCAGGGTGATCCCGGTCACCCGGGCGCCGTGCTCCCGGGCCAGGTACAGGGCCAGCCCGCCCCAGCCGCACCCGATGTCCAGCACCGTCATCCCCGGCTCCAGGCGGAGCTTCCGGGCGATGTGGCGGCACTTGGCCCGCTGGGCCTCCTCCAGGGACAGCCCGGGCCGCTCGAAGTACGCGCACGAGTAGTGCAGGTCCGCGTCCAGGAACCGCCGGAACAGGTCTTCGTCCCGGTCGTAGTGGCAGGACGCGTTGCGCCGGCTGCGGGGCACCGGGTTCCACTGGTGCAGCCTGCGGGCGGCCCGCACCCACGGCCGGCGCGCGCCACGGGCCGCCCGCTCCGCCGGCCGGAAGTTCCGGAACAGCACCTGCAACAGGTCCAGCAGGCAGCCGCCGCCCACGTCCCACGCCCCGTCCACATAGGTCTCGCCCAACTGGCGTTCGGGGTCGGCCACGATCCGGGCCAGGGCACCTTTCCGGCGGAGCCTCCAGACCACCACCGGGTCGCCCCGGCCCATCGACCACTGCCGGCCGTCGGGCAGGAACAGATGCAGTGTTCCCTCGCAGATATTTCGCTCCAAGAACCTCCGGATCATCGCCACCCCTCCTTTCGGAAAAGATGAAAGGATTCCCATCACTTCAAGCACGCGGCCCGGGCCGCGTCAAGGGGGCGGTTCCGCGCGGGGGAAAGGCGCGGTATGCTGGCGCTGTCCCGTTCCATCAGAAGGAGGCTGCGAGATGGAGCCGTCGACCGGCAAGCGGTTCGTGTTCCTGGGGGGCATCCCCGTGTTCGACTACATGATCTCGGTCCAGGCCGACGAGATCACCGCGGCCACGGGCGAGCCGTTGATGGTCGTGGGCCCGCGGCTCCTCCTGCCGGTGGGCACCGTGTTCCGGGTGCCGGTGGACGGCCGGGACCAGCCCCTGATCCTGAACCCCCTGGCCAACCGGGAGACCCAGCTGTTCCACGACGAGCACTACTACAGCCTGGAGTTCGGCGGGAAGCACGGCGAGCAGTACGACTTCACCCTGTGCGGCGACCTGGACACCGTGGCTCGGGAGATCGCCGCCGCGTTCCCGGACCGGATCTCGGGGCCGGACGACCTGAAGGTCGTGGAGGTCCGGACCCCGGCCGAGGTCCGCCTGGGCGGGAACAACAAGAACATCATCCAGCAGATCAAGACCCTGTACGACGCCCCGGAACTGGCCGCTGAAACCGAAGGGATCACCTTCGAGCACCTGTTCTTCCTTGACGTCCGCCACCCAGACGCAGCCCGGGTCCTGGCCCTGTACGACGAACTGGGGGTCCGCACGGGCCCCGAGGCGGACGTGCACGTGGACGGGCTGGTGCCCAGGATCGGGTACGTGCTGACCATCACCGGCCCGGACGGGAGCGCCCGGGACCGGATCATCCTGGCCAACCGCACGAACGAGCACGTGATCCCCACCGATCAGCTCAACCGCCGGTACTTCGACCTGGAGTACCGGTTCCGGCGGGACCGGGACTTCCGGGAGACCCACCTGGTGATCAACTCGATGACCAACCACGAGGA
The DNA here is from genome assembly GCA_024277875.1 of Deferrisomatales bacterium. Lineage (GTDB taxonomy): Bacteria > Desulfobacterota > Deferrisomatia > Deferrisomatales > Deferrisomataceae > JAJRUI01. Next base: position 4,324 of record JAJRUI010000146.1, read on the forward strand.
ACTCAGGCTGGTGGTGCGCCTGCTCCAGACCGCGTACGCGAGCAAGGTGACCACCTACCTGTGCCCGACCCTCACGTTCCTCAAGTGCGTGGACCAGCTGATCGAGAGCCGGTTCTACACCACGGACAAGGAGCGGTTCTTCCACTTCCGCAAGGATTTCGTGTACACGGCCCTGCTGCCCTACATCCAGTACCTGGTCCTGAACCGGGACGAACTGAGCGAGATCGACACCGCGGTCACCAAGCGGGGCATCGACGCCACGGCCAGCTACATCACCCACCGGATGAACCGGGGCAAACAGGGGGACAGCCTGGAGGGGGGCCGGATCGTGGTGACCGGCGGCAGCAAGGGCGCCCGGTACACCGAGTGGCTCCAGCCCGACCGGGCGGCCCGGTACTGGAAGAAGGCCCGGCTGCCCAAGGGCGTGACCCTGCGGTACGCGGACCGCCGGATCGTGTGCGGGGACGACTACGTGACCGACCTGGTGTCCACCCTGGGGGCGGGGGACGCGTTCTCCGGGATCTTCATCGGCCTGAACGCCCTGGGCTGGGACGGCGGCCACGCCCTGCGGGCGGCGACCCTGGGCGCCCAGCACTTCATCCAGACCCGGGAGAACCCGCGGATCGCGGACATGGTGGCCATGGATGAGACCCACATCCGCCTGGGCACCGAGACCGAGCTGGTGGACGTGATCTCACACCACGTGGAGGCCAGCGGCGACCCCACCCGGTACGGCACGATCTCGGACACGGTGGTGACAATCCACACGACCCAGATCCACCACCCGTTCCGGGAGGTGCTGGGCATGGTGGATCGGTTCAGGCACCGGAAGGCGGACTGACGGACGCCTACACCCGCACCGGTTCGCCCTGCCGGGCGAACCGCATCCGGCCGGTGCGGCCCTGCCAGCCGGGCCAGTCGTCTGCGTAATGCACCAGCAGGATCCGTTCCTGCCACCGGTCGTCCAGGGTGAGTAGCTCGTCCAGGGTGGCGTGGATGTGGTTGCCGTCGGACGCGAGCTGGCAGTCGTGGAACACCACGGCCGCGTCCGCGGCCCACTTTTGCAGGCTGCGGGGGTGGAACCGGGAATCGCAGGTGAGCACAGCGATCCCGCCGGTGGCCCGGTCCTCCAACCGGTACCCCCAGCACGGCCGGCCCGGCACGTGGGGCGTGGGAAACGGGGTCAGCCGGACGCTGCCGAGGTCGAACGGCCGGCCGGCCGACACCGGTTCGAGTTCGAAGTAGGTGGACAGGCCGGCCTGGAAGAACCCGCCGTCCGCCCGCGTCAGCCGCTGGCCCATGCCGGCGCTGAGGGCGTGGTCCCACAGCCACGGCACCAGGTTCTCGGGCACGAACAACTGCGGCCGTTCGCCCCACCCGAAGTACCCGCCGAACCCCAGTTCTTCCAGCCCGCCGATGTGGTCGGCGTGGAGGTGGCTCACCACCACCCGCCCCACGTCCCGCAGGGGGAACCCGAGCCGGGCCAGGGCCCGGGCCGCGGTGTGGCCGAAGTCCACCAGGAACGGCCCGCCGTCCGCCGGGCGCACCAGGAAGTTGGTCTGGAACAGGGTCTTGGCGAACGCGTCGCCGGTCCCGATCGGGATGATCTCCATCCGCTCGTCCGGGGCACTGGGAAAGGGAAGCTCTCTACCCGATCGGCCGGGCTCCGCGAAACATGAGGCGGCCCGGGGGGCGTGTCACGCCCCGGGCACCCGCCCGAAATCGTCCTGGAGCCGCACGATGTCGTCCTCCCCCAGGTAGTCGCCGGTCTGGACCTCGACCACCTCCAGGAGTTCGGCCCCCGGGTTCTCCAGGCGGTGGGCCTGCTCCCGGGCGATGGCCACGGACTGTCCCGGCCCCAGGTCCAGGACCTCGTCGCCCCGGGTGACCCGGGCGGTTCCCCGGACCACCACCCACTGCTCGGCCCGGCGGCGGTGGCGTTGAAGCGACAGGCGCCGGCCGGGCAGCACGGTGATCCGCTTGACCTGGTGGCGCTCGCCCAACTCGAGCACGGTGTAGCTGCCCCACGGCCGGTGCACCGTGCGGTGGCCGGCCACCTCGGGCCGGCCGGCCGCCTCCAGGCGCTCCACCACCCGGCGCACGTCCTGGCTCCGGTCCCGGGCGCACACCAGCAGGGCGTCGGGGGTGTCCACGATCACGGTGCCCGACAGCCCCACCGCCGCCACCACCCGGCCGTCGGCCAGCACCAGGTTGTCCGTTCCCTCCAGGACGACCGCCTCGCCGCCCTGCCCGGCCCGGACCACGTTGCCGTCCCCGTCCGGCTCCAGCACGCCGGCGAGCGCGTCGAAGCTGCCCAGGTCCGACCACCCCGGGTCCACCGGGATCACGGCCACCCGGTCCGAGCGCTCCATCACCGCGTAGTCGATCGAGATCTTGGGCACTGCCTCGTACAGGTCCCGGGGGGCGGGGCGGGCGCCGTCGGCGTACGGGGCCAGGGGTTCCAGGGCCGCCCGCACGTCCGGGGCGTGGGCCCCGAGTTCCTCCAGCAGCCGGTCGGCCCGCAGCGCGAACATCCCCGAGTTCCACGCGTACCCGCCGTCGGCCAGGTATGCCTCGGCCGTCTCCCGGTCCGGCTTCTCCACGAACCGTTCGACCCGCCGGGCGCCGTCGTACCCGGGCAGGGGATCCCCCATCCGGATATACCCGTACCCGGTCTCCGGCCGGTCGGGTTGGATGCCGAACGTCACCAGCCACCCGGCGGCGGCCACCCGGGCGGCGGCGGCCAGGGCCCGGCGGAACGCGTCCTCGTCACGGATCGCGTGGTCCGACGGCAGCACCAGGAGCACGGTGTCCGGGACCGCGCCCAGGGCGGCGAACCCGATGGCCGGCGCGGTGTTGCGCCCGACCGGCTCGGCCAGCACCCGGTCCGCCGGGTCGATCCCCTCCTCCTCCAACTGGCGGGCCGCCAGGAACCCGGTGTCCGCCGCGGTCACCACCACCACGTCGTCCCCCACCAGGGGCCGCACCCGGGCCACGGTCTGGCGAAGCAGGCTGCGCTCCCCGGCCAGGGGCAGGAACTGTTTGGGCATCGAGCGGCGCGAGAGCGGCCACAATCGGGTCCCGCTCCCGCCGGCCAGGATCACGGCGCGCATGGTGGACTCCTCTGTCGGTGATCCGTGATCGGTTGATCGGTGATCGGTGACCCGTGATCGGCCACCTCGAACGTCGAACCTCGAACGTCGAACGTCGAACCAAAACATAACCCCCCCCCGCCGTCAGGCAACCCGCGGCTTTACAGGTTCTCCCGGTACCACGCGATCGCCTCGGCCAGGCCGGTGCGCACGTCGTACCGGGGCTCGTACCCCAGCAGGGACCGGGCCCTGGAGATGTCGGCCAGGCTGTGCTTGACGTCTCCGGGGCGGGGCGGGCCGAACCGGGGCTCCAGGTCGCTGCCCAGGAGCCGGGCGATCTCCCGGTACAGGTCGACCAGCCGGATCCGGTCGCCGCACGCCACATTGTACACCTGGCCGCACGCCTCCCGGGGCGCCCGGCACGCCTTGAGGTTCGCCTGGACCACGTCCGCGATGTAGGTGAAGTCGCGGGTCTGCTCGCCGTCGCCGTAGATCTCGGGGGGTTCGCCCTCGAGCAGGGCCGAGACGAACTTGGGGATCACGGCCGCGTAGGTGCTGTGGGGGTCCTGGCGGGGCCCGAACACGTTGAAGTACCGCAGGCTCACGGTCTCGAGCCCGTAGAGTTCGAAGAACAGCCGCATGTACTCCTCGCACGCGAGCTTGGTCAGGGCGTACGGGGACAGGGGGCGGGGCACCATGGTCTCGACCTTGGGCAGGGTCGGGGTGTCGCCGTAGGCCGAGGAACTCGCCGCGAACACGACCCGCCGGACCCCGGCGTCCCGGGCCGCCACCAGCAGGTTCAGGGTGCCGGTCACGTTGCACGCGTTGGACAACACCGGGTCTGCCACGCTGCGGGGCACCGACCCCAGGGCGCCCTGGTGCAGCACGTACGCGACGCCGTCGCACGCGGCCCGGCACGCGGCCGGGTCCCGCAGATCCCCTTCCAGGAACTCCAGGCCGTCCAGGCCGTCCAGGTTCTCCCGCTTGCCGGTCAGGAAGTTGTCCAGCCCCCGGACCCGGTGCCCGCCGGCCAGCAGGGCCTCGGCCAGGTTGGACCCGATGAACCCCGCGACCCCGGTGATCAGGTACGTCCCCATCCGTCGCTCCCCTCTCCCCGCCTCACAGGGACCAGTAGTAGATGCCCAGGGCCGAGGCGCCGGCCCGGTCGTACGCCATGCGCACGTCGGCCAGCACCCCGGGGCCCCCGTCGGGCCGGTACAGCTCGAGGAGTTTCTCCAGGGCCAGGCCGGCAAACGCGTCGTGGCGCACGGCGGCGACGATGCCGTCCACGGGCGCGGCCTCGGCCAGGGCGCGCGGCCGCAGGCCGAACTCGGCCTCGGCCTCGTCCGGGTCCACCAGGGGGTCGTGGGCCACCACGTCCACCCCGTACTCCCGGAGTTCGTCGATCACGTCCTTGACCCGGGAGTTGCGAAGATCCGACACGTTCTCCTTGAACGTGAGCCCGAGCACCAGGACCCGGCTGCCCTGCACGGCCTTGCCGCACCGGATCAGGCCCTTGACCACGTTTTCGGCCACGTACTTGCCCATGCCGTCGTTGATCGCCCGGCCCGACAGGATCACCTGGGGGCTGTAGCCCAGCTCCTCGGCCTTGTGGGTCAGGTAGTACGGGTCCACGCCGATGCAGTGCCCACCCACCAGGCCCGGGGTGAACGGCAGGAAGTTCCACTTGGTGCCCGCGGCCCGGAGCACCTCCCGGGTCTCGATCCCCAGCCGGTTGAAGATCACCGCCAGTTCGTTCATCAGGGCGATGTTCAGGTCCCGCTGGGTGTTCTCGATCACCTTGGCCGCCTCGGCCGTCTTGATGGTGGGCGCCCGGTGCACCCCGGCGGTCACCACCAGCTCGTACACCCCGGCCACCACGTCCAGGGTACCGGCGTCCTGGCCGGCCACCACCTTCACGATCCGCTCCAGGGTGTGCTCCCGATCGCCAGGGTTGATCCGCTCCGGGCTGTACCCCACCCGGAAGTCCGCGCCGCACTGCAGGCCCGATTCGGCCTCGAGCACGGGCACGCACACCTCCTCCGTGACGCCCGGGTACACCGTGGACTCGTAGACGACCACCGTACCTGGCGCGAGGTTCTGTCCGATCGAACGGGAAGCCGCGATCAAAGGGGTCAAGTCGGGCCGGCGGTGGCGGTCGATCGGGGTGGGCACGGCCACCACGATGAACGACGCCCGGCGCAGGTCCCCGGGGTTGGTGGTGTACTGGATGTCGGCGGCCCGCACCTCGGCCTCCGACAGTTCGCCGGTGGGGTCGATCCCGGCCCGCAGGGCCGCCACCTTGTCCTCGTTCACGTCGAACCCCACGATCGGGAACTTCCGGCCGAAGGCCACGGCCAGGGGCAGGCCCACGTAACCCAGGCCCACCACGGCCAGGGTCGCTTCGCGGTCCACGAGCTTCTGGACGAGATCGCTGGTCATGCAACTCCCCTTCCTGTTCGGGTCGCGCCCGGGCGCCCGCCCGGGCCTTCATTCGCCATAATATTCCCGGTACCACGCCACGAACCGGGGGATACCCGTTTCGATCGGTGTGGTGGGCCGCCAGCCCAGGAGGCGGGCGGCCCGGTCCACGTCCGCATAGGTGCGGGGCACGTCCCCCGGTTGCATGGGCAGGTAGTTCTTGACCGCCGGCCGGCCCACGGCCTGCTCGATCACCTCGATGAACCGCTCCAGGCGCACGCTCTGGTGGTTGCCGAGGTTGAGCACCTCGTCGCCCAGGGGACGGTCGATCGCCGCGACAACGCCGGCCGCAATGTCGTCGATGTACGTGAAGTCCCGCTCCATGTCGCCGTGGTTGTACACGTCGATGGGCCGGCCCGCCAGGATCGCCCGGGTGAACGAGAACAGCGCCATGTCGGGCCTTCCCCACGGCCCGTACACCGTGAAGAACCGCAGGCCCGTGCACGGCAGGCCGTACAGGTGGTGGTAGGTGTGGGCCATGAGTTCGTTGGCCACTTTGGTGGCCGCGTACAGGCTCACCGGCCGGTCCACCCGGTCGACCTCGGCGAACGGGACCTTTTCGTTGGCGCCGTACACCGACGACGACGAGGCGTATACCAGGTTCCCGGTGCCCCGGTGGCGGCACGCCTCGAGCACGTGCAGGAACCCCATCAGGTTCGACCGGCCGTAGGCCACCGGGTTCTCCAGGCTGTAGCGTACCCCGGCCTGGGCGGCCAGGTGGCACACCACGTCGAACGGCCCGTGGTCGAACGCACGGGCCAGGGCGTCCGGGTCGGCCACGTCGGCCCGGAGGAACGAAAAGCCGGGGTGCCGGCCCAGCCGCTCCAAGCGCGCCTCCTTGAGGGACACCTCGTAGTAGTCGTTGCAGTTGTCCAGCCCCACCACCCGGTCCCCGCGGGCGAGCAGGCGCTCGGCCACGTGGTAGCCGATGAACCCGGCGGCGCCGGTCACCAGAACGTCCATGGAACACCCCCGTGCGGAAAGGGCCTCGAAGCGCGCCGGATTGTATCAGACGGGGCCGGACGGGCACCATCGCCCCCCGTGGAAATCCGCGGAAAACCGCCCATTTCTTGACCCTCCCGGAAACCGGTTGCTATACTCCCGCCCTCTTTGGACCCCAGCAGGAGAACCCCAGGTGGAAACCCGGGAAGCCATCCGTACCCGCCGCAGCGTCCGGCGGTTCCAGGACCGTCCGGTGGCCGAAGAGGCCCTCGAGGCCCTGGTCGCCGACGCGTGCCAGGCGCCGTCCGGCCTGAACAACCAGCCCTGGCGGTTCGTGATCGTCCGGTCGGCTGAAAAACGTGAGGCCCTGGCCGCTTGCACCAAGTACGGCCGGATCCTGCGGAGCGCCCCGGCAGCCGTGGCCGTGTTCCTGGACACCGGGGCGTCCTACCACCGGGACAAGGACTGCCAGGCGATCGGCGCGGCGATCCAGAACCTGCTCCTGTCGGCCCACGACCGGGGCCTGGGCGCGTGCTGGCTCGGGGAGATCTTGAACCAGCGCGAGCGGGTCGAGGCCCTGTGCGGCGTGGCCACCGGCCTCGAACTCATGGCCGTGGTGGCCGTGGGCCACCCCGCGCCGGACGTCCACGGCAAGGCCGACCGGTTGCCCCTCGACCGGGTGCTCGTGGGCCGCATCTGAGCCGCGCCGACCGTCCGAACCCGTCCATCGCGCAGCCACATCTCAGCAAAAAGGAGCACCCGTGATCCTCGAACAACTCGTCGTCGGCATGATCCAGGCCAACTGCTACATCCTGGGGGACGAAGACACCCGGGAAGCCGTGGTGATCGACCCCGGCGGGGACGTGCCCGTGATCGTCCGCCACCTGGAGGCCCGGGGCCTGAAGACCGTGGCGATCGTGGCGACCCACGGCCACTTCGACCACGTGGAGGGGCTGGCTCCCCTCAAGCGCCAGACCGGCGCGCCGATCCTGGCCCACCGGGGCGACCTGGCCCTGATCCAGGGGATGAAGGGGCAGGGCCTCCTGTTCGGCGTGAACGTGGAGGCCGCCCCTGATCCGGACCGGTTCCTGGAGGACGGGGACGAGATCGCGTTCCGCAGCCACGCGCTCACGGTGCTCCACACCCCGGGGCACTCCCCGGGCTCGGTGAGCCTGCTCACCGGCAAACAGGTGTTCGTGGGAGACCTGTTGTTCGCCGGCTCGATCGGCCGGACCGACCTTCAGGGCGGGGACTATGACACCCTGATCCGCTCGGTGCGCACCCGGATCTTCACCCTGCCCGACGATACCGTGGTGCACCCGGGACACGGGCCGGCCACCACCGTGGGCACCGAAAAACGGTCCAACCCGTTCTTCTCCTGACCGGAAGGGGCTCCCCATGCCCATGCTGCGCGGCCGCGAGATCCTCCTGGGCGTCACCGGCGGGATCGCCGCCTACAAGAGCGTGCTGCTGTGCCGGGACCTCACCCGCCGGGGCGCCAATGTGCACGTGGTGATGACGAAGAACGCGATGAACTTCGTCACCCCCCTGACCTTCCAGACGATCTCGGGCAACCCGGTCACCCACGAGCTGTTCCAGTTGTTCAGCGGCTCCGAGATCGGCCACGTGAGCCTGGCCGACCGGGCCCACGCCCTGGTCGTGGCCCCGGCCACGGCCAACATCCTGGGCAAGGTGGCCAACGGCCTGGCCGACGACTTCCTGTCCACCATGATCATGGCTACCCGGGTCCCGGTGCTGTTCGCGCCGGCCATGAACGTGGTCATGTGGGACAGTCCGGCCGTACAGCGCAACCTGGCCGTGCTTCGGGACGCCGGCCACCACTTCGTGGGGCCGGCCGCTGGAGAACTCGCGTGCGGGGTGGAGGGCCGGGGAAAGATGGCCGACCCCGGCCAGATCGTGGAAGCCCTCGAGATGGTCCTCACCCCGAACGACCTGGCCGGCGAGCGGGTCCTGATCACGGCTGGCCCGACCATCGAACCCATCGACCCGGTGCGGTTCGTGTCCAACCACTCGTCGGGCAAGATGGGCTACGCCCTGGCCCGGGCGGCCCGGCGCCGGGGTGCCGAGGTGCGGCTGGTGTCGGGCCCCACGGCCCTGGCCGACCCGGTGGGCGTGGCCGTGACCCGGGTCGAGACCGCGGCCGAGATGCGCGACGCCGTGCTGCGGGACGCGCCGTGGTCCACGGTGATCGTCAAGGCCGCAGCCGTGTGCGACTGGCGGCCGTCCGAGACCGCCGCGGCCAAGATCAAGAAACGGGGGGGCGCCCCCCCGGCCCTGGACCTGGAGCCCAACCCGGACATCCTCGAGGAACTCGGCCGCACCAAGCGGCCCGACCAGATCCTGGTGGGGTTCGCGGCCGAGACCGGGGACCTGGAGGTGAACGCCAAGGCCAAGCTGGCGGCGAAGCGCCTCGATGCAATCGTGGCCAACGACGTCACCGCGCCCGGGTCCGGGTTCCACGCGGACACCAACGCGGTGCGGATGTTCACCGCGGACGGCCGGGAGGTGGGCGTCCCCCTCATGGACAAGGACCGGGTTGCCGATCGGGTGCTGGGGCTGGTGGCGAAGCTGCGCAAGGGGTCCCAGCGGCAGGTGGCCGGCAAGACGCCCAAGGGGGGCGCGTTCTGGACCGAGGGCTGAACCGAACGCGGCGCAGGCCTGCGGGCCGACGGTCCGAAGACGACTCGATAGACAGGGGAGAGGCGCTTCCATGAAGCTGTGCGTGATCGGAACCGGGTACGTGGGCCTCGTCACCGGCACCTGCTTTGCCGAAATGGGCAACGACGTCGTGTGCGTGGACATCGACGAGGCCAAGATCGCCCGGCTCCGGGCCGGGGAGATCCCGATCTACGAGCCCGGCCTCCAGGAACTGCTCGAGCGCAACGCGCGGGCCGGGCGGCTGACGTTCACCACCGACCTGTCCGAGGGCGCCGCCGACGCGCTGCTGCTGTTCATCGCGGTGGGCACCCCCGAGGGTGAGGACGGCTCGGCCGACCTCCAGCACGTGCTGGCCGTGGCCCGGTCGATCGGCCGGGTGATCGACCGGTTCCGGATCGTGGTGATCAAGTCCACGGTGCCGGTGGGCACGGCCGAACGGGTGCGCGAAGCGATCCAGGGGGAACTCGATGCCCGGGGGCTGACCGACCTGGAGTTTGACGTGGTCTCGAACCCCGAGTTCCTCAAGGAGGGCAGCGCGGTCCAGGACTGCCTCAAGCCCGACCGGGTGATCGTGGGCACCGACAACGTGCGCACGGCCGAGCTGATGAAGGAGCTGTACGCGCCGTTCACCCGCACCAACCACCCCACCGTGGTCATGGACATCCGGTCGGCCGAGATGACCAAGTACGCGGCCAACGCGATGCTGGCCACCAAGATCTCGTTCATCAACGAGATCGCGAACATCTGCGAGCGCCTGGGCGCCGACGTGGGCGCGGTGCGGCTGGGGATCGGCGCCGACTCCCGCATCGGGTACGCGTTCCTGTTCCCCGGGTTGGGGTACGGGGGGTCGTGCTTCCCCAAGGACGTGAAGGCCCTGATCCAGACCGCCCGGGCCGAGGGGTACGACGCGGCCGTGCTCGAGGCCGTGGACCGGGTGAACCAGCGGCAGAAGGCCGTGCTGGCCGACAAGATCCTGGCCCACTTCGACCGGACCGGCCAGGACCCGGCCGGAGCCACCGTGGCGGTGTGGGGGCTCGCGTTCAAGCCCAACACCGACGACATGCGCGAGGCGCCGAGCCTGACCACCATCGGCCAGCTCCTGGACGCCGGGTGCCGGGTGCGGGCACACGACCCGGTGGCCACGGACAGCGCCCGGCGGGCCCTGGGCGAGCCGGACCGGCTCGTCTACTGCGACGACAACTACGACGCCCTGGACGGCGCCCACGCCCTGGCCGTCTGCACCGAGTGGGGCGCGTACCGACGGCCCGACTTCGAGCGGATGCTCGGCCTGATGGCGGCGCCCGCGGTGTTCGACGGCCGCAACATCTACGAGCCCGACAAGATGATCCGGCTCGGGTTCCGGTACCAGGGGATCGGGCGCAGGAACCCGTAGCCCCCTACCCGCTCCACCACGCCAGGGCCGACTGGAACGCGCCCACGGCCGCTCCGAGCACCCCGCCCCACCAGGTGATCGCGCGCAACTCCCGGCGGGACACCGACAGGATCACCCGCTCCACGTCCGCAGGCGAGAACGCCCGGATCTCCCGCTCCACCAGCCCCTGCACGTCCACCGCCCGCAGGATCTCGGGGATCCGGTCGGCCACCACCGGCAGCAACCGGTCCGCAGCCAGCCCGACCACCTCCCGCACCAGGGGCTCGGGCAGCAGGCGACCCGTGGCCGGCCGCCGCAGGTGGAGCACGGCCTCGGCCAGCCGGCCGGCCTCCCGGTCGGCCAGGGCTGCGAGCCCGCCGGCGGCGGCCCACCCGGCCAGGTCCCGGCTCAGGCGGCCGGGCGCGCCGGGGTCGGCCAGGGACACCAACTCGGCCAGGGGCGTGTGAAACGCCCGTTCCAGCTCCCGCTCGGCCACCAGGGCCACCGCCTCCCCCACCGCGGGCCGGGACAGCCGGCTGCACACCCACGCCGCAATCCGATCGTACACCGCGCCCAGGGTCTCGGGGGGCACCGGCGCGAGCAGTTCCCCCGGAGTGCGGGCGAGCATCTCGTCCACCGCGGTCGCGATCCCCTCCTCCAGGCGCTGACGGTTCTCGTCGCCGTGCACCAGCTCTCGCAGCCGGTGCAGGTTGGCGTCCACGATCTCGTCCGACTCCCGGAAGATCCGGTCCCGGGCCAGCAGGGCCGCGTGGCGCACCAGCGTGCGCAGCCGCCCGCCCCGGGGCTCGCTCAGGTACGCGGTGATCCCCTCGCGCACCGCCGCCTTGATCCGGTCCACGTTGGCCGGGGCCAGCAGCACCGTCTCGAACCGGCCCAGCAGGGACGGCACCGCGGCCACGGCCGCATCCCTCAGGGCATGGCGCACCTCGTCGGGCACCAGGTCGGCCAGAGGCCGGTCCAGCCCGGCCAGCCGCACGGCCAGCCGGTCCAGGCCCCGGCGGACCTTCTGCTCCAGGTCGGCGCCGGCCAGCAACTCCACCACCTTGCCCGACGCGATCCGGGCGGCCAGCCGCTCCTCCCCGGGAAACAGCTCGGCCGGGGTGCGCTCGAGCACCCCGGCCACCACCGAGGCTGCGAACGCCTCCCCGTCGTCGGTGCCGAGCCACGCGGCCGCGGCCCGGGCAGCCTCCCCAACCGCGGCCTCCAGCGCCCGGCGGGCCACACCGGCCCGCTCCGGACCGAGGGCCTCGGCCAGGGAGGGCGCGCCGGCCACGTACCGGTCCAACAGCTCCACGGCCAGCTCCTCCAGCGCGACACGCACCTCGGGGCCGGCCAGACGCTCGGCCACCCGCTCCTCCCGCAGCAACTCGTTGGCCACGGTGGCCGCCACCGTGCGGGCGATCTCGGCCTGGCGCCGGGGCACCATGCCCTGGAACCGGAGCCCCAGCACCCGATACTCCCGGTACGGACGAAACAGCATCCGGATCGCCAGGGCGTTGGTCCCGAACCCGATCACGAACCCGAACGCGGGGGGCAGGAGGGAGGTGTACCCGTTCATGGGGGCGCTCCGGTGGGGCGGTGGACGCGTGGGGGGATCCTGCCTCACAGGATACAACAGCCCGGCCGGCGGCGCCCCCTTCGGCCCGGAACTACCAGGGTGCTGAAAAACCCCGTCCGTGGGCTTTTCAGCGACGGCCTCTCGTGGACGGCCCCGTGACTCGCCCCTTCCATGGGGCGTGGAGCAGGTTGCTTTTTCCGCAACCTGCTACGGCCCGCCGACGATCGCCATGCATCACCGGCAGCAAAGAGCAGAGCGAGGAACGAGCGGCGCTTTTTGCTGTCTGGGTGCATGCAATTGCTCAGCTTTTTCTTGTCTCCGTTTATTTCCTCGCATAGTTTAAGAATCGTTAATTGCGGCCCTGATTATCTCAAAGATAGCCATTGGTTCCATATTGTTTTCTGCTGCAATCTCCTTAATGCTCTGTTCTGACTCAGCCTTTACTCCTTTCTTGGACAAGGCATGTATTATCTCAGAAAGATCCAAGGCGAAATCAGCGCAAACTTCGGCAAGTTTTTTTCTGCCAAAGCCAGGAGGTGGTAAATCTGGAAAAACAGAATGTCCATTGATGTCCTTTTCTTGAGTTGCAGGTTTAATAATCTCGTACACCTGTTTTGGCGTAAGATTATTTTCCTTTGCGATGTCATTAATGGTTTGTGTTTCATTTTCAAAATGGATTCCGGCTTGCCGAAGCAACTCCATACTTTTTGATAGGTCAAGATCGACCTTTTTTGCAAACATTTTTAAGGAGGATAGCTCGGCATGACCATAAGGTGGTTCGCCGTACTTAATAGCAGCCGAATCCTTAATTGATTCGCTAATATTGATTACAGTGCTCATTGGTGGAATTTGAAAATATGTCCCGATACCAACAATAAGGGTGAGCATCAAAGCAATATTAAAATTTACAGTAAATACCTTCGTTTGTTTTGCTTTGTTTTTTAAATAGGCAGTTATTGGTTTCCAATTATAATAAACATGCAGAGAGCCGGCTAATAAAAAGAGAATGCCTAAATTGAGATGTAACTCGCTCCATTGGGTCTTGCTTAAGCCCCATAGATGCCAATTTGACCAATACGCAACCCGGCCATGTGGCGCAATGTAAAGTATGGCACTCGTCAGAATGCAAAGTACAAACGCGTTTAGCATAGTCAATGATGTGATTTTCCGAATATTCATAGCATTACATCCAAGTCAATTTTTAGTAATAAGATTTGGTGATTTTGACGCTGAACTGCCCGTCCGTGGAGAGGGCAGCGCCGCCAGGCCCCGCCTTGGGCAGTTCCACCGTGAACACGGACCCCTGGCCCGGCGCGCTCTCCACCGTCACCCGGCCGCCGTGGGCGTCCACGATCGCCTTCACCGTGGCCAGGCCGAGCCCGAACCCGGCGCGGTCCCCGGCGTTCGCAGCCCGGTGAAACGGGTCGAACAGGAACGGCAGCTCCCGTGCGTCGATGCCGCACCCGTGGTCCTGGACCCGCACCGCCACGGCCCCCCCGTGGTCGGTCACCCGGACGGCCACGGTCGAGCCCGGGCCGGAGTACTTGAGCGCGTTGTCCAGCAGGTTGGCAAAAACCCGCCGCAGGCGGGCCGCGTCGGCCTGGATGATGGGCAGGGACGGGTCGGTATCGAGCACCACCCGGACCCCGGCCCCCTCGGCGCGCACCCGGTACGCGTCCACCAACTCGGACAGCTCCTTGTCCAGGGACGTCGCGCTGGGGTTCAGGGTGAGACGCCCGGTCTGGAGGCGGGCGAACTCCAGGAACTCGTCCGTCAGGGCCTCGAGCTTGTCCGCCTCGCTCCGGATGATTTCCAGGGGGTGCCGGGCCGCCTCGCCGTCCGCCTCCGGGACCCGGTCCAGCAGGCGGCGGGCGAACCCGCCGATCACCACCACCGACGACTTCAGGTCGTGGGCGAACATCGAGACCAGGTTGTCCTTCTCCCGCCGGGCCTGCTTCGCGGCCGAGATGTCCTGGAACGCCTCCAGGCCGCCCAGCAACACGCCGTCGTCATCGAACAGGCCGGCCGTGCTCATCCGCACCGGCACCGTCCGCCCGTCCCGGGTCCGGATGGTCGTCTCCAAGCGCTGGGTCCGGTGCTGCCGATCCAGGATCGTCCGCAGGGGACACCGGCCCTGGCACCGCCCGCCCTGGAGGATCTCCCCGCACGGGCGGCCTACCGCCTCTGCCCGGGCGTACCCGGTGACCCGCTCGGCCCACGGGTTGAACCCGGTGATCCGCAGCTCGGGGTCCACGGTGATCACGGCCAGCGGAAGGCTGTCCAGGACGAACCGGTCGTACAGGTCGGGGGCGGCAGGGGCGGGCGTCGGGGGGCTGGGCACGGGACCCTCCTTTCGCGGAGGGGGCTGGGGAGGGCCGCGACCGGGGAGCCCCTGTCGCGGCCCGGCATCACTTGGGCTCGGGCGGCCGCACCACCAGCACCGGGCACGGCGCCTGCCGCAACACCCGATCCGTCACGCTGCCCAGGAAGAACCGCGGCATCGCCGCGCGGCTGTGGGACGCCATCACGATCAGGTCCGCGCCCTCCTGGCGCGCCCGGGCCAGGATCGCGGTGACGGGGTCAGCCTTCTCGATCACCGTCGTGGTGGCGACCCCCTCGGCGACAAACCGCTCGTGGGCCCGGTTGAGGGTGTCCTCGTGGTGGGCACGGATCTCGCGCTCGAACGCCTCCGGCACCGACAGCTCGTAGTACAGGCCGAATCGCTCCGGGGCGAAGTCGAACGCTGAACACAGCACGACCCGGGCGCCGAACGCCTTGGCCAGCGGCAGGGCCGCGTCCACCGCCAGGCCGCACAGCCTTGAGCCGTCCAGGGGGATCAGGATCGTCTTGTACGGGTTCATGCGGGGGCCCTCCTCTCGATCAGTTCCCCATTTACCGGTTAGATGCGTGCTTTTCCGGTCCGTTACAGCCCGCGATTCCGGTGGGATCGCGCAGCCCCGGCGACGGGAAAACCGTGGAACGGCCAGTGCCGGAGCAAAGCGCATGCACGTGGTGCAAAAAGCCGGGGAGATCTCGCAGCGGGAAACCGTCGCGCCATCCAGATTGAACGACACACACCCGCACGCGCGTCCCACTTTCCACCGGCACCCGCCACGGGGATCCCGTCGGAAGGCTTCTCGCAGCGCCTGTCTGTGGTCGTTTCGGACCTACGTGCCCCACCCACCTACTGCACAGCGGACACCGCCGTTAGGACGGCGCGACGGCAAGGCCTCACCCCAGGCTCCTGCGTAGCCTCTGGACGAGGCCGTTCTCGGTCACATACGGAACCACCAGCTCGTACCGGGCCCGGGTGATGGCCACGTAGGCGAGGTTCTTGAGCTGCTCCTTGCTCCACCGGTTTCCCGGCTCCAGAGCGTCGAGTCCCACCGCGAACACCACCGACCAGTCCATGCCCTTGGCCGTGTGCACGGTGGAGATGGTGACCGAGTCGGTGGTGATGTCGTGGCCCGCCTTGCTCCGGTAGTCCTCCGCGGTCCACCGGGCCAGCACGCCCCGGGCCAGGAGCTCCTGCTCCAGCCGCTTGGGAAGGGGCGGCCCCTCCGGGTCGTAGGGGCGTTTCGTCGGGTAGAGCACCGCCACCTCCGAGGCGGGCACCCCCTTTTTCAGGACACGCTCGGCCACCGCATCGGCAACGTACGCCGCCACCGCCTTCGGGTCTGGGAGCCGGACGAGGGCCGGATCGGGCCCGCGGGCCGTGAGGTGCCCCGAAAAGAGTTCCAACTGGGTCGCTCCGGGGCTGGGCTCGGCCGACATCTCGAGGCCCCGGAACCGCCCGGCAAAGCCTGCCAGCTCCTCGGTGCTCCGGTAGACCGCACGAAGGCGGTGAACCCGGCCCCGGGCCCGGATTCCCAGGTCCGACCACCGCGCCCGGCTGCCCCGTCGGTACAGGTCCTGATGCTCGTCCAGGGCGATGAGCAGATGATCCGTGTCCGGGTTCAAAAGCCCGACCACCAGGCGGAGCATGGCATCCGAGAAATCCTGGCCCTCGTCCACCAGCACCGCATCGTAGCGCTCCGGAAACTCCGCCAACCGCCCGATCGCCTCCTCGACCACCAGATCGTAGTACTCCGGGTCCTCCTTCTCGAACGCGACCGGCTCCCCCACCACCCGCTGGCACAGCTCGAACACGTGGCACACCTCGACCCCACCGGCCGGCCCCAGCCCCAGCCCCTGGCGCACGCACAACCGCTTCAGGTACGGCACGAGGGCGACGTTGTAGCAGACCAGGAGGACCCGCCGGACCTTGGGGTTGTACTTCCGGAGGAACCGGGCGCGGTGGACGAGCACCAGGGTCTTGCCGCAGCCGGAAGGCCCGGCCACGATCCGGTGGCCGCCGTCCCACCGCCGGGCCAGGCTCTCCTGGTTGTGGTCGAGGAGACGAAGCCGCTCCCGGTCCTCCCCCGGGGCCGGCGGCCGCACGGCCGGAATCCGCACCTCGGGGAAGAGGACCTGCCGCACCCGCCCCTGCTCGCGGCCCGTGAGCCGACAGGGGAAGAGCGGCCGGAACGAGGCATCCAGCCGCTCCCGGAACTTGCGGCCCGACGGATCGGTGAACAGGTCGCCCTGGGGGTGTAGGTCGTCCCAGAAAAACGAAAGGCTCGACGGGATCACCCGGTCGAGCCCTTTCCCCTCGTACTCGTAGCGGTTGATGTTCGGGAACACCACCCCGGCCGCCACCGGCACCTTCACCTTGTGCGGGTCGTCGGCCAGGCACAGGGAGCGTTCCCGCCGCAGGCGCTCCAGGATCTGGTTCTTGTACTCCCGGGCCTGGCGCAGGGGATTCGGCCGGGCCTCCTCCCGGCCGTTCACCTCGATCACCCAGTCGTGGGAATTGGCCCTGCGAATCTGATGAAGGGCCCAGTCCTTGACCTCGAACACCACGAGCCCGAGATCGGGGTGAAAGAGCACGAAGTCCGGCTCCCGGCCGTCCACGTCCGGGGTGTACCAAGCCACGAACTCCGAGTCCGGCCGGGCCACCTGCTCGAGAAACCGATAGAACCTCCGCTCCCCTTCGGTGTGGAACGCCTCCACCCCCTCCGGAACCATCGTGGCCATGGCCGCCCTCCCTATTCCCGGCAACTTCGGTCGTTGGTCTGGGGCCTTCGGCCCGCTGAAAGGCTCAAAGGCTAGGAAGCTGGAAAGCTAGGAGGCTGGGAGGCTTGAAAGCCAAAAACCTCTTTCATCTCCTAGCGGTTCAAGCAAGGCCTGCGTCACAGCATCACGGGCCGGCGGACGTCGCACACCACAGGCGCAAAGGCGGGGAGAGCCAGCGGGCTCGTTTCCGGCCCCTCTGTTGGCCCGTCACCTCCCTCGAAACGCCTGACGGCGGTGCCATTCCACGGCTGCGGGGTCCGGCCAGAGCCTCTGGTCCGACGGCCCCAGCAGACGCCGGCCCGCGAGGCTCGCCAGGTGGGCCGGCAGGTTGGGCTCCTGGGAGAGCTGGGGCGAGGTGCGGATCGCGTAGTCACCCGACAGGGTCAGAAGCCCCTCGTCGAACGTCCAGTGGCACAGTCGGCAGAGACCGATTCCGTTCCGGGGACTGTCGTTGTGGGAAACGCTCCAGGGAACGATGTGCGCGGCCTCGACAGCGGTGTGGCCGTCGGGCGTGACCATCCGGATGCCGCAGAACCCGCAGCGGTGCTCGTAAGCCGTGACCACCGCCCTACGGAATCCTTGATCCCGAACGGGAGCCTCCGCCTCCTCCTGGGGCACGGCCTCGCACGCCATCCCGGCCCGGGCCGACTCCAGCAGTGCCTCGCTGTAACGGTAGGCCTTGACGTTTACCCTGCTCTGCCCCAGCAGGAGCACCCGTGCTTCCTGGGTGAAGTACTGGTCGAGCAGCACCCCGCGCAGCGTCTCTCTGGCCTTGGGATCCAACAAAAGGCCGAACAACGACTCGTCGAGCCGCGCACCGAGCGCCAGGCGCCGGAGTTGCGGGATGGACGACACGGTGGAGGTCCCGGCCAGGACGGCCTC
>JAJRUI010000008.1 GCA_024277875.1 Deferrisomatales bacterium
ACCAGGTCCCCCGGTTGCGACGCATCGATCAGCGCGGACGGGTCGGGAAGGAGTGTGTCCGGAGCCCGCGGCACCGCGTGTACTGGAAGGGCGCCGGGAGCCAGCTCCTGGTAGAGGCCGAAGTCCGGGGGGCACACCACCAGGCGCCCGGCACCCGAGGCGCGGAGCAGCAGATCGATCAACTCGGCCGAACCGTTGCCCGCCACGATCCGGTCCGGGGTCACGCCGTGACGGCTGGCCGCCGCTGCCCGCAGGCGGGTGTTGGCCCGGTCCGGATAGCGGGACACCTCGTCCCACGCAGCGTCCAGCCGGTCGCGGAGCCCGTCCGGGGCCCCCAGCGGGTTGATCGAAGCGCTGAAGTCCAGCAGGTCGTCCAGACCCAGGGCGGCCTGGACCTGCCGGGCGTTGCCTCCGTGGTCCTGGGGCGGGAGGGAGGCGTCACCCATCGCCCAAGCCGCGTACCAAGGTCTCGATCCGGTCCACCAGGGCGTCGTGGGCCACATCGGACGCCAGGAACGCGGCGACCGCTGCGGCGCCGGCTCCCACCCCTTCCTTGACCAGTCCCTCTTCGTAGCGCCGGAGTCCCGGCAGGGCGCTCCGGGAGAAGTCCAGATTCGCGGCCACGGCCGGCACCGGGGGTCGGAGCTGGTCGAGGATGCCCGCCAGGTCGGCGTCCGGGTCCCGGGCGACCCAGCGGGTGGTGGCCACCGTGATCCGGTCCAGGCGCCCCGGGGCTCCCTCGCCGACGAGCCGGACCGCAAGCGCGGCCACCGCTGCCATCTGGGTGCCGCCCCCCAACACCACGGGCACCCTCAGGCTGGCTTCGAGGGCCATCGCGGCCACGGCGGGTTGCATGGGGTCGCCCACCCGGCGGGCCACTTCCAGGGCGGTGGCGTCCGGCCCGAGCTGCGCGGCCTCCAGGGCCTGGGTGACCACCCGTTCCTTGTCTGCGTGGTTACCGCCGGGCATGGACGAGGATACCCGGCCCCGGGCCGCGATCCCCAGCCCCTCCAGCAGGGCCAAGGCGGTGGTGGTGCCCCCGGGAACGGATTCGGCCAGCACGACCCACCGGTCCAGGGACGCGAGCCACCGGCCAGCTCGCCGGGATCGCTCGAGCAACTCTTCCGGGAAGTCCACCGCGTTCCCGGTCCGGATGCACCGTCCCGGGGTGCCGCCCAGGACGAGGGCAGGCGTGCGGGGCGGCACCCGGGTTCCGGCGTCCACCACCAGGGCTTCGGCCCTGCACGCGTCCAGGGCGGCCCGGGTGATCACCACCGGGCTCGGGGGACCCAGGGGATTCCGCGGGATCTCGTCCAGGGACACTGGACGGCCCAACACGAGGAACTCGCTGTCCAGGGCCGCGGTGTACCGCCGTTTCTCGGGGGTCGCGCCGGCTGCTGAGATGCCCGGGATTTCCGCAGTGTCCGTGGATGCGATGACGCACGCGAACGAAGGGGGCCCGGCCAGCTGGGACAGGCGTCGGCGGGCTTCCTCGGGCCGGGCGACCGGTACGACCCGGCCGTCGGCGAGGGCGCGGGGGAAGTTGGGCGACATGGACCGCTTTCTGTCCAAAACGGGAGGTGGGACGTCCCCGTGCAAAGTCCCCACGATAGCTTCCCGGACGGATGGAGGTCAACCCCGCAAAAAATCGTTAAAATACGTCTTGCAGCAGCGATCAGACCCTTGTAGGCTCGCGCAAAGCGCGTCGCACGGCATATTTGTGAAATTCCACTCAATCTTTTGGTCGGGTATTTGTGAAAAATGATTCTTACGCGCCGGCTTTGCTACCGGGAAAGGAGGTGACGGAGAGCGGTCGTGGCCGGCGGACTTCAGTTCGGAGGGAGACCTGATTTCTTTATCTTGCCAGAAGGGGGAGTCCAGCCATGCCAGTCATCCGTAGAGGGTACCTGTGGTTCTCCGGCGCATTGCTCCTGCTGGTGCTCGCCGGGGTCGGCCCTGCCCGGGCGAGCATCGACGACAGCCAGTGCATCGAGTGCCACGACGAGATCGACTACGAGACCTACTCGGCATCCGTCCACGGTCGCAACGCGTGCAACAGCTGCCACTACGACGTCGTGGACATCGAAGAGCACGAGACGTGCGGCTCCAAGACCCAGGACCGGGTGGAGACCTGCCACCGCTGTCACCCGGACGAGGGACGCCAGCACTTCTCGTCCGTCCACATGATCAACGACATCCAATGTTCGGACTGCCACTCCGACGTCCACGCGATCGAGAAGTGGGACGGCGCCAAGGAGCGGGTCGTCCAGGTGTGCGTGGGGTGCCACGACGGCACCGGCTACGAGGAGAGCGTGCACGGCCGCGCGGTGCGCGAGGGCAACCAGGACGCGGCGTCGTGCGCCGACTGCCACAACCTGCACCAGATCGAGCCCCTGGGAGACCCCGACACCTACGAGTACCGCGCCTTCCATACCGAGACCTGCCACAAGTGCCACGCCGACCAGGAGATGATGCGGCGCAACGGCGTGCCCACCATCGCGGTGCTCACCTACGAGGAGAGCTACCACGGCAAGGTGGAGGCCCTCGGCTCGGCCCTGGCCGCCGGGTGTGCCGACTGCCACCGGGCCCACGACATCCTTCCGCCCGACGACCCGAACTCCAGCGTGAACCCGGAAAACCTCCCCGAGACCTGCGGCGCGTGCCACCCGGGATCGAGTATCCGGTTCGCCCAGTTCCTGCCCCACGCCGACCACGGCGACCGCGAGAACTACCCGGTGTTGTACTACACGTGGCTCCTGATGACCGGCCTGCTGGTGGCGGTGTTCTCCGCGTTCTGGCTCCACACCCTGCTGTGGTGGCGCAAAGCGTACTGGTCGCGCCGGGCGCGCCTGTTGTCGGGCGACTACCACATGAGCGAGTCGACCGAGCCGTTGAAACCGTACCGGCGGTTCACCAACCTAGACAAGCTGCTGCACTTCTCGATGATGGCCAGCTTCCTCGGCCTGGTGATCACCGGCCTGCCGCTGAAGTTCCACTCCGCTCCGTGGGCGCCGGCCGTGATGGACCTGCTGGGCGGCCCGCACCGGGCTGGCCTGATCCACCGGATCTGCGCGGGGGTCACGTTCGGGTACTTCGGTGCCACGATCCTGTGTATCGTGAGCTTCCTGATGCGCAAGAAACCCGGCGAGAGCCTGCTCCAGCGGTTGTTCGGGCCGGACTCTCTCATGCCCAACTGGCGGGACCTGACCGACATCCGGGACATGATCGGGTGGTTCTTCGGGCGACGGAAAGAGCCCACGTTCGAACGCTGGACCTACTGGGAGAAGTTCGATTTCCTCGCGGTGTTCTGGGGGATGTTCGCGATCGGGGGTTCGGGGCTCCTGTTGTGGTTCCCCGAGTTCTTCGGCCGGTTCCTCCCGGGGTGGGTGTTCAACGTGGCGATCATCGTCCACAGCGACGAGGCCCTGCTGGCGTCCGGGTTCATCTTCACGGTGCACTTCTTCAACACCCATTTCCGGCCGGGCAAGTTTCCCATGGACATGGTGATCTTCACCGGCAACCTGCCCAAGCACGAGCTGGCCGAGGAGCGCAAGGACTGGTACGAGCGTCTCGAGGCCGAGGGCAAGCTCGAGGCTGCGGAGTCCAGGCCAGCCCACCCCCTGGTCGAGCTGGCGGGCCACCTGATCGGGCTCACCGGCCTGGGGATCGGCCTGGTGTGCATCCTGCTGGTCGCGTGGGGGTTCGTGGCCCGGTAGGACCGCGACGATCGTCGACCGCATCGGACGGGCGGGCCCGAGGGCCCGCCCGCCTTTTTTGGTGTGCGCCGGGCACGGCGCGCAGCGCCAGGACCGGCGCTGTCGACGCCGAGCAGGAGCGGTGCGGGAGGTGGCCGGGGACCGGGGCGAGCGGCCAAGGGGGCGCAAGGCTCCCCGGCCCCGGGGACGCACGCGGACCGCGACCGGTCAGGGACGGCTGGCAGAGGTGTCGGGGGTCGGGCAGATCTGCTGGATTCGGGCCATGAAGTTGTCGATCTCGCTCCGTTCCGGCGTGTGACACCGGGTGCACACGCGGCCCGTGTCCATGGCGGCCTGTCCCCGGGTCTCGGCGTGGACCGAGCCCGGCCCGTGGCAGGACTCGCACTGGACCCCGGCGAACTTGCGGAGGTTCTCCCGGTCGAGCCTGCCGTTGTTGCACTCGAAAACCAGGGCGTGGCACACCACGCAGTCCTCGTCGAACTGGCGCTTGTCCTTCACCAGGGTCTCGTAGGCCCGGGAGTGGGCGGTCTTGTGCCAGCCCTTCAAGCGGTCGGGATGGCACTTGCCGCACGCCTCTGCGCCCAGGTACGCCTTGCCGCACGCGCTGTCGTCCTCGGGGGCCGCACTGGCCACGTCGGCTTTCTGCAGTTTGGCGATCTCGGCCAGCGTGGCCTTCACCAGGGGTCCCACCACCGGGTCGTCGGGGATCGAGACCTTCAGCGGAACGAACCGGTTGTGGAACTTCCAGGAGCCGGTCCCGTCCGGCGCGCGGGACACCTCCAAGTGGCCGATCGTCTTGCCTCCCCGGTCCAGGTGGGTGACGAACGCACCGTTGAGCTTGAACGGAAGCGAGATCTGGTTGCGGCGGCTGGTGCCCACGATCAGGTCGATCCCGGGCGCGGACCGGGCCACCCTGCGGCTGGACCGTTCGTTCAGGTCGGTGGCCAGGATCACGAACTCGGCCCCGTTGGCCCTCAGTTCCTTCACGATCTCCGCCGCCTCCTGCCCCGGGGAACGGACGGCCAGCTTGTACCCCTGGGGGATTCGGGAGAACTTGAGCTTCGGCCGGATCAGCCCGAAGATGCCCACCTTCACCCCGGCCGCTTCGGTGAGCACGTACGGCCGGAAGTACCGCCGGCCGTGCCTGTCGTACAGGTTGGCCGAGATGAGCGGGAACCGGAGCTTGTACTCCAGGTCCAGCAGGAAGTCGACCCCGAGGGACAGGTCGTACGCGCCCACGTTCAGGGCGTCGCACCCGATCTGGTTGTACCCCTCGACCAGCAGGTCGCACAGCAGCAGGGACTTGGGTTTGAGCTTGGGGGGGATGGACTCCCGCTTGAAGAACAGGTTGCCCCCGTTCACGAACACCAGCGGAGTCCCCGCCTCCCTCAACTTCCGGACATACGTCGCTCGCTTGGCCAGACCGCCACGCGGGTTCTTCTTTCACCCGCAGGGGGTGACCTCTCCCCGCTCGTCCACCGAGTAGAGGATCGTGAACCCCGGTTTTTCGGCGAAGGCCGGGGGGGCGGAGAAGGACAGGCCTGTGGCGAACAGGGCGGCGAGAGCAAGGGTCGATACCATGGACAAGCTGACCTCCTGAGATGCCGGTCCGCAAGCGGACCGGGGTGGCTCGGATGAACGGCGGCGCTCCGGCCGTTGAAAAGCCCGTTCGGGCGTTTCATAACACCGTTGCTCGACGGGCTCCAAACAAAAACTGGAAACAACGGGACCCTGGCATGGTTACAAACGTGGTTTTGGAGTGACGGGGGAGTCCTGTTCGGTGCCGATGCCGGATCACTTGGTCCTGGCGGCGGTGCCAGCGCCCGGAAAGCAGAAGGGATCTTTTGCTTTCCCTTGCATTTCGAGATCCCAATGTGATAGACGATGGAAACGCTTTGTTTGGGGAAGGTGTCGCGCTGTTTCACTTGTTTCAAGTGTTTCTCTGTAGAGACAAACTCGCGATCTTGAGCGGAGGAGTGTGAAACATGTTTCGGGAAATGTGGTCCCTGATGACTGCCTTTGTGCGAGATTTCTTCGGGGCGATGTTCCGGGGGCTGCGGAACAACTGGAAGGGGTTCCTGATCTTCTGCGGGGTCGTCGCGGTGGTCGGTCTCGCGGGCGTGTTCCTCTTGCTCGAGGCGACCGCGTCGCCGAAGTTCTGCGCCTCCTGCCACAATATGCAGGTGTACATCGAGTCGTGGCAGGAGTCGACCCACCGGAACGTCAACTGCATCACGTGCCATTTCGAGCCGGGATTCACCAACATGCTCAAGGGCAAGTGGAAGGCCCAGATGCACGTGTGGATGAAGCTCACCGGCACCGCCCCGCCCAAGCCCCACACCCAGGTGAGCGATGCCAGCTGTCTGCAGGAGGGGTGCCACTCGTCCAAGGCCCTTTCCGAGGAGACGATCAAGTTCAAGGGGGTCCGGTTCAGCCACGGCACGCACCTGGGCGAGCTTCGCAAGGGCAAGAAGCTCCGGTGCGTCAGTTGCCACTCGCAGATCGTGCAGGGCGAGCACCTCACGGTCACCGAGACCACCTGCTTCACCTGCCACTTCAACAACCGGCAGGAGTACGCGGCCATGGCCGAGTGCACGGTGTGCCACGTGGAGACCAAGGCGAAGATCTACATCAACGCCAACGAGAACCTGCCGTTCGTGCACAGGGAGTACCTGGACCGGGGCGTGGTGTGCGGCCAGTGCCACTTCGACGTGATCACCGGTGACGGGCACCTGAAGGACAACGTGTGCGTGCAGTGCCACGCGGAACCCGACATCCTGCTCAGCGACCGGAGCAGCGAATCGATCCACCAGTCCCACGTGACCGACTTCAAGGTGGAGTGCCTCCGGTGCCACTCGGTGATCGAGCACAGCATCGTGCGGCCGGGTACGGAGTCGGCTTCGGGGAACGGGGGCATGGATCGCCGGCTGGTCCGGAATAAGCTCAGCGACAACCACTACGACACCGACTGCATCAAGTGCCACTCGTTCGACCAGCACGTGGACATCCGGAACATGTACATGGGAAGCGGTGCGATCGACGTGCCCGACATGCCCAGCCCCATGTACCTGGCCCACGCGGACTGCGGCAGCTGCCACATCGCGATCCGGGAGACGGCCACGGGCACCAAGGCGGCGCTCCGCCTGAGCTACGAGAAGGTGATCCAGTCGTGTGCGGACTGCCACGGGCCCGGCTACGACGACATGGCCAAGCACTGGAAGAAGCTCCTCACCGAGGAGACCCGGAAGGCGGAGAAGTCGCTTCTGTCCGCGCGCCAGGTGGTGGAGGCGAACCGCAAACAGGCAGCGGCGAACGACGCCATCACGTTGCTGGACACCGCGTCCAAGAACCTCACGTTCGTGCGCAACGGGCGCGGGCTGCACAACATGGATTACGCGCTGCGGGTGCTGGCCGACGTGATGGTCCGGTGCGAAGAGGCCAAGGCCAGGGTCAAGCCGTCCTACGCGATGCGCGAGATCAACCCGCCCACCGGGTGCACCCAGCTGTGCCATTCGTGCGTGGAGTGTATCGAGACCAAGCCGGTGCCGTTCGGCGGGGTCCAGTTCCCCCACGACGTGCACGTGACCGACGAGGGCATGGACTGCGAGGAATGCCACACCCCCCGGGAGAAGCACGGCCAGACCCTGCTCAAGAACTGCAACGAGTGCCACCACGGCGAGGGTATGGGCGCGGTGGAATGCCAGGACTGCCACGTGGAGAACCACAACCTGTACAACGGCCAGAACGCGTGCGACGAGATCAGCTGCGACGTGCGGGGCGAGAGCAACCCCATGGCCGATGCCGTGGCGTGCGATGAGTGTCACGTGCAGGTGGTGGCGGGCGAGGAGACCACCTTGGACGGCATCAAGGCGACGTGCGTCGAGTGCCACGACGGCGACGAAGCCTACGCCGACATGGTGGACGACTGGATCGAAGAAGGAAATAGCCTAGACATTGAAGAACTGCGGGTGATGCTCAGAGAAACCCAGGGAAAGATCCTCCGTGCCATTGCGGAGGGCAAGTACACCTACGACGCGCAGGATCTCGTGAACAACGCCGAGAAGAACCTCAAGCTGTTCGAGCGGGGCAACCCGGTGCACAACCTGGCGTTCTCCAAGGAGCTGACCGAGCGGATCCGCAACCTGCTGGTGGAGGCCCAGAAGAAGCTCAAGGCCTACAGCACGATCAAGACCCTGCCCAAGGCGATCTACTATTGATCCTCTGAAGGACCCTGAGGGAGGAAGACGGGGCGGGGCCTCGCGCGATGGCGCGGGGCCCCGCCTCTTTCGGGGTGCCGGGTCTGCCAGGCGGCCGGGGGCGTCTGGCGCGGGCGGTCCGACCGCGTCTCCTCCCTGGACACGTCGGCGGTTGCCCCGCGGCCGGACACCGGTCTCGGGGTCCGCGCCACCCCCTCGCCGGCCCCTTCCAAACCGGCCGCCACTGCCCCGGCAACCGAACACGCTGCGTTCCCGCGCGGGCAGGGCAACGGTGCAAGCGCGCCCTTCAAGCCGCCGGGTTGATGCTCCGGCGTTCGGCTACGCGGCATCGTGGGAGGCGCCGGGTGGGTGGCCCCCCGGCGCCGGGACCGCCTCGCGGGGGGGCTGTCCCGGCCCGGGTGTGTGGGGCCCGCGCCGGTCCCACGGCCACGTCCCCTGTCTTTTCTGGGGGTCGGGCGAAGAAACGAACGGGCCGGGAAAAAGGGGAGGGTGCGGCTACCGGCCCGGGAGTTCGTCCAGCAGGTCGGCGGTGCGGCGCACCTCGTCGAAGATGATCGCGGAACTCATGGTCGCCCGGGTCACCGCGTCCACCGTCGGGTCGAATGAGAAGTCCCGGAACTCGCGACCCTTGAGGCGCTCTTCGAAGAACCGGACGTCCTCCGGGGTCCACTCCTTGTTGCCGTACTTGGTCACGTGGATCGGCACGAACCCCTGGAGCCGGCCGTCGGCGCTGAACGCGAACACGAAGTGGACCGGGTCGCACACCTCGCAGATCGCCCGGCGGCTCGCCACCTTCGCGTACAGGAGGAGCCGCTCGCCTTCCCTCACCGCCTGGTACACCACGGTCCCGCCCGGCAACGCGTGGCGCACCGCGTCCACGGGTTCTCCGAGCACCCGGGTGAACAGGGCCTGGACCATCCGTTCCACGGTCTCCTGCGGCACGGGCAGCCGGAGTTCGGGCACCTTCATCGGCGCGGCGCCGGCGGCCACTGCCGTCGGGTCGGGCGCGTCGAGCAGGGCTCGGGTCTGGCGTTCCAGTTCGTCCGCTTCGACCACCCCGAACGTGTGCCCCGCCCAGATCCACACGCCGTCCACCCGCACCAGGTGCACGGTAAACGGGGTCCGGCCGGGGTCCCCCACCCGCCGCCACTGGTCGAACGTGGGGTCGGCCGTGACCGGGTAGGTCATCTTCCGGCGTTTGCGGTACTTGGGAAGGTACTTGAACTTGTTGCCCGCGCCCACCGCCAGGATCTTCACCCGGCCGTCGAGGCCTTCCTCCTGGAGTTTCCGGTACAGGGACTCCAGGTGGCGGACCTGCCGCTGGCACGGGACGCAGTTCTTGTTGAAGAACTCCAGGACGAGGACCTGTCCCGGGATCTCGGACAGGGCGACGGGACCTTCCGTCCTGTCCAGCCCGAGCTTGGCGTAGTCGCCGGGGGCGAGCAGTTTTTCGAAGACGAGGTCGGGGATCGGCTGCCCCGGGCCCACCGCCACCTCGGAGCGGGCCGGCGCCGCCCACCAGGCCAGCGCGGCGAGGAGCAACAGGACGGGCCCACGGGGTGCGCGCATGGTCGGGACTTCGGGCCTCCGCATCGGGATGAAACGAGGTTTCATCGAACCAAGCTACCGTGCCCCGGGGGGGCAAGTCAAACTTCCCGTTCCTGAGGGAGGGGAAAGCCCTGCCAATGGGCGGAAACTGCCGGGGGAACGGGAGCTTGGCCGGAAGGCCGGGTTGAACGGGGTGGGGGGCTCCGGTAAGATGCGAGCGCTTTCCGTGGGCGAGAACCCCGGTCCAGAGGGTACGATGGCCGTTTTGGAGATCCTGAAGTTTCCCCACCCGGTGCTCCGCCAGAAGGCCGAGCCGGTGGCCGAGATCGACGACCGGATCCGCCGGCTGGTGTCGGACATGATCGAGACGATGCTCAAGGCGCCCGGCGTGGGGCTGGCGGCGAACCAGGTGGGCGTCCCGGTGCGGGTGGTGGTCGTGGATCTGTCCGTCGGCGAGGATCCGGATGCCCGTCTCGTGCTAGTCAACCCAGAGATCGTGTGCGGGGAGGGGTCGATCTGCATGGAAGAAGGGTGCCTGTCCGTGCCCGACCTGCGTGAGAACGTGACCCGGTGCAGCCGGGTGGTGGTGCGCGGCCTCGACCTGGACGGCCGTCCGGTCGAGGTGGAGGGAGAAGAACTCCTGGCCGTCGCGCTCCAGCACGAACTCGACCACCTGGACGGCGTGCTGTTCATCGATCACCTCAGCCAGCTCAAGCGCAGCCGGTACGTGGCCAAACGCAAGAAGTTGCTGGCCGAGGCCGCCGGCTGAGGCGTGGCCGGCCGGCTGGTGTTCCTGGGCACCGCGGAGTTCGCGGTGCCGGCCCTCGAGGCCCTCGTGGCTGCCGGGGAGGATGTTGCCCGGGTCGTGACCCAGCCCGACCGGCCCCGTGGCCGGGGCCGGAAAGCCGAACCTTCCCCGGTGAAGCGCGCTGCCGCGGCCCTGGGCCTGAACGTGTGGCAGCCCTCCCGGGTGAATGAACCGGCGGTCGTGGCCGAGTTGGCCGGCCTGGAGCCGGAGTTCCTGGTGGTGGTGGCGTACGGCCAGCTGCTGGGCGCGCCCCTGCTGAACGTGCCGGACCGGTACGCGGTGAACGTGCACCCGAGCCTTCTTCCGCGGCACCGGGGGCCGTCTCCGGTTGCGTGGGCGATCCTGTCGGGCGACCGGGAGACCGGCGTGTCCACCATGGTCCTGGACGAGGGCATGGACTCCGGGCCGGTGTTGCTCCAGCGCCGGTTTCCCCTGGATCCCGCCCAGACCCGGGGAGAGGTGGAAGACCTGCTGGCGCGGGAGGGCGCGGCGCTTCTCCTGGAGACCCTGGAGGGTGTGCGGCAGGGTACGGTTTTGCCGAAACCCCAGGACGAGGCCGGGATCGTGACGAGCCGCCTGTTGACGCCGGAGCTGCGGTGGGTGCCGTGGGCGCGGTCGGCCGGAGAGGTCCGCCGCCGGATCCACGCGCTGGCGCCAATGCCAGCCGCGGTGGCCGTGCACCGGGGGAAGCGGCTCAAGATTCTGCGGGCGGCCGAGGCTGCCGGCAGCGGGTTGCCGGGAACGGTGCTCTCCGCAGGGGACGACGGGCCGGTGGTGGCCTGTGGCCGAGGGGCCGTGGTGCTCCTGGAGGTCCAGCCGGAAGGCCGCCGCCCGATGTCCGGAGCGGCGTGGGCCCGGGGGGCCCGGGGCCTGGAGGGAGACCGCTTGGAGACGGAGGCCGGAGGATGAACGCCGGGGAACGCGGGGGGAAACGCCTGTTCATGGCGCTCCTGCTCGCGCTGGGCGCGGTGCTCGCCGGGGTGGGCGCGGTGTTGTGGCTCCTTCCCCGGTGGTTTGCCGGCGCAGAGGCGTGGCTGCCCACCCTGCTCGGCGCCCTGTTCGGCGGGATTGCACTGCTGGCGTGGGCCGGCATCGCGATCCTGGTGTTCGCGTTCCTGTTCGAACGGGACCTGCCCGGCACCCGGCGGCTCCGGGGCCTCCTGGTCAAGGGCGTGTTCCCGGCTCTGGTTGCGGTAGCCCGGCTGTTCGGGATCCCCAAGCGCCAAGTCGAGCGCTCGTACATCGCGGTCAACAACCAGCTCGTCCTGCGGTCCGGGTGCAAGGCCCCGCCCGAACGGGTCCTGATCCTTCTGCCCCACTGCCTGCAGGTGGACACCTGCTCGGTACGCATCACCGGGGACGTCCACAACTGCCGGGGGTGCGGCCGGTGCCCGATCGCGGGGCTGGTGGAGATCGGTGACCGGCGGGGGATCCACCTCAGCGTGGCCACCGGCGGAACCATCGCCCGGCGGATCATCGTGGAGCAGCGGCCCCAGGTGATCCTGGCCGTGGCGTGCGAGCGCGATCTCACCAGCGGCATCCAGGACGCCCACCCGTTGCCGGTCTACGGCATCCTGAACCGCCGGCCCCAGGGGCCGTGCCGCAACACCGAGGTGGACCTGTCCGAAGTGGAACGGGGGTTGGCGCTGATCAGCCGGGGGGCAGTGGTTCGGCCGGCGCCGTCGCCGGCGGCTGTATCCGGGGAGCGATAGCAGGTTGCGGCAAAAGCAACCTGCTACGCGCCCCACGGAGGGGGCGCCAAATTGCGAGGCTTGAAAAGCCGAGTGATTTGTAGGGATTTGACGGGGCCGCCCCCGAGAGGCTGTCGCTGAAAAACCCACGGATGGGGTTTTTCAGCATCCTGATAGACGATGGTGGTCACGCGGGAGGAGGGTTCGTTGGATCGATCGGTGTCGCCCGAGGGGGTCCGGACCGGGCTGCCCGCCCG
>JAJRUI010000147.1 GCA_024277875.1 Deferrisomatales bacterium
CAAGGCGCGGCGACCGGGTGTCGCTACTGGCACCCGGCCGGAACCAGGCCCCCGCCCCGTACCCTGGCAATACAATTGCAGGTCTTAGTAATAGTAATCCGTTGCCCGGCATCCTGCCCGGTTCACCGCCGGGGCCGGCGCAGTTTGTCCTTGAGCCACGCCCGGGCGTACAGGCCGATCCCCGCCGTCCTGCGCTCCCCGCCCCGGCGGCCCAGGGAACCGTCCAGGTACCACTGGCGGGCCTTGAACCGCTGGATCTTGCCTGACGAGGTCTTCGGGAGGGTCCGGGCCGGGACCAGCACGATCCGGTCGGGCCGGCACCCGGTGCGGTCGGCCACGGCCACCCGCAGGGCGTCCTCCAGGCCGTCCGGATCCGCGCCCTGGGCGATCTCGGCCACCAGCACCACCTCCTCGGTGCCCCGGGCGGGGTTGTCCACGGCGAACACCGCCAGCCCGCCGGGCCGCACCCCGGGCACCCCGGCCGCTGCCGCCTCCAGGTCCTCGGCGAAGTAGTTGCGGCCAGCCTTGATCACCAGGTCCTTGCGGCGGCCCGAGATGTACAGCTGGCCGTCCAGGAAGAACCCCAGGTCCCCGGTGTGGAGCCACCCGCCCCGCAGGGTCTCGGCCGTGGCGTCCGGTCGCTCGAAGTACCCCTTCATCACCGACGGCCCCCGGACCACCACCTCGCCCCTGCACCCTTCCGGGACCGGCCCGTCGGCCCCGTCCACCACGGCAACCTCCACGGTGGGCAGGGGGCGGCCCACGCTCACCACGGCCCGGCTGCCCGGGCCGGGCGGACAGGGCTCGGCCTTGCCGTCCGCCTCCAGGCGCGCCGCATCCACGTGGGCCACGTGGGGGGGCGTGTCCAGGGCCGAGAACGACACGGCCAGGGTGTTCTCGGCCAGGCCGTACGCCGGAAAGAACGCCTCGGGCCGGAACCCGCACACCGCGAACCGCCGGGTGAACCCGTCCACCGTGGACGGGTGGATCGGCTCGGCGCCGCACAGGGCCACCCGCCAGGAAGAAAGATCCAGGCCGTCGAGCTCGGCCGGCCGCATCTTGCGGGCGGCCAGGCTGTACGCGAAGTTGGGACCGGCGCTCAGGGTACCCCGGTGCTCGGCCACCGCCCGGAGCCACCGCCCGGGCCGCCGGAGGAAGTCGATCGGGGACATGGCCACCAGGGGGATCCCGAAGTACAGGGAGCCCAGCATCAGCCCGATCAGGCCCATGTCGTGGTACAGGGGCAGCCATGACACAGCCACGTCGTCCTCCCGGACGGCCACCCCCCGCCCGATGGCCCGCAGGTTGGCCACCAGGTTGCCGTGGGTGAGCATCACCCCCTTCTGGTTTCCGGTGCTCCCGGAGGTGTACTGGAGAAGCCCCAGGTCGTCCGGCCCCACCGGGACCCGGGGCGCGTCCCGTCCGGTCCGCGCGTGGCGCGGCAGCGCGAACCGGACGCCGGGCACCCGGTCCTCCAGGGGGCGCACCAGGGGCCGGACCGCGTCGTTGGTCACCACCACCCGGGCGTCGCAGTTGCGCACCAGGTCGGCCAGGTCGGCCAGGTATTCCTCGATGCGGCCGAGGCGTACCGGGGGATACACCGGTACAGGCACGGCGCCTGCCAGCAGGACCCCCCAGTAGCTCTCGTAGAACGACCGCTCGGTGGGCAGGATCAGGACGACCCGGTCCCCCGGGGCGACCCCGACCTCGGCCAGCAGGGCGGCCCATGCCGACGCCCCCTCCTGGAGCTGGCCGAAGGTGAGCCGCGCGACGACCTTGTCCCGGGCGTACAGGGTGAGCCACGGCCGTCCGGCGTGGAGCCGGACCCGCTCGGCCAGCGCCTCGGGCAGGGTGGCGACGTGGGACAGCCGGTCGTCGAACGCGCTCATCGGGCCGGCTCCTTTCGGGTGTGGGGTGTGGCGGTCACGTCCGGGCCAGGATCTCGGCCACCGCGCTCCGGGCACGGGCGGCCAGGATCTTGCGATCGGCCCCGGCCCCGGCGGGGATCGGCCCGCCGAACACGACCTCGACCCGGATCCGCCGGGCGGGGAGCACCCGTGTCCACAGGTGCCGGGCCAGGCTGGGCTCCTCGATCCACGCCCAGGCCCGGGGATCGGCCGGCTCCCGGTACCGCAGGCCCACCGGCACCACCGGCCGGCCCGAACGCACGGCCGCTTCGAACAGCATCGGCCTGAACGGCCCCAGGCGGGCGTCCGGGGACACCCCGGCCTCGGGGAACAGGATCACCCGCTCCCCCGCGGCCAGCAGGGCAGCCACCCGGTCCACCGCGGCCCGCACGTCCCGGGGCCGGTCCCGCTGGAGGAACACGGCGCCGCCCCACCGGGCCAGGGCGCCCACCAGGCCCCACCCGGCGATCTCTGCCTTGGCCAGGAACCGGCCGGGCGCAACCGCGCCCAGGGCCAGGATGTCCAGGTACCCCACGTGATTGGCCGCGAGCAGGACCCCGCCGGGGGGCGGCTCGCCCCGCACCGAGACATCCAGGCCCACGGCCCGGGCGGCGCACCGGCTCCACGCCCGCTGGGCCCGGGACAGGTCGCACCACCGGGCCCAGGCGCCAGCCAGCGGCACGGCCGCGGCGCACGCGGCCACTGCCGCCGACCGGCACCACCGGCGGAGGATCCTTCCTTCCGCCGCCGCGTCAGCCATCCACGAGGATCTGGAGGATCTCCCGGTACCGGCGGCTGGTCTCGACCGCCACCTCGGGGGGCAGGTCCGGGCCGGGCGCCTTCTTGTCCCAGTCCAGTCCCGACAGGTAGTCGCGGATGTACTGCTTGTCCAGGCTCTCCTGGGGCACCCCCACCCGGTACGCGTCGGCCCGCCAAAACCGGGACGAGTCCGGGGTGAGCAGCTCGTCGATCAGGACCACCTCGCCGTCCACCAGGCCGAACTCCATCTTGGTGTCCGCGATCAGGATGCCCTTGCGGGCCGCCTCCTC
Source organism: Deferrisomatales bacterium (assembly GCA_024277875.1). Taxonomy (GTDB): domain Bacteria; phylum Desulfobacterota; class Deferrisomatia; order Deferrisomatales; family Deferrisomataceae; genus JAJRUI01. The sequence continues at coordinate 2,957 of JAJRUI010000147.1, forward strand.
CAGCCCCCTCTGGTACACGGCCAGGGACAGCTCCCGGACCCGGGCGGCCAGGTCGGAACCCACCAGCTGCTCCATCCGCTCGAACGGGATGTTCTCGTCGTGGTCCCCGATCTCGGCCTTGGTGGACGGGGTGAACAGGGGTTCGGGGAACTTCTCGGACTCCCGGAGCCCGTCGGCCAGGGCGATGCCGCACACGGCGCCGTCCCGCTGGTACTCCTTACACGCCGACCCGGACAGGTAGCCGCGCACGATGCACTCCACCGGCAGGGGGCGGGCCTTGCGCACCAGCATGCTCCGGCCGGCCAGCAGGTCCGCGTACCGGCGGGCCGGGGCCGGGTAGTCGGCCGGGTCGGTGGACACCAGGTGGTTGGGCACGATGTCGGCCGTGCGGCCGAACCAGTGGGCGGACAGCCGGGTGAGCACCTCGCCCTTGCCCGGGATCGGGGTGGGCAGGATCACGTCGAACGCGGACAGGCGGTCGGTGGTGACGATCAGCAGGTGCTCGTCCAGGTCGTAGATGTCCCGGACCTTGCCCCGGCTGACGAGTTCGAGGCCGGCGAGGTCGGTCTGGTGCACGGTGCGGTCCATGGGGTCTCCTCGTGATCGGGTTCGGTCACTCTCCAGGGGCCAGGATCTCGAGCACCTCGTACTCCACGGTCCGGCCAGGCGCCTTGACCACCACGTCGTCCCCCACCTCCTTGCCCATCATGGCCCGGGCCAGGGGAGAGGTGACCGAGATCCGGCCGTGATCGATGTCGGACTCGTGGGGGCCCACGATCTGGTACTCCTTCTCCTCGCCGGTCTCCAGGTCCTCCAGCCGGACCCGGGCGCCGAACGCCACCCGGCCGAGGGGGCCGCGGGGCGGGTCCACGATCTCGGACTCGGCCAGGTTGTTCTCCAGGTCGCGGATCTTTGCTTCGATCCAGCCCTGCTTTTCCCGGGCCGCGTGGTACTCGGCGTTCTCCGAGATGTCGCCGTGGGCCCGGGCCTCCTGGATCTCCTTGATCACCTGGGGCCGTTCCCGGCGCTTCAGCCGCTCGAGTTCCTCCCGCAGGCGGGCATAGCCCTCTCGGGTGATCGGCAGACGGCTCATCGGTTCTCCTCCCTTCGGCCGGCCCGGTCCAGGACCGGGCGGACGGTCGCTCCCCCCGGGGGCGCGGCTTCGTCGTCCAAACCAAAAAACCGCCCGGGCGGGCGGCGTGGGTCCACCGCTCGCCGGCCGGGCGTCATCCGACCTCGTTGTAGTCCCGCACCCGGAACCCGACGCCCAGGCTCTCGGCCAACCGGCGGCACGCGTCCACGTCCAGGCCGGGCACGGCCACCACCGTGGCGGTCACCTCGGGGATCCGGCCGGCAGCGGCCCGCAGGAACGCGACAACCGCGTCGTACGCGCCGTCCACCCCGGGCCGGCACAGCCGGTCGTAGGTCGCGGCGTCGGGCGCGTTCAGGCTCACCGACACGGCGTCCACCGTCCCGGCCAGTTCGGCCACGACGTCCCGGCCGTGGACCAGGCTGGCCAGGCCGTCGGTGTTCACCCGGAGCCGGCGGGCGCCCCGCCGGCGCAGTTCCCGGGCCAGGGCGAGCACGTCGTCCAGCCGGAGCAGGGGTTCCCCGAAACCGCAGAACACCACCTCGTCCCACGCGCCGGGCCCGCCCCGGGCGTCCACCGCGGCCAGCACCTCGTCCCGGGTGGGCTCCCGCTCCAGGCCGAGGTCGTGGCCCTTGACCACGGGCGACCGGTTCTTGGCGCAGAACGCGCACCGGTTGGTGCACCGGTCCGTGAGGTTCAGGTACAGACTACGCCGGATCGGGTACGCGACCTGGGCCGGGTCGGCCGTGCCCACCCCGAACAGATCCCGGCTCGACCGGGCCGTGATCCGGGCCACGTCCTCGGGCTCGAGCCCCCGCACCCGGGCGATCTCGGCCACCACGTGCACCACGTGGGCCGGCTCGTTGCGCTTGCCCCGCACGGGCTGGGGCGCCAGGAACGGGCAGTCGGTCTCCACCAGCAGCCGGTCCAGGGGCGCCTCGGCCACCACCCGCCGCAGTTCGTCGTTCTTCGGGTAGGTCACCGTTCCGGGCACCGACAGGTACAGACCCCGGCCGAGCACCTCCCGGGCGAACGCCCGGTCGCCCGAGAAGCAGTGGAACACGCCTCGGACTCCCGGCCCGGCCCGGTCCAGGACCGCCAGGGTCTCGGCGTGGGCGTCCCGGTCGTGGATCACCACGGGCAGGTCCAGGCCCCGGGCCCGGTCGAGTTGCTCGGCGAACCACCGCCGCTGGTCGTCCCGGGGCGACCGATCCCGGAAGAAGTCGAGCCCGATCTCCCCCCACGCCACCACCGCGTCGTCCCGGGCCAGGTCGGCCAGGCCGTCGAGCACCGTACCGGTCAACCCGGCCACGTCGTGGGGGTGCACCCCCACCGTGGCCCACACCCCCGGGGTGCGCCGGGCCAGGGCCACGGCGGCCCGGCTGTCGGCCGGGTCAACCCCCACGGTGATCACCCCGTGCACCCCGGCGGCCCGGGCGCGTCCCAGCACGCCCGCCACGTCGTCCCGGAGCCCGTCGAACGTCAGGTGGGCGTGGGTGTCGACGATCACGGCGCCTCGATCCGGGGAAACAGGCTCGGTCCCCGCTCGGTCCGGGCGTCGGCCGGCAGCCCGCCCCACTCCCGCAGTTCCTCGAATCGCCCCTCGTCCGCCGGGCGGGGCATCCCGAGCCGGCGCCAGATCTCCCGGCCGGTCCGGGGCATGAACGGGAACACCAGCAGCCCGATCCCCCGCAGGGCCTCGCACGCGTTGTACAGCACCTGGTCGAGCCGGCCGGCCCTGGCGTCGTCCTTGGCCAGCACCCACGGCGCAGTGGTGTCCACGTACCGGTTCACCACCCCCACGAACTGCCAGATCGCCGTGAGCGCCCGGTTAAACGCGAGTTCGTCCATGCACCGGTCCACCTCGGCCAGGGTGTTGGCCAGGGCGTCGCGCATCTCCTCGTCGGGGCCGTCGGTGCCGAACGACACCACCCGGGGGACCACGCCGCCCCGGTACTTGCCGAGCATGGCCAGAACCCGGGACACCAGGTTCCCGAGGTCATTGGCCAGGTCCGAGTTGATCCGGTGCACCAGGGCCTCGCGGCTGAAGTCCCCGTCCAGGCCGAACGGCACCTCCCGGAGCACGAAGTACCGGAACGCGTCCACCCCGTACTCCTCGGCCATGGCCGCCGGGTCCACCACGTTGCCGAGGCTCTTGGACATCTTCTTGCCCTCCACCGTCCACCACCCGTGGGCAAACACCTTCTTGGGCAGGGGCAGGCCCGCGCTGAGCAGGAAGGTGGGCCAGTACACGGCGTGGAACCGCAGGATGTCCTTGCCGATCACGTGGACGTCGGCCGGCCAGTACCGGGAGAACGTCTCCTCGTCGTCCGGGAACCCGACCCCGGTGATGTAGTTGGTCAGGGCGTCGAACCACACGTAGATCACGTGGTCCGGGTCCCCGGGCACCGGGATGCCCCACGAAAAGCTCGTGCGGGAGATCGACAGGTCCCGGAGCCCCTCCTTGACGAACGACACGATCTCGTTGCGCCGGCTCACCGGCTGGATGAACTCGGGGTTCTCCTCGATGTGTTTGAGCAGGGCGTCCTGGTACCGGCTCATCCGGAAGAAGTAGCTGGGCTCCTGGAGCCGGTCGGTGGGCCGGTTGCAATCGGGGCAGTTGCCCTCGATCAGCTGGTTCTCGGTCCAGAACGTCTCGCACGGGGTGCAGTACCAGTCCTCGTAGGCGCCCAGGTACACGTCCCCGTTCTCCTTGACTCGCCGAAAGATCTCCTCCACCGACCGCCGGTGGGCCGGTTCGGTGGTGCGCACGAACCGGTCGTTGGAGATGTCGAGGGACTTCCACAGGGTCTGGAACCGGGTGACCACCCGGTCCGCCAGGTCGATCGGCCGCTCCCCCCGTTCGGCCGCGGCCTTCTCCACCTTCTGGCCGTGCTCGTCCGTGCCGGTGAGGAAGAACGCGTCGCAGCCGGCCGCCCGCTTGTACCGCACCAGGGCGTCGCACGCCACCGTGGTGTACGCGTGGCCGATGTGGGGCACGTCGTTCACGTAGTAGATCGGGGTGCTCACGTAGAACGTCTCAGTCGCCATCGGTTTTCCTCGCGGATGGGTTGCCCCCCCTGCCCTTGCGGCGGGGCCGCCGGCGGCGCCCCCCCCTGCCCTTCTTCTCGCTCCGGCCGGGCTCCTGCGGCCGGGCGTCCTCGGCCCGGTCGGCCTTGGGCGTCCCGCCTGCCCGGGGCTGGGCCGGCTCCTTCTTCCCCTTCCCGCCGTCCCGGCGGCCGGGCCGCCTCCGGGCCGGTACCGGGGAGGGGGCTGGAGCCTGTCCGGCGTCCGGGGCCGGCGGGGCGGCCGGAGCCAGCCGGCCCGACTGGTACTCCTCCCGGGTCACCTCGACCTCTTCGCGTCCGCGCAGGATCACGAACGTGCCCTCGAGCACGTTTCGCCGGATCACCTTGCCCTCGCCCCGGGGGGTCTCGACCCGCTTGCCCATCTTGGGCATGCCCCGGGCCAGGTCCCGGTACATCGCGTGCTCGTAGGCCAGGCAGCACATCAACCGGCCACAGATCCCCGAGATCTTGGTGGGATTGAGGGCCAGGTTTTGCTCCTTGGCCATGCGCACCCCGATCGGCCGGAAGTCGGTGAGCCAGGTTGCGCAGCACAGCTCCCGGCCGCACGACCCCACGCCGCCCACCAGCTTGGCCTCGTCCCGCACCCCGATCTGGCGCATCTCGATCCGGGTGTGGAACTGGCGGGCCAGCTCACGGACCAGTTCGCGGAAGTCCACCCGCCCGTCGGACGTGAAGTAGAAGATCGCCTTGGACCCGTCGAACAGGTACTCCACGTCCACCAGCTTCATCGGGAGACCCCGCTCCCGGATCCGTTCGATGCAGTACTGGTACGCGTACCCCTCGAGTTCGCAGTTCTGCTCGTAGCGCAGGATGTCCCGGTCCTCGGCGGTCCGAAGCACCTTTTTCAGGTGCTGGCCCGACGGGGGATCGGCGTTTCGGGCCGGGTTGACCACCTGGCCCAGGGCCATGCCCCGCTCGGTCTCCACCACCACCCAGTCGCCCAGCCTGCACGGCGCGTCGCCGGCGTCGAAGGTGTAGATCTTGCCGGCGCGCTTGAACCGGATGCCTACGGGTCGCACGTGAGGTCTTCCCATTCCCGGCCGGCCGCGTCCAGGAACAACGCGTCCAGGGCCAGTTGCACGTTGACGTTGCGGTCGAGCCACCGCCGCACCCGCGTGATGGCGTCCAACCGATCCAGGGTGCGTTCGTCCGGCCGTCCGGTCCCGGCCGTCCGGCGCATCCGGCGCTGCAGGGCGTGTTCCAGGCAGTCCAGGCGGTGGGCGAGATCGTCCCTGCTACCGGCCCAGCGGCCCGCCCACTCGAACCGCTCGGCCGCGGCGAGGTCGTCCCACCGGGCAACGAGGTCCTCGGCCTCCTGCACCCGGTCGAGCACCACGCCGGGGTCCTCTCCCCACACGACGCCGGGGCACCCGCCCGAGGCTCCGGCCAACGCGGCCGCCTGTTCGGGCGGCGCGCCCAGGTCCCGGAGGACCGCGAGAACCTGGTCGTGGGCCAGGGGGTCGAAGCGCAGGCTCTGGCACCGGGAGACCAGCGTGGGCAGGAGCTGGCTGCGGTGACGGGCGAGGAGAAAGATGTGGGTCCCGCCCGGGGGCTCCTCCAGGGTCTTGAGCAGGGCGTTGGCCGCCTCGCGGGTCATGCGAAACCCGTCGCGGATTATAGCAACCTTCCGGCCCCGTTCAAACGACCGGTACGCCAGGGCCTCCTGCAGGCGGCGCACCGCGTCCACCGGGATGGACGCGCCGTCGGGTACGAGCCTGTGCAGGTCCGGGTGGTCGCCCGCGTCCAGCTTTCGGCACGCCGGGCACGCGCCGCACCCCTCGGCCCGTTCCAGGGCGCCGGGGTCGGTGCACAACAGCGCGCCGGCCGCTGCCCCGGCCACCCGCTCCTTGCCCACCCCGTCCGGTCCCCAGAACAGGTACGCGTGGGGCACCCGGCCCGAGGCCAGGGCCCGGCGCAACACCCGAACGGGCCGCTCGTGGCCGACGATACTGGAGAACGACATGGGCTACCCGAGTTCCGAGATCGGTGACGTCCGGGCCGGACCGCCGGCTACCGGAACAGGTCTTCCACGGCCGCCCATACCCGGGTCTCCACCTCGTCCGGGCTCCCGGCCGCGTCCACCACCCGGACCCGGTCGGGCTCGCGGGCGGCCACGTCCAGGTATCCCTGGCGCACCCGCTCGTGGAACGCCCGTTCCTCGTGTTCGAAACGCACCTCCCGGGCCTCCTGCCCGCGCCGGGAGCGGTCCAGGGCCCGCCGCACCCCCTCGGCCGGCTCGAGGTCCAGGAGCACGGTGCGGTGGGGCCGGAGCCCGCCCGTGGCCAGGCGGTTGAGCTGGGCGATCACGCCGAGGTCCAGTCCCCGGCCCCAGCCCTGGTACGCCACGGTGGCGTCGGCGTACCGGTCGCACAGCACCAGCCGGCCGGCCGCCAGGGCCGGGCGCACCACCGAGTCCACGTGGTGGGCCCGGTCGGCCGCGTACAGCAGCAACTCGGCCCGGGGCCCGGGCGCGTCGTCCACGCCGGTCTCCACCAGCAACGCTCGCAGCCGTCCCCCCAGGGGTGTACCGCCCGGCTCGCGGGTGCGGACCACCTTCCACCCCAGGCCGGCGAGCCGCGCCTCGAGCCTCCGGATCTGGGTGCTCTTGCCCGTGCCCTCGCCGCCCTCCAGGGTGAGGAACAGGCCGCTCATGGCCGGGACGACGGCTCCAGGTGCTGGAACTCCCGCTTGGACGCCCGCCCCATCAGGTCGGCCACCGCCCGGGCGGGGTCCTTCTCCTCGTGGAGCACGTTCCACACCTCCCGGGCGATCGGCATCTCCACCCCGACCCGATCGGCCAGGGCCACGGCCGCCTCGGTGGTCTTGACCCCCTCGGCCACGGCCCGCATGGACGCGAGGATGTCGGCCAGCTTCTCCCCCCGGCCGAGCCGCATCCCCACCGTACGGTTGCGGGACAGGTCGCCCGTGCAGGTGAGCACCAGGTCACCCATGCCGGCGAGCCCCAGGAACGTGATCGGCCGGGCTCCCAGGGCCACGCCCAGGCGGCTGATCTCGGCCAGGCCCCGGGTGATCAGGGCGGCGCGGCTGTTGTGGCCGAACCCGAGGCCGTCCGAGATGCCGGCGGCCAGGGCCACCACGTTCTTCAGGGCGCCGCCCAGTTCGACCCCCACCACGTCGTCCAGGGTGTACACCCGGAAGGTGGGGCCGGAGAACAGCTCCTCGAGGAAATCCGACACCCCCGGGTCGGCGCTGGCCAGGCTCACGGCCGTGGGCACGCCCCGGGCCACCTCGGCCGCGAACGACGGACCGGACAGGAACGCGGCCCGCTCGCCCACCGGTCCCGGCAACACCTCGCGCACCACCTCGTGCATCAGCTTCAAGGTGCCGTTCTCGATGCCCTTGGACGCGCTGACCACCACCGCGTCCGGCGCGATCGCGGCCGCGGCCCGGCCGAGCACCGCCCGTACCACCTGGGACGGGCTCACGCTCACCACCACCCCGGCGCCGTCCACCACGGCATCCAGGTCCGAGGACGCCCGGACCCGGTCGGCGAGCCGGTGGCCGGCCAGGTAGGACCGGTTCTCCCGGTGCTCGGTGATCTCCCGGGCCACATCGGGCTCGAACGCCCACAGGTGCACGTCCAGGCCGCTCCTGGCCAGCAGGTCCGCCAGGGCCGTGCCCCACGCGCCCGCCCCCACCACCGCGACCTTGTCGGCGTTCACGGCCCGGCCTCCGCGCCGGCGGCCGGAGCCAGGAACTCGGCCGGGATCTCGACCCGGGGCGCGTCGAACCACAGCTCTTCCAGGCCGAACGCCTCGCGCACGTCCCGGTAGAACACGTGCACGACCCAGTCGCCGAAGTCCACCAGCGCCCACCGGCCGTCCCGCATCCCCTCGGTGCCGAGGGGCCGAACACCCCGTTTCTTGAGCGCGTCCACCACCGCCTCGGCGATCGTCTGGACCCGCCGGTCGCTCGAGCCGCTCACGATCAGGAAGTAGTCGGTGAAGCCCGACAGCTCCCGCACGTCTAGAACCACGGGGTCCTCCACCCGTTTGTCCGCGGCGACCCGGGCGCACTCGAACACGTTGCGAAGGATGGTCTCGTCGATCATGACTCACTCCGTGCCGGCCAGTGGGGGTGCTCGGCCCGCCACGCCTCCACGGCGCTGCGGACGGGTTCCGGGACCAGGTAGCGCACCGACCGCCCGGCGGCCAGGGCGGCGCGGACCCGCGAGGCCGAGATGTCGAGCCGGGTCACCGGCACGAACCGCACCTCGGTGCCGGACCGGTGGCGGAACCCACCGGGGGCAGGACGCAACACGTCCCGGAGCGGTCCGGGGGGCCGGACCGGGTCGTCGTGGGGCGGGCGGCGCATCACCGCCAGGTTCACCTGGGAGAGCAGGTCGTCCACCCGGTGCCAGGTGTGGATCTCGAGGAACGCGTCCACCCCCAGCAGGAACCACAACCGACGGCCGGGGCCAGCCTGCCGGGCGAGGACGCCAAGGGTGTCCACCGAGTAGCTGGGGCCGTCCCGCCCGAGTTCAACGCTGGAGACCGCGAACCCGGGGTTCCCGGCCACGGCCTGCTCCACCCATCCCAGGCGCACCTCGGGGGGAAGGATGCCGTCCGGCGCCTTGTGGGGCGGGATCCGGGACGGCACGAACCACACCCGTTCGAGGCCGAGGGCCTCGCGCACCTCTTCCGCGGCGCGCAGGTGCCCCAGGTGCACCGGGTTGAACGTGCCCCCGAACACCCCGACGTCCAACGGGCCGTCACTCCCGGATCTGGCCCTGGCCGTACACGATGAACTTGGTGGTGGTGAGATCTTCGATCCCCATGGGGCCGTAGCTGTGGAGCTTGGTGGTGGCGATGCCGATCTCGGCCCCGAGCCCCAGCTGCTGGCCGTCGTTGAACCGGGTGGACGCGTTGACCATCACGCACGACGCGTCCACCTCGTCCAGGAACCGCTGGGCGTTGGCGTAGTCGGCGGTGACGATCGACTCGGTGTGCAGGCTGCCGTGGGCGTCGATGTGCGCCAGGGCGTCGTCCAGGGAGTCCACCACCCGCACCGCCAGGACGAGGTCCAGGTACTCCGCGTCCCAGTCGGCGTCGGTGGCGGCCGTTGCGGCCGGCACCCGCGCCCGGGTCTCGGGGCACCCCCGGATCTCGACCCCGGCCCCGGCCAGGGCAGCGGCGACCCGGGGCAGGAACGCGTCGGCCGCGTCCCGGTGGACGAGCAGGGTCTCCAGGGCGTTGCACACCCCGGGGCGCTGGACCTTGGCGTTCATCACGATGGCCTCGGCCCGCTCTAGGTCGGCCGACGCGTCCACGAACACGTGGCACACCCCCTTGAAGTGCTGGATCACCGGGATGCGCGAGTTCTCGGTGACGAACCGGATCAGCCCCTCCCCCCCCCGGGGGATGATCAGGTCGATGTACCGGTCGAGTTGGAGCAGTTCGAGCACCGCGGCCCGGTCGGTGGTCTCCACCACCTGGATCGCGCCCTCGGGGATCCCGGCCTCCCGGCCCGCCCGGTCGAGCACGGCCGCGATCGCCAGGCTGGAGTGGATCGCCTCGCGGCCGCCCCGGAGGATCACCGCGTTGCCCGCCTTGAGACACAACCCCCCGGCGTCGGCCGTGACGTTGGGCCGCGACTCGTACACCATCGCGATCACCCCGAGGGGCACGCGCTTGCGGCCCACAACCAGGCCGTTGGGCCGTTTCCACATGCGCACCACCTCGCCCACGGGGTCGGGCAGGGCCGCCACCTCCCGCAGGCCCGCTGCCATGGCCGCGATCACCCCGTCGGACAGGGTCAGTCGGTCGATCATGGCCCGGCTCAGCCCCGCCTCCACCGCCGCTGCGAGGTCGCGCCGGTTGGTCTCCTGGAGTTCGGTCCGGGCCGCCTCGAGCCCGTCGGCCATCGCCAGGAGCGCCGCGTCCTTGGCCGCGCTGGGCAGCCGGGCCAGCCGGCGGGACGCCTCCCGGGCGCGCGCGCCCATCGCCACCAGTTCGTCCCGAAGCGCCATGGGTTCCCTCTCTCCCGACCGCGGGGTGGCCGCCACCCCCCTTTATGACGAAAGCACCACGAGATCGTCGCGGTGCACCGCCTCGTCCCCGAATTTGTAGCCGAGTCTAGCAACGATCTCCCAGCTTGCCAACCCGGCCACCTGCCGCAGCTCTGCCGCGTTGTACCGGACCAGCCCCCGGCCGATCTCGACGCTGTCCGGCCCCACGAGGGACACGGCCTCCCCCCGCTCGAACGCGCCCTCCACCTGGAGGATGCCCTTGGGCAGGAGGCTCTTGCCCCCGGACACGATGGCCCGCACCGCGCCGGCGTCCAGGAACACCCGGCCCTGGGGCTGGGCCGTGTACGCGATCCAGTGCTTGCGGCGCCGGAGCCGGTCGGCCCGGGGCGGGAAATAGGTGCCCACGGGCTCCCCGTCCACGACGCGCGCGAGCACCCGCGGCTGTTTGCCCGACGCGATCACCGCGGCCGCCCCCCCCACGGTGGCGTGCTTGGCCGCCTGGACCTTGCTGCCCATTCCGCCCCGGCCCAGGCGGGACACCGAGTCGCCCACGCAGGACGCCACCGCGTCGTCCACCTCGTCCACCCGCTCCAGGAGCCGGGCGCCGGGATCGGTCTTGGGGTCCCGATCGTACAGCCCTTCGGTGTCGGTCAGGAGCACCAGTAGGTCGGCCTCCACCAGGTTGGTCACCATGGCCGACAGGTGGTCGTTGTCCCCGAACTTGATCTCGTCCACGACCACCGAGTCGTTCTCGTTGATCACGGGCACCACGCCCAGCCGGAGCAGGGCGGTCACCGCGTCCCGCGCGTTCTGGTACCGGCGCCGGTTCTCCAGGTCATCCCGGGTGAGCAGGATCTGGCCCACCACGAGACCCTGGTCGCCAAAGACCTGTTTGTATAACCACACCAGGTTGATCTGGCCCACCGCGGCCAGGGCCTGGACCTCGGGGATCGCCGCGGGCCGTTCCGTTCGCCCCAGCCGGGCCAGTCCGGCCGCCACCGCGCCCGAACTGACCACCACCACCTCGACGCCCCGGCTCCGGAGTTCGGCCACGTCCCGGGCCAGCCCCTCGAACACGGCCCGGTCCAGCCCGCCGCCGTCGGCACGGGTGAGCACCTGGCTGCCCAGCTTCACCACCGCCCGGCGGGCCCGTACGCGCCGGGGAGCGTCAGCCGTCATCCCCCACCTCCTCCCTCAGTGCCGCCACCGCGGCACCGGTCTCCCGCACCAGGTCCCGCAGTCCCTCCCCGGTCACCGCGGACACCGCGGACACGGCCACCCCCCGGGCGGCGAACGCGGCCCTGAGGCCCGGCAGGGCGTCGCGCACCTCGGTCACGTCGATCTTGGTCACCACCACCCGCTCCGGCCGGCCGGCCAGGGCCGGGTCGAACGCGGCCAGTTCCCGGCGCAGCACCTCGTAGCGCGCCACCGGGTCGCCAGCGGCCGTGGGATCCACCAGGTGCAGGAGCAACCGGGTGCGTTCCACGTGCTTGAGAAACTGGATCCCCAGCCCCACCCCCGTGTGGGCGCCCTCCACCAGCCCCGGGATGTCGGCCACCACGAAGCTGCCGTCCTCTCCCCACCGCACCACCCCGAGGTTGGGCACCAGGGTGGTGAACGGGTAGTCGGCGATCTTGGGACGAGCGGCCGAGATCCGGGAGATCAGGGTGGACTTGCCCGCGTTGGGGAACCCCAGCAGGCCCACGTCGGCCATCAGCTTCAGCTCGAGGCGGACCCGGGCCTGTTCGCCGGGCAGGCCCGGCTGGGCATGGCGTGGCGCCCGGTTGGTGGGGGTGGCGAACCGGGCGTTGCCCCGGCCGCCCCGGCCGCCGGGCAGCAGCACCACCCACTGGCCGGACGCCACCAGGTCGGCCAGGACCTCGCCGGTGTCGGCCCGCCGGACCACGGTGCCCGTGGGGACCCGGAGCACCAGGTCCCGCCCCCGTTTGCCGTGGCGGTCCGAGCCCATGCCGGGCCGGCCGTTCTCGGCCCGCATCACCTTGCGGTGGCGGAAGTCCAGCAGGCTGCCGAGTTGGTCGTCGGCCACCAGGATCACGCTCCCGCCGTCCCCGCCGTCCCCGCCGTCCGGGCCGCCCAGGGGCACGAACTTCTCCCGCCGGAACGACACGCAGCCTGCGCCGCCCTTGCCCGACGCCAGGTCGATCTCCACCTCGTCGACGAACTTCATGAACCCTCTCGCAAGATGCTGAACAACCCTGTCCGTGGGGGAGACGCCCCCCACACGAACGAAAGGCCCGGCAGGCGGGATGCCTCGGCCGGGCCTCTGGAAATGCTGGACCTGCGACGGCGGCCGGAGGCCTACTCCCCGCCCTCCGCAGACGCCGGGTACACGCTCACATGCATCTTGCGCGCGCGGCCCTTGGGTTCGAACTTGACCACCCCGTCGATCAGGGCGAACAGGGTGTAGTCCTTGCCGCACCCCACGTTGTTGCCGGGCTTGAACTTGGTGCCCAGTTGCCGCACGAGGATGTTGCCCGCGCGCACGGCCTCGCCGCCGAACTTCTTCACGCCCCGGCGCTTGCCGATGCTGTCGCGGCCGTTGCGGGAGCTACCGCCTGCCTTTTTGTGCGCCATCGCCGTTTCCTCCTCGGGCCTGGATCAGGCCTCGATCGCCTCGACCCGGACGCCGGTGTAGTACTGCCGGTGGCCCATCTTCCTGCGGTAGCCCTTCCGGCGTTTCATCTTGAACACGATGAGCTTCTTGCCCCGGCCCTGTTCCACGATGGTGCCCTTGACCTGGGCACCGTCCACGGTGGGCCGGCCCACCTTGAGATCGTCCTCCTTGGACACCAGCAGCACCTGGTCGAACACCACCGCGTCGCCCACGCTGCCGGGCAGTTTCTCGACCCGCACCAGGTCGCCCTGGCCCACCATGTACTGCTTCCCGCCGGTCTTCACCACTGCGTACATCGGTCTTTTCCTCCAGCCACAACGCCCGGCCGGGCGCCGGGTCGGGGTGTCTCCGAGTGAACGGCGGATGATAGAGAACGCGCCGGGGCGTGTCAAGCGGCAGTTTCAGGGCCGCGCCCCGCCGGCCCTGGCCCGGCGGAGGAGTTCGTACGCCACGACCCCGCACGCCACGGACACGTTCAGGGATTCCACGGCTCCCAGGAGCGGGATCGCCACCACCCGGTCGCACCGGCGCCGCACGTTTGGCCTGAGGCCCCGGTGCTCGCCGCCCAGCACCAGCACGCACGGCACGGGCAGGTCGGCCCGGTACAGGTCGTCCCCGCCCGCGGCCGTGCCCACCACCCAGAACCCGCCGGCCTTCAGGCGCTCCAGGGTCCGGGCCAGGTTGGTGACCCGGGCCACCGGCACCGACGCCACGGCCCCCGCTGCGGTGCGGGCCACCGCAGCGGACAGGCCGGCTGCCCGGTCCGCCGGCACCACCACCCCGGCCGCGCCCACCCCGTCCGCCACCCGGAGCACCGCGCCCAGGTTGCGGGGATCCTGCACGCAGTCCAACGCCACCAGCGCCGGCAACCGGCCCGGCTCCCGGGCCCGCGCGACCAGGGCGTCCAGGTCGGCGTACCGCCATCCCCCCACCTCGAGGCACACGCCCTGGTGGTTGCCCCGGCACACGCGGTCGAGTTCGGCCCGGTCCACCGGGTCCACCGGGACCCCCGCCTGCCGGGCCACGGCCAGGAGCGGCTCCGGAACGCGGGCGCCCCGGGCCACCAGCAGGCGCTGGCATGTCCCGGGTGCTGCGGCCAGGTGGTCGGCCACGGGCCGGCGGCCGTACACCCGCTCCACGGCCGCGCCGGTCATCCCGCGGCCGACGCCGCCTCGGCCGCAATGGCCCGGGCCGCGACCACCGGGTCGGGGGCCTCCCGGATCGGCCGGCCCACCACCAGGTAGTCGGCACCCGCCCGGACCGCCTCGGCCGGGGTGAGCACCCGGGCCTGGTCCCCGGCGTCCCCCCCGGCCGGCCGCACCCCGGGGGTCACGATCAGCGCGTCGGGCCATGCCGTCCGGATCGCCCGGGCCTCCCGGGCCGACGCCACCACCCCGTCGATGCCGGCCTCCCGGGCCAGCCGGGCCAGCCGGAGCACCGCGCCCTCCGGGGGACCCGCGACCCCCAGCGCGTCCAGTTCGGCCGCGTCGTGGCTCGTGAGCACGGTGACCGCGAGTACCCGGGGCGGCACGACCCCGGCCTCCCGGGCGCCGTCCCGGGCCGCGCCGGCCGCCGCTTCCAGGGCTCGTCCGCCGGCCAGGGCGTGGACGTTGACCAGCACCGCGCCCAGGCGGCCCGCCGCCCGGGCCGCGCCGGCCATCGTGGCCGGGATGTCGTGGAACTTGAGGTCCAGGAACACCCGGTGGCCGTCGGCCACCAGTTCGCGCACGAACCCAGGCCCCTCGGCCACGAACAACTCCAGGCCCACCTTGAAGCCGCCCACCTCCCCGGCCAGCCGGCCGGCCCACGCCCGGGCCTCGGCACCGGTGGGCACGTCCAGGGCGAACCACACCCGCTCGCGGCCGTCCGGGGCGTTCACCGCAGCACCCGGCGCTGTTCCACCCACCGGGCCGCCCAGCCGGCCACCTCTGCCAGCGGGACCCGGTGGTCGGCGCCCGTGGCCCGCTCTCGCACCTCGGCCACCCCGTCGGCCAGCCCCCGGGGCCCGAGGGTGACCCGCAGGGGCACGCCCAGCAGGTCGGCGTCCTTGAACTTGACCCCGGGCCGTTCGTCCCGGTCGTCCACCAGCACCTCCACGCCCCGGGCCTCCAGGGCCGAGGCCAGGTCCCGGGCGGCCCGGGCCGTGGCCTCGTCCTTCATCCGGATCGGCAGCACCAGCACTTCCCACGGCGCGATCGGCACCGGCCAGACGATGCCGTCGTCGTCGTGGTTCTGTTCGATCGCCGCGGCCACGGTGCGGCCGACCCCGATGCCGTAACACCCCATCACCATCGGGTTCTCGCGGCCCTCCGCGTCCAGGAACGTGGCGCCCAGGGCCTCGGAGTACTTGGTGCCGAGCTTGAAGATGTGCCCCACCTCGATGCCCCGTCGCACCGCCACCGGCGCGCCGCACCGGGGGCACGGGTCGCCGACCGCGATCTCCCGCAGGTCGGCCCAGCCCGCCACGTCGAAGTCCCGGCCGGGCACGGCACCGAGCAGGTGGGCGTCGGCCTCGTTGGCCCCGACCACGAACCCGCCCGCACCGCGCAGGGCCGGGTCGGCGTACACCGGGATGTCGAGCCCCACCGGGCCGGCGAACCCCACGGGCGCCCCCGTAACCCGGCGCACCAGATCCGGGCCGGCCAGTTCCACGGTGTTGGCCCCGAGCAGGTTCTTCACCTTGACCGGGTTGGCCTGGTGGTCGCCCCGCACGCACACGGCCACGACACCCTTGTCGGTCTCGAACACGAGGGTCTTGGCCAGGGCGGCGGGGCCCACCCCGAGCAGCGCACACACCTGTTCGATCGTGCCCGCACCGGGGGTGGCCACCTTTTCCAGGGGGCCCGGCTCGTCCAAGCCGGCCGGGGGTTCGGGCGCGGGCACCTCGGCCTTCTCCACGTTGGCGCCGTACCCGCACGCCGAGCACGCAGCCACCGCGTCCTCCCCGGAGTCGGCCAGCACCATGAACTCGTGGGAGAAACTGCCGCCGATCGCGCCGCTGTCCGCCTCCACGGCCACGAACTCCAGGCCACACCGGCGGAAGATCGCCTGGTAGGCGTCGTGCATCTCGCGGTAACTCTCCTGGGCGCCGGCCTCGTCCGCGTCGAACGAGTACGCGTCCTTCATGATGAACTCCCGGGCCCGCATCACGCCGAACCGGGGCCGGATCTCGTCCCGGAATTTGGTCTGGATCTGGTACAGGTTCAGGGGAAGCTGCCGGTACGACTGGATCTCGCCCCGTACCAGGTCGGTGATCACCTCCTCGTGGGTCGGCCCCAGGCAGCAGTCCCGGTCGCCCCGGTCCTTGAACCTCAAGAGTTCCCGGCCGTAGTAGTCCCACCGGCCCGACTCCTGCCACAACTCGGCGGGCTGCACCGCGGGCAGCAGCACCTCCTGGGCCCCGGCCCGGTCCATCTCTTCCCGGATGATTCGCTCCACCTTCCGGAGCGAGCGCAGCCCGGCCGGAAGATACGAGTAGATCCCGGCGGAGAGCTTGCGGATCAGGCCGGCCCGGAGCATCAGCCGGTGGCTCACCACCTCGGCCTCGGCCGGGTCCTGTCGCAGGGTGGGCAGGAACAGCTTCGCGTACTCCATGGCAACCCTCTCGGTCGGTCGCGGGGCGGGCGGCGCCGCCCCCCGGGTTCAGCAGTCCGGTTCGTCTTCGGCGTTCCGGGCCAGATGGGCCTCCACCTCGGCCACCAGGGCGTCCACCAGTTCCGGTTCGGCCACCTTGCGCACGGTCTTCCCCCCCCGGAACACGAGGCCCGTGCCCCGGCCGCACGCGATCCCGAAGTCGGCCTCCCGGGCCTCGCCCGGTCCGTTCACCTCACACCCCATCACCGCCACGGTGAGGGGCTCGATCACCCCGGCCAGGCGCGCCTCCACGGCCTCGGCCAGCGCCACCAGCCCCACCCGGGTCCGGCCGCAGGTGGGACACGAGATCACCTCCACTCCCCGGCGCCGCAACCCCACCGCCCGGAGGATCCAGTACGCCACCCGCACCTCGTCCACCGGGTCGCCGGTGAGGCTGACCCGCACGGTGTCGCCCAGGCCGAGCCAGAACAGGATGCCGAGTCCGGCCGCGCTCTTTACCGCCCCGCGCAGCACCGTGCCCGCCTCGGTGATGCCCACGTGCAGCGGGTACGGGCACCGGCCGGCCACGGCCTGGTACGCCCGCACGGTCTGGGGCACCTGGGAGCCCTTGAGGCTCACCTTGATCTCGGGATAGCCCAGGTCCTCGAGGATCCGGATGTGCCCCAAAGCGCTCTCGGCCAGGGCCTCGGGCGTGGGGCCGCCGTGGCGCCGCAGCACCTCCCGCTCCAGGCTGCCCGCGTTCACCCCGATCCGGATCGGCACCGCCCGCTCCCGGGCCGCCCGCACCACCTCCTCGACCTTCCAGCGGGGACCGATGTTGCCCGGGTTGATCCGGAGGCCCGCCGCCCCGGCCTCCACCGAGGCAACGGCCAGCCGGTGGTCGAAGTGGACGTCGGCGATCACCGGCAGGGGGCTGTCCCGGCAGATCGCGGCAACGGCAGCGGCCGCGTCGGCGTCGGGCACGGCCACCCGGACGATCTCGCACCCGGCCCCGGCCAGGGCCCGGATCTGGGCCAGGGTGTCGGCGACGGACCGGGTGTCGGTGTTGGTCATGGACTGCACCGACACGGGCGCGCCACCGCCCACGGTCACCGGGCCGACGCGCACCGGCCGGCTGAGGCGCCGGCCCGGCGCGTTCCCGCCCCCTGGCGCCCGTCTCCCGTCCCCGGCCGGGGGGCTCACCAGTGACATCGCGCGCACACCTCCCGGGTGGGGTCCCGCAGCCCCCGTTCCCGCGCCTTGACCGGGTCCTTCATCACCCGCCAGGTGAAGTAGTGGCTGCCCGGACCGTGACACGCCTCGCACTGCACCCCCCGCAGTTCGGCGTCGGTGACGTCGGGCCGGCGGGGCATGCCGTAGCCGGTGGTGTGGCACCGCAGGCACGCCGGGTTGTCCTTCTGGTCGTCGGGCAGGTCGTCCCACGCGCGGGCGTGGGCCGAGTCCTCCCAGGTGTGGAACAGGCCGAGCCGCGGGTTGTCGCTCCGGCGGGAGTGGCACGTGCGGCACCACTTGACCCCGAGGTACCGGAACACCACCCGCTCGTCCGGCCGGTCCCGGCCAGCCGCAGCCGTGGCCGCCAGCAAGGCTGCTGCGGCCGCGAGCGCCACACGCCGCCTCACCGATCCTCCTCCGGCCGGGGGGTCCCGGGGTCCCGTTCCCGCAGGTACGTGGCGGGCCCGTGGCACGACGGCCCGCACGAGCCGCCCGTGCTCATCTGGATGAACTGCATCGGCACCGGCTCTTCACCCGGCCGCCGGACCCAGTCCACCAGGAGGGCGGGCCGGTCGGTGGCGTGGATGTCGTGGCACGCCGAGCAGGTCACGCCGCCGCCGGCCCGCACGTGCCGGGCGTGCAGGTTCTCCCCGGCGGTGCGGAACCCGGAGCGCCGGTCGTCCGGATCCGCGTATACGGCCGGGTCGTGGCAGCGGTCGCACAGGCCGTACACGCCGGGCGCGTACGGGGACCGCAGCGTCCTGGGATACGCGGCCCGCAGCCCCCGGTCCCGGAACCGGGGATCCGGGTGGGTGTAGTGGCACACCAGGCACTTGCCCTCCCTGGCCGGGGGGTGCACCCACCGCCCCTGGCGCTTGTCCCCGTGGCACTTGCCGCAGTTGCGCGTGCGTTCGCCCTTGAGCAGCCGCGCGGTCTCGGACGAGTGCACCCCGTGACACGACGTGCACAAGGTGTTGCGGGCCACGTGCTCGGCGTCCACCGGGTGGCACCCCAGACACAGCTCGGGCACCCGCCGCACCAGGAGCGAACGGTTGTCGCTGGTGTGGAACCGGTGGCAGTCGGAACACCGGCCCTCGCCCACCGGCTCGTGGACCACGTCCTTGGCCGCCACGTTCTCGTGGCACTGGTAGCACAGCTCCGGGACCCCGGCCTGGAGGTTGGGACTCACCGGATTGCGGTGCATGGTGTGGCACACCGTGCAGTCGTCGTCGGCCACGGGCGCGTGGAAGTACCGTCCGGAGAACAGCTGCCGGTGGTCGGGCGGGGGGGCGCCCCCGGCCACCGAGGCCGCGAGCAATGCGGCGGCGGCCAGGCCAGCGGCCCGGAACGCGCTCATCCGAACAGGTCCCCCTGGCCTCTGGGGTGGGGGCGGTGCAGATGCTGGTACGCGCCCTCGGCCGCCATGCGGCCCCGGGCCGTGCGCAGCAGGTACCCCTGCTGGATCAGGTACGGCTCGTACACGTCCTCCAGGGTGTCCTTCTGCTCCCCGAGGGCCGCGGCCAGGGTATCGATGCCCACCGGCCCGCCGCTGAACTGGTCGATGATCGTGGTAAGCAGCCGCCGGTCCATCCGGTCCAGGCCAGCCCGGTCCACGTCCAGGTCGGCCAGAGCGCTGTCCGCCACCTCCCGGGTGATCACGCCGCCGTGGTGGACCTGGGCGAAGTCCCGGACCCGTTTGAGCAGCCGGTTGGCGATGCGGGGGGTGCCGCGGCTCCGGCGGGCCACCTCGCGGGCGCCGTCCTCCGAGGTCTCGATCCCCAGGATCTCGGCCGACCGGCGCACGATCACCGCCAGTTCCTCGGGGGAGTAGAACTCGAGCCGTCCCACCACCCCGAACCGGTCCCGCAGGGGCGCGGTCAGCAGGCCGGACCGGGTGGTGGCTCCCACCAGGGTGAACCGGGGCAGGTCGATCTTGATCGATCGGGCGCTGGGCCCCTGGCCGATCAGGATGTCGAGCTGGAAGTCCTCCATGGCCGGGTAGAGGACCTCCTCCACCACCGGGCTCAGCCGGTGGATCTCGTCGATGAACAGGACGTCCCCCTCTTTGAGGTTGGTGAGGATCGCAGCCAGGTCCCCGGCCTTCTCCAGGATCGGGCCCGAGGTGGTCTCGATGCCCACCCCCATCTCGTGGGCGATGATGTAGGCCAGGGTGGTCTTGCCCAGGCCGGGCGGGCCCGAGAACAGCGCGTGGTCCAGGGGTTCACCCCGCTCCCGGGCGGCCTGGATGAACACCGCCAGGTTCCGCCGCAGCTTCTCCTGGCCCACGTACGTGTCGAGGCGAGTGGGCCGCAGGGCGTTGCCCACCACGGCGTCGTCCCCGAGGGGGGCGGGGCTCACGATCCGGTCGGTGTCGTCCATGGCCGGTGCCTATCCAGCGCCCGGCGGCCGCCGGGGGGCCAGGATGCGCAGGGCTTCCCGCACGAGATCCTCGACAGCGGCCGCGCCGCCGTCCCGGGCCCTGTCCAGGGCCCTCCTGGCCGTGGGCCGCGGGTATCCCAGGGCCTCCAGGGCCTGGAGCGCCTCGCCGGCCGCGCCGTGGTCCACGGGCGCCCCGGCCTCCACCGGCTCCACCTTGTCCCGGAGTTCCACCACGAGCCGTTCCGCCAGCTTCTTGCCCACCCCGGAGATCGAGGTCAGGGCGCGCAGGTCGCCCCGGGTCACCGCCCGGCGCAGGTCCGAGGTCTTCATCCCGGAGAGCACCCTGAGGGCCAGGCGGGGGCCTACCCCGGACACGGCCTGGAGGCTCCGGAACAACGCCTCTTCGTCGGCCGCCAGGAACCCGTACAGGCTGATCTCGTCCTCGCGCACCACCGTGACGACGCGCAGACGGCACGGGTCGCCGTCGGCCGGCAGATCCGCGTAGGTGCCGGCGGACACCCGCACCCGGTAGCCGACGCCCCCCACGTCCACCACCACCTCGCCCGGGGCCAGGCGGCCCACCGTGCCCGCCAGGCTGGCGATCACCGGTGCACCACCCGCCGGGCCGCCACGCGCTCGACCGTGCGCGCGGTCTGGGCGTGGCAGATGGCCACGGCCAGGGCGTCCGACGCGTCCGGGCCGGCCGGCCGGTCCATGCACAGCAGCCGGCGCACCATCTCCTGCACCTGGCGCTTGTCGGCGCCGCCGTAGCCCACCACCGCCGATTTTACCTGCATGGGGGTGTACTCCACCATGGGGAGCCCGGCCAGTTCCACCGCCAGGAGCGCCACGCCCCGGGCGTGGCCGAGCTTGAGGGAGGACTGGGCGTTGCGGGCCTGGAAGATGCCCTCGACCCCCACCTCGCCGGGGCCGTACTCCGCGATCACCCGGCACAGCTCGCGGTAGATCGTTGCGAGCCGCCGGGGCAACGGGTCGTCGGTGCGGGTGCGGATGGCGCCGTGGGCCACCAGGCACAGGCGGTTGCCCTGGAGGTCCACCACCCCGTACCCGGTGACCCGGGAACCGGGGTCCACGCCCAGCACCCGTCCCATCAGGCGCCGGCGAGGCGCTCCATTTCGGCCTCGTCGATGTCGAAGTTGGCGTACACGTTCTGCACGTCGTCGTTGTCTTCGAGCATCTCCATCAGCCGCAGCATCCGCTCGGCGTCGGCGCCCTCGAGCCGGACCGTGTTCTTGGGGATCATGGTGAGTTCGGCCGCCTCGACCGGCAGCCCGGCCGCCTCGATCGCGTCCCGGGCCTGCTGGTACGCCGCCGGATCGGTGAACACCTCCCACACGGTGCCCCCGTCCTCCACGTCGTCGGCGCCCGCCTCCAGGACCACGTCCATGATCCGGTCCTCGTCCACCCCTTCCTTGGACACCGCGATGTACCCGCGGGCGTCGAACAACCACGCCACGCACCCGCTCTCGCCGAGATTGCCCTTGTTCTTGCTGAACGCGTGCCGGATCTCGGCCACGACCCGGTTGCGGTTGTCGGTGAGCACTTCGAGCAGCACGGCCACCCCGGCCGGCCCGTACCCCTCGTACATCACCTGCTCGTACTGGGCGCCGCCGCCCTCGCCCGTGCCCTTCTTGATCGCCCGTTCGATGTTGTCCTTGGGCATGTTGACCGACCGGGCCTTGTCCACGGCCTGGCGCAAGCGGGGGTTGGCCTCCAGGTCGCCGCCCCCCAGGCGCGCCGCCACGGTGATCTCCTTGACGATCTTCGAGAACACCTTGCCCCGCTTGGCGTCCTCGCGCGCCTTCTTGTGCTTGATGTTCGCCCACTTGCTGTGACCGGCCATGCCGCGTTCCTCCCGCTCGGAGCCCGTTCGTGATGGGGCCTGTCAAGGTATCAGAACCCCACCGCGCATGGAAACCCCCGCCCTGCACAACGCTGCACCGCTCAAGCCGTGGGCGGCCTGTACGTCAGCCCGAAGACCGTCTCCGCCATCCAGTTTTGGAACGACGCGTTGTCGCTGTAGAGCTTGAACAACTCCGTGTCGTCCTGGAGCATCGCGGTCATCACCCGCAGCAGGGCCTTGTCGTGCTCGATGCGCGCGTTCTGGGCGTCGGAGTGCCTGCGCGCGTTCCGGTAGGCGGCGTCGGCCG
>JAJRUI010000148.1 GCA_024277875.1 Deferrisomatales bacterium
ACCCGGTACGGGGGCTCCTCGGCGAACGCGGCGCAGGACGCGAGCAACACGGCGGCGACGGTGAGCCATCGGGGCAGGAATCGCACGGTCATCCTCCTTCGTCCAGGAGCTTCCGGGCCTGGCGGGCCGCCTCGGTGGCCGCGTGCCGGTCCACCACCCGGGACCAGAACACCCGGGCCTTCTCCTTGTCTCCCAACCTGTCGTAGGACAGGCCGATCTTGAGCAACGCGTCCGGCGCCTTGGACTCCTGCGGGTAGCGGTCGATCACCCGCTGGAACTCCACCACCGCCTGTTCGTACTCCCCCTGGGAGTAGTAGGACTCGCCGATCCAGTACTGGGCGTTGTCCGCGTACTCGTGGTCCGGATACCGGCGCAGGAACTCCTCGAAATCGAGGATCGCCTGGCCGAACCGCCCTTCCCGGTACGCGTTGAACGCCTTGCGGTACAGGTCCACCGGCTCGGAGCCCGGCTCGGTCGCCCCCTTCGAAGCAGACGCAGGAGGGGGCGGAGCCTCCAACCGGACCACCCGCAACGGCTTCGGTGATTCGGCCGGCGCCTGCTGCGCCTGCAGATCCTTGAGGGCCGCCTCCTGGGCGTCCAGCCGTTCCCGGAGGACGAGCAGGTTCCGGGTGACCTCCTCGAGCCGCAACTCCAGCCGGGCCTGGGTCCGGGCCACCTCGTCCAACTCGGGCTGCCACGGGGGCGGACCGGACCGGGTGGCGGTGCCCGCGCACCCGGCCAGGATCAACAGCACTGCGCAAACCGCCGGGTACCGGGTCATCCGAGCCCTCCTGGGGAACGCCGTCCTCGCTGGGATGAAAGCCGGTACACGATAACATCGCACCGCTGCCAGTCAAGGGCGCCCGGGCCCCCGTCCGGTACTAGATCGGCCGGTGGGCCCGAAAGGTTTACCCGGCCAGCAACCGTGTGATAGACAGGCCGGGTCCGTGCCCCCCAGACCGGAGTCCGCGACCGTGACCGACCTCCACCGCCGACCGCTCCGGGTCGTGTGCCGCGTCCCCCGGGATCGTCTGTACCACTTCCGCTACACCCTGGAGGCCCACGAGGGACTGTGCCTGGCATCCACCCTGCCCAGCGGGGACGGCCGGGTGCGGCTCCTCACGAGCCAGGACCGGGAGGAGGAGTTGGAGCACCTGCTGGCCGCGTTGGCCCGGGAGATGCCGGTGACGGTGGAATCCTGGGACGCAGGCGCACCGTGACCGGCCCGGACGCGGCGGTGCTCGAGCGGGCCCTGTCCCGGGGCGGGGAGTGGGGCGAGGTGTACCGGGAGCGCACCCGGGCCACCGCCGTGCTGGTGGAGGAGGGACGGGTGGAGCAGGCCGCCCAGACCGTGCACGAAGGCGCCGGGGTGCGGATCCAGGACCGGGGCCGCACCCGGTTCGCCCACTCCACGGCGCCGGACGAGCGGGCCCTCCGGGAACTGGCAGGGCGGCTGGCCGCTCCCGGACCCGGCAGCGGGCCGGCAGTGGTCCTCGGTCCGGCCCGGGCTGCGGCTGCCCGCGTGCTCGAACCGTTCCTGGACCGGCCGGTGGCCGACCGGGTGGCCCTGTGCCGGGAGGCCGACCGGGCCGCCCGGGCTGCGGATCCCCGGGTCCGGCAGGTACAGGTCGTGTACCGGGATCACGTGCGGGAGATCCGGGTCGCCGCTTCGGACGGCCGGCAGGTGCGGGAGGAGCGGATCGGGTTCTACTTCGCGGTGCTGGCCGTTGCCGGGGACGGCCGCGGGGTCCAGACGGGATACGAGGCCGTGGGGGGAGCCCGGGGGTGGGAACTGCTGCGGGACGACCCTCCCGAGGCGGTGGCGGCCCGGGCGGCCCGCCGCGCGGCCCGGATGCTGGAGGCCAGGCCGGCCCCGGCCGGAGCCATGCCGGTGGTGCTGGCCGCCGAGGCCGGAGGAACCATGGTCCACGAGGCCGTCGGGCACGGTCTGGAGGCCGACCTGGTCCTGGACGGCCACTCGGTGTACGCGGGACGGGTCGGCGAACGGATCGCCGGCAGCCGGATCACCGTGGTGGACGACCCCACCCTGCCCGGCCGCAGGGGCTCCTACGCGTTCGACGACGAGGGCTTCCCGGCCCGGCGGACCGTCCTCGTGGACGGCGGGATCCTCCGGGGGTTCCTCCACTCCCGGGTCACGGCCGACCGGATGGGCGTTCGCCCCACCGGGAACGGCCGGCGGGAGTCCTACCGGGACGTTCCCCTGCCCCGGATGTCCAACACGTTCATCGCCCCGGGCCCCGACGACCCGGACCACATCCTCCGGGACACGCCGGACGGCCTGTACGTCACCCGGATGGGCGGGGGCCAGGTGAACACCGTTAGCGGGGACTTCGTGTTCGAGGTGGCCGAAGGCTACCGGATCGAGGGGGGGCGCAGGGGCGAGCCGGTCCGGGGGGCCACCCTGGTGGGCAACGGCCCCCGCGTGCTCGAGACCATCGACCGGGTGGGGTCGGACCTGGGGTTCGGGATCGGCACCTGCGGCAAGGACGGACAGGGCGTTCCCGTTGCCGACGCCCAGCCCACCCTGCGGATTCCCGAACTGGTGGTGGGCGGCCGGGACGGGTGAGCCGGGAGGGCGCCATGGACATTGCGAGAGCCCACGTGATCGTGGCCGGGAGGGTGCAAGGGGTGTGGTTCCGGGCGAGCACCCGGGACGTGGCCGTGGAACTCGGGCTGGCGGGGTGGGTGCGCAACCTGCCCTCCGGGGAGGTCGAGGCCGTGTTCGAGGGGCCCCGGGACCGGGTGGACCGGGCCGTGGCATGGTGCCGCACCGGTCCGTCCGCGGCCCGGGTGGACCGGTGCGACGTGTCCTGGGAAGAGCCCCAGGGGGAGCCCCCGTTCCGGATCCGGCACCGATGACCCGCGGCTTCGCGGTGGCAGCCCCCCACTCGGGGGCGGGCAAGACCACGGTGACCCTGGGCCTGCTGGCCGCGCTGCAGGCCCGCGGCCTCGCGGTGCAGCCGTTCAAGGCCGGCCCGGACTACATCGACCCGGCCCACCACCGCCGGATCACCGGCCGCCCGTCCCACAACCTGGACACCTGGATGCTCGCCCCCAGCGTGAACCGGGAGATCTTCTCCCGGGCCACGGCGGACGCGGACGTGGCCGTGGTCGAGGGGGTGATGGGGCTGTTCGACGGGGTGGACGGCCGCCGGCCCCACGGATCCACGGCCCACCTGGCCGCCCTGCTCGGCCTGCCCGTGATCCTGGTGGTGGACGCCCGGTCCATGGCCCGGAGTGCGGCGGCCGTGGTCCACGGGTTCACCGCGTTCGACCCGGCCGTGACCGTGGCCGGGGTGGTCTGGAACCGGGTGGGGAGCCCGTCCCACCGCCGGATCCTCGACGAGGCCCTCGATGCGGCGGGGCTGCCCCCGGCCCTGGGCGCCTTGCCCAGGGAATCCGGCCTGGCCCTCGGGGAACGCCACCTGGGCCTGGTGACCCCGGAAGAGGACGACCTCGGGCCCGGGTTCGTGGACCGGCTCGCCCGGTGGGTGGCAGACCACGTGGACCTGGACGCGCTGCTGGAGCGGGCCGCAGAACTCCCCGCCCCCACGCCAGCCGGAGCCCCGGCCGGAGCCCGGGCCGGCAGGCGGGTGGCCGTGGCCCGGGACGCCGCGTTCTGCTTCTACTACGAAGAGAACCTGCGCGTGCTCGCGTCGGCCGGCGCCGACCTGGTGTACTTCCGGCCCGCGGACGGGGACGGCGTGCCGTCCGGGGTGGACGGCCTGTACCTCGGGGGGGGCTACCCCGAACTCCACGCGGCCCGGCTGTCGGCAAACCGCCCGTTCCTGGACGGGAT
Organism: Deferrisomatales bacterium; assembly: GCA_024277875.1. Lineage (GTDB taxonomy): Bacteria > Desulfobacterota > Deferrisomatia > Deferrisomatales > Deferrisomataceae > JAJRUI01. The sequence continues at coordinate 3,821 of JAJRUI010000148.1, forward strand.
CCGAGACCTCCACGAGCGGGGCACGCCGATCTACGCCGAGTGCGGCGGTTTCATGACCCTGTGCCGGGGGCTGGCCGGTCCGGACGGACGGTTTCACGAGATGGCCGGTGTTTTCCCCACGACCGCCCGGATGAACGCCGGCCGGTTCCGGCTGGGGTACCGGGAGGTGGAGGTGGCCGGCGTGGCCGGCCTGGACGGGTTGCGGGCGCGGGGCCACGAGTTCCACTACTCCCTCACCGACCCCCTGCCGGACCGGGTCGCCCGCGTCTACCGGGTGCGGTCGGCCAGGGGAGAGGCCCTGGCCGACGAGGGCTACCGCATCGGCCGTACCCTGGCCGGGTACATCCACCTGCACTTCGCGTCCTGCCCCGCCCTGCCCTGCCGGTGGTTCGGCCTGGACGACCCCTCCGGGGGTCAAGTCCCCTCCCCCGACGGCCGATAGGAGCTCCGTACCCGTTGGCGCGGACCACGGACCGGTCCGCGCGTACGCGCCGTATCCATACGAGGCAGGCCGCCCATGGAAGGGAACCGCGCTCCCGACGTCAAGACCAGCCCCGCCCCGCCCCCCAGGGGGGCGCCGCCGGTGCGCTCGCCCAGGGACTTCCAGTCGGTCCTGGCCGACCGGATCCGGTACGGCGGCGAAACGAACGACCCGTTCTCCCTCGTCCTGCTCCGGGTGGACGAGCCCGTGGCCGTGACCGGCGGGTTGGACGACGCGGGTTGGCACGGCCGGATCGGCGAACTCCTGGCCGGACGCATCCGGACCGGGGACGTGCTCCTCCCCTTGAAACCAGGCCGTTTCGCGCTGCTGGTGGACGGCCGTCCCGGCGACACGGCCGAGCGGCTGGCCCGGGAGGTCGCCCGGTTCGCCCGGGAGAAAGGCAACGGTTCGGGAGACGGCGGACCGCTGTTCCGGGTATGGGCCGGCTCGGCCGTGTTCCCGGACGACGGAACCACGGTGGCCGAACTGGTCAAGCGGGCCAAGAAAACGTTCCGCCCCCTGCCCGCAGCGCCCGATGCCGGCGCCGGCCAGGCCACGGCGCCCCCCCTGGTCGTCCTGGTGGTGGACGACGACCAGAAGGCCCGCGGCGAACTGGGCCGGGTCCTCCGGGCGCTCGGGCACAGGGTGGAGACCGCGGACAACGGCATGGCTGCGCTGCTCGCGCTGCGCCGGACCCCGTGCGACGCGATGTTCGCCGACCTGCGCATCCCCGGCACCGACGGGATCGGCCTGGTCCGGAAGGCCGTGGCGTTCAGCCCGGGCCTCCAGGTGATCGCGATGACCGACGGGACAGACCCGGCCCCGGTGATCGGCGCAATGCGCGCCGGAGCGTGCGACTGCCTGCTCAAACCGATCGAGAGCCCGGACGCGATCGCGGACGCGGCCCGGCGGGCGGCAGACGCGGTGGCACGGGCGAGGGACGACGCCCGGGCGGCCGAGGACCTCCGGCGGGAGAACGCGGTGCTGCGATCAGAACTGCGCCTGTGCCGGGAGCTGTCGGTCCGGGACGAGGCCACCGGCCTGTACAACGGGGCGTACTTCCACGAGTACCTCGGCCGCGAGGTATGGCGGTGCCGGCGTCACAGCCGCGCGTTCACCGCGGTGGTGGCCGGCCTCCGGTTCGAGGACGGCATGGCCGACGAGGCGCCCGTCTTGCGCGCGGTGGCCGAGGCCCTGCGCGACGGGGTACGGCGGTCCGACGTGGTCGCCCGCACCGGGGAGCGGGAGTTCGCCCTGCTCCTGCCCGAGACGCTCTCGGCCGACGGCGCCCGGTTCGTGGACAAGCTGCTCGGGGCGCTGTCCGGGCAGGTCCCTGGCGGGTGCGTGGACGTGCAGTTCGGCCTGGCGTCGTTCCCGGCCGACGCCGAAGACGAGACCGGAATCCTGGAACGGGCCCGGGCCGCCCTGGGCCGGGCGTGGCAGTCCGGCTCCGACAGGGCGGCTGCGGGGGACGAGCCCGTCTGACCCCGACCGGCTCCCCAACCGGCCGTTCTCGGGTACAATGGCCCGAGTCCCGCACCCCGCCTTCCCTGTGACTTCCGCAGGGAGGCTGGGACGCTAGCAGGCTGGGAGGCCAACAATCCCTTTCACGTCCTGGCGTTTTGTTGACATTGCGCCACAGCATCACAGTCCCAGGGGCATGGGGTCTGCTGGAGAGCCGGGCGCGGCGATCGGATACTGCTACTCGCGCCCGGCCGGAAGCAGACCCCATGCCCGCCGCAGGCTGTGGCCCCCGGATCCGGCAACATTGCTTTCCTCATTGCCGGGCCCCGCAGGGGCCTGACGATACTTCCAGAAAGGACCGCGATGGCCGTGCACGAACTCGCCGGCAAGCCCGTCCCCCCCGAACTCCTGACACCGATCCCCCGCCTAGTCGTCGCCTACTACACCGAGCACCCGGACCCGGCCGACCCGGCCCAGCGGGTGTCGTTCGGCACCTCGGGCCACCGGGGCTCGGCCCTGCGCAGGAGCTTCAACGAGGACCACATCGTGGCCGTGAGCCGGGCGATCTGCGAGCACCGGGCCGGGCGGGGGGTGACCGGCCCGCTGCTGCTCGGCGCGGACACCCACGCCCTGTCCGAGCCCGCCCTGGCCACGGCCCTGGAGGTGTTCGCAGCGGCCGGGATGGAGGTGTGGCTCCAGGCGGGTGGCGGGTACACCCCGACGCCGGTGCTGTCCCACGCGATCCTGCGCCACAACCGGGGCCGGACCCACGGACTGGCGGACGGCGTGGTGGTGACCCCGTCCCACAACCCCCCGGAGGACGGGGGGTTCAAGTACAACCCGCCCCACGGCGGGCCGGCCGCCACGACCGAGACCCGGGCGATCGAGCAGCGGGCCAACGCGATCCTGTCCAGGGGCACGACCGGGGTCCCGCGGGTGACCCTGGCCCGGGCCCGGGCCGCGGCCACGACCCGGGAGGTGGACTTCGTGGGACCGTACGTGGCCGACCTGGACGCGGCCGTGGACCTCGAGGTCGTGGCCCGGACCGGCCTGAAGATCGGGGTGGACCCCCTGGGGGGCGCGTCCGTGGCGGTGTGGGACCCGATCGCCGACCGGTACGGCCTGGACCTGGAGGTCGTGAACCGGCGGGTGGACCCGACCTTCGGGTTCATGCCCGTGGACCGGGACGGCCGGATCCGGATGGACTGCTCGTCACCGTACGCCATGGCCGGCCTGATCGGCCTCAAGGACCGGTTCGACGTGGCATTCGGCAACGACCCGGACGCCGACCGGCACGGCATCGTCACCCGGTCCGGCGGATTGATGAACCCCAACCACTTCCTGTCGGCCGCGGTGTGGCACCTGTTCCGGGCCCGGCCCGGGTGGCCCACGGCCGCAGCCGTGGGCAAGACCCTGGTGTCCACCTCGATGCTCGACCGGATCGCGGCCCACCTGGACCGGGACCTGTGCGAGGTGCCGGTGGGGTTCAAGTGGTTCGTGGACGGCCTGCTGGCCGGCGACCTGGGGTTCGGGGGCGAGGAGAGCGCCGGGGCGTCGTTCCTGCGCCGGGACGGAACGGTGTGGACCACGGACAAGGACGGCATCCTCCTGGACCTGCTCGCGTGCGAGATCCTGGCGGCCACCGGCCAGGACCCGGCCCAGGTATACCAGGACCTGGAGGACCGGTTCGGAGCCCCCGTGTACGAGCGGATCGACGCGCCGGCCACCCCCGAGCAGAAGGCCGCCCTCGCCGCCCTGGCCCCGGATGCGGTCGCGGCGGACACCCTGGCCGGCGACCCGATCCGCGCGCGCCTGACCCGGGCGCCGGGCAACGGCGAGCCGATCGGCGGGCTCAAGGTGGTGACCGACCGGGGGTGGTTCGCGGCCCGGCCGTCGGGCACCGAGGCCGTGTACAAGATCTACGCCGAGAGCTTCGACGGCCCGGAACACCTCGCGCAGATCCAGACCGAGGCCCGGGAGATCGTGGACGCCGCGTTCCGGTCCGCCGGGACGTGAACAGATGGCAGGTCGCTGAGGACAGGCGGCCCGGCAGACAGCGGGGAGACGCCCATGCGCGTGCTGGTCACGGGGGGAGCGGGATACATCGGCAGCCACACCTGCGTGGAACTGCTCGCGGCCGGCCACGAGGTGGCCGTGGTGGACAACCTGTCCAACAGCAAGGAGGAGGCCGTACGCCGGATCCGGGAGATCACCGGCCGGGACCTCGCGTTTCACCGGGTGGACCTGCTGGACCGTCCCGGTCTCGACCGGGTACTGGAGACCGGCCCGTTCGACGCGGTGATCCACTTCGCCGGGCTCAAGGCGGTGGGCGAGTCCGTGGACGAGCCCCTGCGGTACTACCGGAACAACGTGGCCGGCACCGTGACCCTGTGCGAGGCCCTGGCCGGCCACGGGGTGAAGACCCTGGTGTTCAGTTCGTCGGCCACGGTGTACGGGGATCCGGCGTCCGTGCCGATCCGCGAGTCGTTCCCCCTGGGGCCCACCAACCCGTACGGCCGCACCAAGTGGATGATCGAACAGATCCTGGGGGACCTGCACGCGGGCGACCCGGCGTGGCGGATCGCCCTGCTGCGGTACTTCAACCCGGTGGGCGCCCACCCCAGCGGCCGGATCGGGGAGGACCCCAACGGGATCCCCAACAACCTGCTCCCCTACGTGAGCCAGGTGGCCGTGGGCAAGCTACCCGAACTGCAGGTGTTCGGGGACGACTATCCCACCCCGGACGGCACCGGCGTACGCGACTACATCCACGTGGTGGACCTGGCCGCGGGACACCTCCGGGCCCTGGAACGGCTCCGGACGGCTCCCGGGGTGCACACCTACAACCTGGGCACGGGCAACGGGTACAGCGTGCTCGAGATCGTGGCCGCGTTCGAACGGGCGTGCGGCCGGCCGATCCCGTACCGGGTCACGGCCCGCCGGCCCGGGGACATCGCCGTGTGCTACGCCGACCCGTCCCTGGCCCGGGACGAACTGGGCTGGCGCGCCAGCCGGGGCATCGACGAGATGTGTGCCGACGCGTGGCGATGGCAGTCCGGCAACCCGGACGGTTACGGTTGAACCCGAAGATCCCACAAGGAAACCCCGATGGCGCTGCGACCCCACAAGACCAAGATCGTGTGCACCGTGGGCCCGGCCTCCCGGGACCCGGCGGTGCTCGAGGCGATGGTGCGGGCGGGCATGGACGTGGCCCGCCTGAACTTCTCCCACGGCTCGTTCGACGAACACGCCGGCGCAATCTCCGCGATCCGGGCCGCGGCGGAGCGGGCCGGCCGGCGGGTCGCCATTCTGGCCGACCTGCCCGGCCCCAAGATGCGGGTGGGCACGTTCGCCGAAGAGCCCGTGGATCTGAAGCCGGGAGACCCGTTCGTGCTCACCACCGCGCCGGTGGACGGCACGGCCGAACGGGTATCGGTGAGCTTCGCCGGCCTGCCCCAGGCCGTGAAGCCGGGAGACCGCCTGTACCTCAACGACGGGGTGATCGAGCTGGAGGTGGCCGCGGTGTCCGGCCCTGAAGTGCGGTGCCGGGTCCGGGTGGGGGGGGAACTCCGGTCCAGGAAGGGGCTGAACCTGCCGGGCATCGACCTGGGCATCTCGGCGTTCACCGGCCGGGACCGGGAGTGCCTGGCGTTCGCCGTGGAGCACGGGGTGGACGCGGTGAGCCAGTCGTTCGTGGAGACCGGGGACGACATCCGGTCCGTGCGGGAGGCGGCCCGGTCCCTGGGCGCAGACCCGTTCGTGATCGCCAAGATCGAACGGGCCGGGGCCCTGGACAACCTGGACGGCATCCTGGACACGGCCGACGGGATCATGATCGCCCGGGGCGACCTGGGGGTCGAGATCCCGATCGAGCGGATGGCCGTGGTCCAGAAGTGGCTGATGCGCAGGGCCAACTGCCGGGGCAGGCCGGTGATCACGGCCACCCAGATGCTCGAGTCCATGACCGAGCACAGCCGGCCCACCCGGGCCGAGGCAACGGACGTGGCCAACGCGATCCTGGACGGCACCGACTGCGTCATGCTGTCCGGGGAGTCGGCCGCCGGGCGGTTCCCGGTGGAGGCGGTGCGTATGCTCGCCCGGATCGCGGCCGAGACAGAACCCCACCGCACCCTGTTCCCGGCCCGGGAGGCCGTGCACCAGGGTGCGGAACCGGGCCCCACCGACCTGATCGCGGTCGCCGTGGAGAACACGGTGGACCGGATCATCCCGGCCGCGGTGGTGGTGCCCACCGCGTCGGGTGCCACCGCCCGCAACGTGGCCCGGTTCCGGCTGCCGGTGTGGATCGCCGGGGTGAGCCCGAGCGAGGGGGTGTGCCAGAACCTACAGTTCTCGTACGGCGTGGCCCCGGTTCACGTGCCCGAACGGCCGGCCGACTGGAACAGGTTCGCGACCGGGTGGATCCGGGAGCACGGGCTCGACGGCCGGTGGGTGGTGCTCACCGAGGGGCCAGCGCCCGACCGGCCCAGGGACAACCACCGCATGGAGCTGATCCCGATCACGGGTTGAGCCCCGGACGCTCGCCGCCCGCCGGCCGGATCCCGCCGCTGCCCACCGCGTATACGGGCACCGCCGGTTCCTGGGCCCGGAACAGGTCCACCGTTGCCGGGTGGCAGGTGAAGAACAGCACCTGGTGGCTCCGGGCCAGCTCGAGCACCGCGCGGACCGCGTTGCGGGCCCGGGTCGGGTCGAAGTTCACCAGCACGTCGTCCATCACCACGGGCAGGGGCTCGCCCCGGTCGCCGTGGTTGCCGATGTAGCCGAACCGGACCGCCAGGTACAGCTGCTCGGCCGTGCCCCGGCTCAGGGCGGCCGGGGCCTTGCGCCGGCCGTCCGGGGCGAGCACCTCGATCGACCGGGACCCGAGGGGGGCCACGATCCCGTCGTACGCGCCGGCCGTGAACGTCCGCAGGAACCCGGCGGCCCGGCGGACCACCGCGGGCTGCTGGTCCTGTTCGAACCGCTCCCGGGCCAGGACGAGCAGCCGCCGGGCCAGGGCGTACCGCCGCCACGCGGCGGCCTCCTCCTCGAGCAGGGCCAGGACCCGTTCCTCCTCGAGCCGCAGCCGCGCCACCCCGTCGCTCCCGGCCAGCTGTTCGCGCCGCGCGAGCAGCCGTCCCCGCTCCTGCTCCAGCCGGCTCCGGTCGGCGTCCACCCGGTCCAGCTCGTCCCGGAGCGCGGCCACCCGCGCCCGGAGCCCGTCCGCGTCCACCGGCCCGAGCGCGGCCAGTCGCGCCCCCACCCCGGAAAGATCGGTCCCGGCGGCCAGGGCCAGGACCTGCTCGGCCGCAGCGGAGACCCGGTCGGCCAGCTTCCGGCGGTCGTCCCACCGGCGGTGCAGGGCCAGCAGCGCGTCCGGGGTGTCCGCGCCGGCTTCGGCGAGAAGGCCGTCGAGCTCGGCGTCGGCCGCGGCCAGGTCGGCCGTGACCTCGCCGCGTTCGGCATCGAGTTCGGCGAGCCGCTTTTCCAGGCCGGCCCGTTCCACGGCCCTGGCCCGGGCGCGTTCCAGCTCTCCTGCCAGCCCGGCCACCAGGTCCGGCGGGTCGGCCCCGGCCGGGACCGGCCGGCCCAGGGCCCGCAGGCAGTCCGCCATTCGGCGGCGGTACTCAGCCACCTCCCCGTCCCGCGCCGACGCCTCGTCCAGGAACCGCTGCCGTTCGTCCAGGAACCGGCGGCACCCGTCGATCCCGTCCAGGACGGCGGGCACGTCTTCCGGCTCCAGGTCCCCGGGCAGCCCGGCCTCGGCCAGCCACCGGTGCCAGCCGCCCCGGGCCGCCTCCAGCGCCTGTGCGGCGCGGGCCGCCTCGGCCTCGGCCTCTTCCCTGCGGGCCAGGAGCAGCCTTGCCCGACGCGCCAGGTCATCCCCCTGCTGGCCCGTCCGGACCAGTTCCTCTTTCACCCGGTCAAGCCGGGACGCGGCCTCTGCCAGGAGCCGTTCCACACCGTCGGTCCCGGCCGCGTCCTCCCGTGCTGCGGCCAGCGCAGCCAGCGCAGCCTCGTCGCACACCCGGATCTGGTCCTCCAGTTCGGCCCTGCGCCGGCCGCGGAACGAACCGTCCCGCCCCGCCCGGCGGCCGCCCCACCACACCGCGACCGCGACCAGCACCAGGGCACCGGCCGCCCCCCCGGCCGTCCCGGGGCCGGCGGACGGCCACAGCGCTCCGCCCACCGCCAGGCCGGCCGCGGCGACGACCAGTGGGACCCAGGCGGGCACGGCCGGCGGGTCCGGGGCAGCGGCCAGGGCGGCCCGCTCGGCGTCCAGCGCGGTCCGGCGCCGGACCTCGGCAGCAGCCCGTTCCAGGTGCCGGACCCGTTCCCCGGCCTCGGCCAGGGCGTCCCGGAGCGCCGCCGTCCGGTCTTTCACGGCGGCCCGGTCGGCCTCCACCTCGGCCAGTTCGGACGCCAGGCGCTCCGCCTCCTCCACCGCCCGGCCGTGCCGGGCCCGGGCCGCGGCCGCGACCTCCCGGTGCCGGTGCACGGCCGCCCGGGCGGGCACCGTGCCCTCGACCCGGGCCACCCGGGGTTCGTCCCACCCCGGTCCGAGCCGGCCGAGTTCCCCGTCCAGGGACCGGTCGGCGTCCCGGGCCCGCCGGGCCGCCTCGTCCCGGGCCCGGACCGCCTCCAGGTACCCCTGCCGGCGTTCCACCAGCCACCGGACCGCCTCGGCCTGGGCCAGCACGCCGTCGTCCCCGTCCAGTTCCCCGAGGCGGCGGTTCGCCCGGTCCCGGTCCCGGTCGAGTCGCACCAGCCGCCCGTCCAGCTGGGCCCGCCGCTCCCGGAGCACCTCCAGCCGCTCCACCCCCCGGTCCGGGAACCGCTCGGGTGCGTCCACGCGGCCGAGTTCGGCCCGCAGCCGGCACAGCTCCTGCCACGGCCCCCACAGGGCGGCATCCGTCTCGGCCCGGGCCAGGGCCGCTCCCAGGGCTTCCCGGCGGCGCCGGAGTTCGTCCAGACGGTCCTCGATCCCGGCCAGCTCGTCTCCCAGCCCGGCGTAGGCGTCCAGCTCGTCCCGGGCGTTTCGCAGCTCGGCGCGCACGTCCCGGAGCTGCCGGATCAGCCGGTTGATCGCGGGCTTCTGCCCGCCCTTCCGGAACCGGTCCGTCGTGGCCTGGGCCAGCCACTTCTCCGCGGCCACGAGGGCCCGGGCGCCCGCGCCCGCGCTGGCCGCGTACACCGCGCCGGCCACCGCGTCGCCCTGCAGGGAGCCGAGCTGCTGGAGTTCGTCCAGGCCGAACGCGAACACGGTGCGGTACAGCTCCCGGGTAGCACCCCCCAGGAGCCGTTCCAGCTCGTCCGCGCCGGCCGGGGAGCCGTCGGCGAACCGCACGTCCAGGCTGCCGCCCCGGGGGCCGGGTCCCCGGTGCACCACGAACACCTCGCCGGACGCGGACTCCACGGTCAGGCTACCGCCGTGGCGACCCCCGGCCAGGGGTTCGTATCGGTTCTCGCCGGTGCGGCCGTCCGGAAACCCGAACAACACGGCCCGCACGAACCCCAGGCAGGTGGACTTGCCGGCCTCGTTGTCCCCCAGCAGCACCACGAGCCCCGGCGGAAGGCCGGTCACGGTCACGTCCCGGAACAGGCCGAACCCGTCGATGTGGAGCGCCCGGATCCTCACCCGTCCCGCTCCAGCAACTCCACGCACAGCAGCTCGGCCTCGGCGAGCACGGCCACGGCGTCCTCCCTCCGGGGCACGGCCAGGTCCCGCCGGAGGGCGGGGTGGTCGTGGAGTTCGGCCCATGCAGCAGCGAGGGCGTCTGGGTCGCTCCGCAGGTCCTGGGCGACCCGCAGCACCTGGCCGAGCAGGTCCAGGGCCCGGCGGCGCGCGTCCAGGTCCACCTCGGGGCGGCACGCGGACACCAGCCGCTCCACCCACACGAACGGCTCCAGGGCCGCGCCCGCATCCCGCGCCCGCTCGGTCAGGTCGGCGAGCGCCTCCGGCCGGGCCAGGTCCGCGGCGACCGGCCCGCGGCCTCGCAGCTCCACCCGGACGATCGCGGGCCGGCCGTCGGCCGCTGCCGCGGCCCGGTCCACCGCGTCCGCCACGGCCCGGTCCACCGCGTCGATCGTGGGCAGTCCGGCCACGTCCACGGCCTGGCGCATCCACCGCACCGCGTCGGTGGCCGAGAACGCGACGGACACCGGGCGGCCGCCCGCCACCGACACCCGGACATACCCCCGGGGACCGGCCTCCCGGATGCTCCGGCCCTGGAAGTTGCCCGGGTACACCACCCACGGGTCTTCGTGGAGCACCGCCCGCTCGTGCACGTGGCCCAGGGCCCAGTAGTCGAACCCTGCGCCGACGAGGTCGGCCAGTTCGCACGGGGCGTACGGCTCGTGGCCGGTGTCGGACCCCACGTTGCAGTGGAGCACCGCGACCCGGAGCACGCCTCGGGGGCCGGCCGGGGGCGCGAGCTTGCGGTGGAGGCGGCGGGACTCGGCCCGGCGGCGGTGGCTCACCCCGGCCAGCACGGCCAGGGGCTCGCCGTCCCGGACCACGGACACCGCCTCCGCGTCTTCCCAGCCGAACACGTGCACACCGGCCGGCCATGCCACGGCAGGCCCGCCCTCGGCCGGGTCGTGGTTGCCGTGGACCACGTAGCTCGGCACGCCGGCCGCGGCCATGCGGGCCAGGCCGTCGCGGAACCGGAGCTGGGCCCGGACGCTGCGCTCGGCGCTGTCAAACACGTCCCCGGCGATCACCACGAACGCGGGCCGCTCCCGCACGGCGTCGGCCACCAGCCGGTCGAACGCGTCGAAGGTGGCCGTGGTCACGGCCCGGACCACCTCGGGGTGGGCGTCGGCAACGGCGGTGAGCCCCCGGAACGGGGTGTCCAGGTGCAGGTCGGCGGCGTGGAAGAACGTGAACGCGGTCATCGGACCTCCCCCGGAATCGCGCTGGTACAGCCGGGCCCCAGAATACCGGACACTGGCCCCGTCCTCGCCCCAGTCCACGGTCACGCCCGCCCCGGCCCTGCCCGGCAAATGGGGGGCTTATCCCAGCAGATCCTTGACGCCCGAGAAGAAGTTGCGGGCCAACGCCTGTTGTTCTTCTTCGGTGGCGGGCTCGGCCGCGCCGCCAGCCTCGGTGAGCTCCAGCGGGATCTCGGCCAGAAACCGGGACGGGCGGGTGGCCCGGGCCACGCCCCGGCGGCGCCGAGCGCGGGCGTGGCTCAGGACGAGCCGCTCCCGGGCCCGGGTCATGCCCACGTAGCACAGCCGCCGCTCCTCCTCCAGGTCGGCCTCCCCGCCCGGGTCGCGGACGTGGGGCAGCACCCCCTCCTCGAGCCCGGTCAGGAACACCACCGGGAACTCGAGCCCCTTGGCCGAATGCAGGGTCATCAGGGTGACGGCGTCGCCCTCTTCGTCCTCGTCCGCACCGGGCGGGTCGAGGCTGAGCCGGTCGATGAACAGCCCCAGGTCCACCCGGCCGCCCGTCCGGGGCGCGTCGGCCACGGAAGCGGCCAGGTCCTCGAGCAGCTCCATCCGGCGGGCCACCACCTTGGCCGACCGGTAGGTGGCCTCCACCTCGGCCCGCAGGCCGGCCTCGCGCACCAGGTCCAGGAGTCCCCCCGGGGTGAGACCCTCGGCCCGGAACCGGCGGGCGAACGCGCCGAGCAGCGCGACCAGGCTGCGGGCGCCGGCCCGGGCCTGGGGCGACAGCCCGTCCCCCCGGGCCAGTTGCTGGCGCAGGGACACCCCGTTGCGGCGGGCGTCGTCCCGGACCCGGAGGATCGACCGGGGCCCGAGCCCCCGCTTGGGCACGTTGGCGATCCGGATCAGGCTTGCGTCGTCCCGGGGGTTGTGGATCGCCCGCAGGTACGCGAGCAGATCCCGCACCTCCTTGCGGTCGAAGAAACGGCTGCCCCCGACCACCCGGTGGGGCACGCCGTGGGCGCGGAGCACCTCCTCGAACGGCCGGGACTGGGCGTTGGTGCGGTACAACACCGCGAAGTCCGACCACGGCCTGCGGCGCCGCATCCGGTCGGCCAGGATATGGTCGAGCACCTGCTCGGCCTCGTCCCGGGCGTCGGACGCCTCGATCCACCCGAGGGGCGCGCCCCGTCCCCGGCCGGTCCACAACCGTTTGGGGCGCCGGCCCCGGATCCGCGACACCACGGCGTGGGCAGCCTCGAGGATCGTGGCGGTGCTCCGGTAGTTCTCCTCCAAGAGCACCACCCGGGCGCCGGGAAACGTCTCCTCGAACCGGAGGATCAGCCCGACCTCGGCGCCCCGCCACCCGTAGATCGCCTGGTCGTCGTCCCCCACCACGCACAGGTTCCGCTCGGGCCCCACCAGCGCGTGGAGCAGGTCGAACTGGACCGGGTTGGTGTCCTGGTACTCGTCCACCAGCAGGTGGTGGAACCGGCTCTGCCAGTGGGCGCGGCAGTCCGGGTGCTCCCGGAAGATCCGGACGGGAAGGGCCAGCAGGTCGTCGAAGTCCACCGCGCCCTGGGCGGCCAGCAGGTCCTGGTACGCACGGTACGCCTCCCGCAAGGCGGCAGCGGCCCCGGAGTCGGGAACCGCGTCCGGCGACACCCCCCGGTTCTTCCACAAGCTGATCGCCCCGTGCACCTCGCCGGGGTCGAACGGCCAGCCCCCGTCGCGCACGATCTGGCGCACGATCGCCCGCTGGTCTGACTCGGCGAGCAGGGTGAACCGGGGCTCCCTGCCGAGACGGCCGATCTCCTCCCGGAGCACCCTCAGGCCCAGGGCGTGGAACGTGGACACGGTGAGGCCGTCGGCCCTGCCGCGCCCCACGAGGCCGGCCACCCGTTCGGCCACCTCCCGGGCGGCCTTGTTGGTGAACGACAGGGCCAGGATCCGGTCCGGCGGCACGCCGGACCGGATCAGATGGGCGATCCGGTGGGTGATCACCCGGGTCTTGCCGCTGCCCGCCCCGGCCAGCACGAGCAACGGGCCGCCCGGGTGGGTGACCGCCTCCCGCTGGCTGTCGTTGAGTCCGGTGGATCCCACGGCCGGCCGGTCACCCCTTCCGGTCGAACCGGTCGCCGGGCCGGGCGCCTGCCGGGGAGCGAGCCTGCACGGTCCACCCCAGGTCGAAGGACCGGCCACAGCTCGGGCAGATCAAGCCGACCCGGACGGCCCCTGGCGGCTCGTCGTCCCGGAACCACACGTGGAACCCGTGGCCGTACCCGCAGTCCGGGCAGGCGCGCAACTCGCTCACCGTCACCCCTCCTTCGCCCCGGTCAGGGACTCGAGTTCGTCCAACAGGCCCTCGAGCACGGCGTAACCGCCCGCCCAGAACCCGGGATCCTCCAGGTCGAACCCGAGTTCGGCGGCCAGGTCCCCCGGGGTCCGGGAGCCCCCGGCCTCCAGGAGACGGCGCAGTTTGGGCGCGAACGCGCTGCCCTCCTCCTGGTAGCGCCGGTACAGGGCCAGCACCAGGAGTTCACCGAACACGTACGCGTAGCAGTAGAACCGGGTGTGCACGAAGTGGGGGATCGCGCTCCACGCCCACCGGCTGGCCGGCACGGTCTCCACCGTGTCGCCGTACACCGCGTCCAGGTGCTCGGTCCACAGCGCGCACAACCGTTCGGCCGGCAGGTACCCACCCGCGCCCTCCCGGTGGGCCCGGTACTCGAACTCGGTGTACAGGTTCTGGCGGAACGTGGTGGCGATGATGTCCTCGATCCGCTCGGCCAGCAGGCCGCGCCGCACGGCCGGTTCCAGGCCCTCGTCCGCCAGGCGGCGGGCCAGGAGCAGCTCGCCGAACACGCTGGCCGTCTCGGCCAGCGGCAGGACGGGGCTGTACTCCAACAGCGGCTGGGCCCGGGCCAGGGTGAAGTGGATGCCGTGGCCCAGTTCGTGGGCCAGGGTGGCGGCGTCGCGCACCTTGCCGGTGAAGTTCAGGAGCACATACACCGGCAGGTCCGGGGCCACCCCCATGCAGAACGCGCCGCCCGACTTGCCGGGGCGTGGCGGGGCATCGATCCGCCGTTCGTCGAAGAACCCCCGGGCGATCGCCGCGAACCCGGGGGCGAACGCCTCGTACGCCTCGACCACCCACGTCCGGGCCCGATCGAACGACACCGGGGGGGGTTCGGGCCCGGGCAGGGGAGCCACCAGGTCGGTGCTCCACAGGCGGTCCACGCCGAGCTGGCCGGCCTTCCACCGGTAGTACCGCCGGGCCAGGCCGTAATGGTCCCGGGTGACCGCCATCAGGGTCTCCACCGCCCGGGGCGTGACCTCGTTGCGCTGGTGCACCGGCGCCATGGGGTCGTCGTACCCCCGCAGTTCCAGGGTCTGGCGGTGGTCCAGCACCAGGGCGTTCCACACCGAGGTCAGCACCACCTGCTCGCGCTCGTACGCGGCGGTGAACGCCTCGTACGCCCTGCGGCGGACCGACCGGTCGGGGTGCTTGAGCAACGCGAGCATCTCGGACCCCGTGCGTTCGCGCTCCGCTCCGTCCACCTCGAACCGATACCGGAATGACGCGGTCAGCTGGTCGAACAGCTGCACGAACGCGGCGCGGCCCGCCAGGTCCTTGAGGGTGAGCACTGCCTCTTCGGGCTCGGACAGCCGGTGGGGCCTGGCCGCCCGCTCCTGCTCCAGGAAGTGGCGGTACCGTACCAGGGCCGGATCGGCCACGAGTCGGGCGAACCGCTCGTCGTCGATCCGGTCCAGCTCCTGGGGCAGGAACAGGGTCTCCCGGTGGGCCGCGGTCGCCAGTTCCCGCACCCGTTGGAGCAGGGCGACCCGGGCGGGGTCGGTGGCGTCGTCGGCAAACCCCAGGTGGGCGAACGCCACCGGCCCCAGGGGCGCCCGGACCACCTCCTGGTACGCCTCCACGGCCTGGAGCAGGTCGGGCGCACCGGCCCCGGCCAGACGGCCGCGCCACGCGTCCCGAAACGACCGGGCCAACGGCACGATCCGGTCGAGATCCCGCTCCAGGGCCGGGTCGCCGGGCCCGTCGTACAGGAGCGTCAGGTCCCAGGTGGGCAATCGGTCCGTAGCCTGGCTCACGTCAGCAGTCCTTTCGCAGGTTGCGGAACAATCAATCTGAGAGAAACCGGCAAAACTTTCGTTGGTCTCTATAACGTCCCAGCATCCTAGCGTCCGAGAAGCGACGGCTCACAGCTTCAGGCGGCCCACCTGGTCCCGGCCGGGGATCACGAGACGGGACGCCTCCTGCCGGCGCATCTCCTCGGCCGCGGCGACCATCTCGTCCACCGCGGCCTTGATCGCCCCGGGAAACCGCTCCAACGCCTCCTCCAGGGAAGACGCCTCGATCTTGCACGTGACCGGCAGGGGCCCGGCCGGGGTGAGGATCTGGGTCTCGCCGGTGAACAGGGTGGGCCGGCCGAGGTCCGGAGCACCGTCCGCCGTGACCGGGGCGAGGCGCCGGACCGAGCCCACCCGGAGGTCGGTGAACACCTCTTCCCGGTACAGGTTCGCCCGGTCGAGCCGGAGGCGGTTGAGGTCGAGGTTCTGGATGTCGTCGCCGTTACCCATGGGGAACTCCTCGCAGCGGGGGAAAGGGGGCAAACCGCTCCCGGGGGCCGGGAACGACGGTGGGCATCCTACCCCATCCCGGTGCCCGATTCGACCCCGGCCTTGATCCGGGGGGGCGGCGGCGGTACGGTCGGCCCTTCAACCGAGGAGGGAATCCGTGACCGGTGTGGTGTTCGACTTCGGCAACGTGCTCTACGAGGTGGACTACGGCGAGATGGCCCGCCGCCTGGCCGGGGACCGGGCCGGCGCGTGGCTGGAAGGCGTGGCCCGGATCGGGATCCACGACGCGTACGAGAGCGGCCGGGCCGGCCTGGAAGACGTGCTCCGGGCACTGGCCGACGCCGGGTTCCCGGTGAGCCGGGAGCGGTTCCTGGGCGCGTACCTGGCGATCTTCCGGCCGGTGCCGGGCATGGCCGAACTGCTGGCCCGGCTGGCCGAACGCAGGCCCCTGGGCCTGCTGTCCAACACGAGTCCGGAGCACGCCCGGCTGTTCATCGAGCAGACCCCCGAGTTCCGGCTGCTGCGCGCCCGGGTGTACAGCTTCGAGGCCGGCGTGATGAAACCCGCGCCGGAGATCTACCGGGAAGCGGCGGCGGCCATGGGCATGCCCGGCGGCGAACTCGCGTACACCGACGACGTGGCGCCCTTCGCCCGGGCAGCCGCTGCGGCCGGCATGACGGGCATCCCGTTCCGGTCGGCACCGGAGTTGGCCCGGGACCTGGCCGCGCTGGGGTTCGATGAGCTCGAGGGGTTCGGTGCGTAGGCGGCCGGCCGGCTGGGACCCGCCGGGGCCGGTGCCGCCCGGGGCCCGGGGCGATCCCGACCTCGTTCCCGGCCCGGACGAGACCCTGGACTGCCTCGCCGGCCACTGGCGGATCTTCCAGCTCCGCAGGGGCCACCGGTATTCCACCGACGACCTGCTCACCGCGTGGGCGGCCTGCGACGCGTGGACCGGCCGCGGCCGGGACCCGGCCGCCGTGCTGGACCTGGGGTGCGGCGTGGGATCGGTGGGCCTGCTGGTGCTATGGCGGTTCCCGGCGGCCCGGCTGGTGGGGGTGGAGGCCCAGGCCCGGTCCGCAGCCCTCGCCCGGCGCACGGCCCGGTACAACGGGGCGGACGGCCGGGTCGAGATCCGGACCGGGGACTTGAGGGACCGGAGCATGCTGCGACCGGACGAGCGGTTCGACCTGGTCACGGCGAGCCCCCCGTACCTGCCCCGGGGCACGGGCCGGCGCAGCACCCTGCCCCAGCGGGGCCCGTGCCGGTTCGAGGACCGGGGCGGCACGGCCGACTATCTGGGGGTGGCTGCCCGCCACCTGGCGAGGGGGGGAACGGTAACCTGGGTCCACGCCACCCGGTACCGGAACGAGAACGTGGCCACGGCGATCACCGCCGGGTTGGGGCGAATCCGGTGCCGGCCAGTGGTGTTCCGGGAAGGGCGCGACAGCCTGATCACCCTGTTCCGGGCCGAGCCGGGCGACGGGGTCCGGGACGACCCGCCCCTGGTGGTCCGGGACGCAGACGGGCGGTGGACCGGCCCGTTCCGGGCGGCGCGCAGGGCCATGGGGTTCCCGGCCTGAGGCGGGCGACCGGTTGACAGAACCCCGGAAATGGGTAGGGTGTCCGGCGGGCACGATCTCGTTGGGAAGGGGAAGCGCCATGCGATCACGGTCCGAGCAACTGGAACGCCTCGTGTGCGCCGAGCACTGCCGTTTTTTCAAACCGTGGGAGGAGACCCACCGGTGCGCCGCGTACCAGTGGCTGGCCCGGCGGGTGCAGGAGGACGGCGACGTCCTGGAGCACCTGCACCGGTTGCGGGGACGGCGGCCGCCGCCGGTCCTCCGGCACGACGACCTGTTGTCGCGCACCCAGTGCTCCCGGTGCGCGTACTTTCCCGACGGGTGCCGGTACCGGGACCCGTCCCGGGACGGGGGCCCGGGACCGTGCGGGGGGCTGGTGGCCGTGGACATGCTCCTGGATCGCAACGCACTGGACGAGGGCGCCCTGTCCTGCACCGCCCGCGCCCCATGATCTCTCTCCGGACCGCACCCCTGTCGTGACCGCCCCACGAACCGTCCTCCGCAAGGTGCACATCGGCGCCGCCTGGGACGGCCTCACCGTGTTCGAAGCGGTGCGGCGCGCCTTCCCTGAAGTGACGCCTCGGCAAGTGACCCGGAAGCTCCGCGCCGGGGAGATCAGGCTCGAGGACGGGCGGTGCCGCCCGGACCATCGGCTCAAAAAGGGGGACACCCTCCTGCTGGACCTGCCGGTGGCCGATCCCCGCCGTCCTGCCCCGGCCCAGCGGCGCCACGAACCCGTGGACACCCCGGCCGGGCCGTTCTGGCTGGTCCGGGAGGACGCGGAGTTGCTCGCCCTGTCCAAACCCGCCGGGTGCGCGAGCCACCCCGCCCTGGGCCACGGGGGCGACACCCTGGTCGAGCGGGTCCGGGCGTACCTGGGCACCCGCCCGGACACCCCGTTCCAGCCCGCCCTGGCCAACCGCCTGGACATCGGCACGTCGGGGCTGGTCCTGGTGGCCAAAACCCGGCCGGCGCAGCGGCGGCTCGGCCGCCACCTGCAGCAGGGACGCCTGGAGAAACGCTACCTGGCCCTGGTGGACGGATGGCCCAAGCCCGGGGCCGGGGAGATCCGGATCCCCCTGGTGCGCCGGGCCGACTCCCGGCAGCGGTCCCTGCCCCCGGACCACCCGAAACGGGGCAGCCGCCTCCAGGACGCGGTCACCCGGTACCGCACGGTCCACCGGTGCGCCCAGCCGTTCCGCGCCGCGCTGCTCGAACTCGAGCTGGTCACCGGGCGGACCCACCAGCTCCGGCGCCACCTGGCCCGGGTGGGCCACCCCGTGGCCGGCGACCGGCGGTACGGCGACCCGGGGTTCAACGTGGACGTCGCCGAAGTGTGCGGGCTCGCACGGCCGTTCCTGCACGCGTACCGGGTGCGTTTGGACCACCCCACCTCTGGCGAGTTCCTGGACCTGCGGGCCCCCTTGCCCCCGGAGCTGGCAGCCTGTCTGGGGGCGTTCGGCCCGGACGTCGTCCGGGCGGCAAAGGACGTGATCGCTTTCCACGAAGGGAGAACCGACGATGCCTGACACTTTCCGCGTGCTCGTCACCTGCCCCCTGGGCGAGGCCGCCCTGGACCGGTTCGCCACCCGCCCCGGGTTCTCGGTCCGGGTGGAGCCGATCAACGACCCCGAGGCCCTGGCCCGCACCGTGCCCGGGTTCCACGCCGTGATCGTACGGTCCAACGTAAAGGTCACCGAGGCCGTGCTCGACGCCGGCAAAGATCTGCGGGTGGTGGGCCGGGCCGGCATCGGCGTGGACAACATCGACGTAGACGCGGCGACCCGGCGCGGGGTGGCCGTGGTGAACGCCCCCGGCGGCAACGTGGTGACCACGGCGGAGCACGCCGTGGCCCTGCTCCTGGGCCTCGCGCGGAAGATCCCCCAGGCGTGCGCGTCCATGAAGGCCCGGCGGTGGGACAAGAAGCGGTTCCTGGGCCGGGAACTCCGGGGCAAGACCCTGGGGATCGTGGGGGTCGGCCGGGTGGGCTCGGTGGTGGCGGAACTCGCCCAGGGGTTGCGGATGCGGGTGATCGCGTACGACCCGTACCTCACCGACGACCGCGCCGGCCAGCTGGGCGTGGAACGGGTGGACCTGGACGGGCTCCTGTCGCGGGCCGACGCGATCACGGTGCACACGCCCCTGACGCCCGAGACCCGGGGCCTGCTGGGCGAGGACGCCCTGGCCCGCGTGAAGCCGGGTGTGCTGGTGGTCAACTGTGCCCGGGGCGGCATCGTGGACGAGGACGCCCTGGAGCGGGCCGTGGAGGATGGCCGGGTCGCCGGAGCCGCCCTGGACGTTTTCGAGCAGGAACCTCCCCCGCCCCACCCCCTGTACGACCGGGAAGAGGTGGTGCTCACCCCCCACCTGGGCGCGTCCACGAAGGAGGCCCAGGAGGGGGTGGCCGTGGAGGTGGCGGACAACGTGATCGCGTTCCTGTCCACCGGCGTCGCGCCCAACGCGCTCAACGCCCCGAGCGTGCCGCTCGAGACGCTGCAGCGGCTCGGACCGTTCCTGGACCTGGCCGAACGCCTGGGCGCGTTCCTCTCCCAGACCGCGGGCGGCCCGATCGAACGGGTCGAGATCACGTGCCACGGCCGGGCGGCCGGTGACGGCACCGACCTGGTGGCCGCGTCGGTGCTCAAGGGGCTCCTGGCGCCGGCACTGTCGGCCCGGGTGAACCTGGTGAACGCGCCGGCCGTGGCCCGGGAACGGGGTCTGCGGGTGCTCGCCGGAACGTCCACCGAGGTGGGGGACTTCACCGATCTGGTGTCGGTCCGGGTAGTCGGAGACGGGGGGGACCGCCGGATCGACGGGACCCTGTTCGGCCGGCGGGAGCCGCGGATCGTCCGGTTCGACGACTTCCGCCTCGACGCGGTGCCCGAGGGCAACCTGATCCTGATCTACAACCGGGACGTGCCCGGCGTGATCGGCGCGATCGGCACCTGCCTGGGCGAACACGGGGTGAACATCTCGGGCATGCACAACGGCCGGGGTGAGCCGGGAGGCACCGCGATCAACCTGGTGAACGTCGACGGGACCGTGGAGGACGGCGTGCTGGACGCCCTGCGGGGGCTGCCCAACATCCTGAGCGCCCGGCAGGTGCTGCTGCCGCCGGCGGGGGGGTAGCAGGTTGCGAAATCTGAAGCCTCGTCAGGCCCCTGAGGGGCCCGGCAATGGTGGAAGTAACGTTGCCGGTGATGCCGTAGCCGGCGGCGGGCCTGGGGCCTGCCTCCGGCCGGGCGCGATTGCGGCATCCGATCGCCGCGCCCTCGTATGCCGTTGCCGGAACGGTCTGGGCGGGTGGCCGGCGAAGGTTCGACAACACGGGTTCGGGGGGCACGGCGAGTCGAGGAGCTGCGCCTGGCTCTCCAGCAGGCCCCAGGCCCGCTGGGAGGATGGGGAGGGGATTCTGCACATGCAACCATGGGAGACCACAGAGGTTTTCAAGCCTCCCAGCGTCCTAGCAGGTTGCGGAAAAAGCAACCTGCTACGCGCCCCACGGAAGGGGCGCCAAATCACGAGGCTTGAAAAACCGAGTGATTTGAACGGCCTCGACGATTCCGCAGGAAAGCGGAATCGGACGTTTCATAGAAACGCCCAACGGGCAAGCCCCATGGATGGGGCGAGTCACGGGGCCGTCCCCGAGAGGCCGTCGCTGAAAAACCCACGGATGGGGTTTTTCCGCATCCTGCTAGTCCCCTAGCATCCCAGCGGAAGTTACCGGGAAGGAGACGGCGATGGCGACCTGTACGAAGTGCGGCCGGGACGTGCCGGCAGAGGAGGTGGTCGAGCACGGCGGACGGACGTGGTGCGAGGACTGCCTGATGGACCGGTTGAGCCCGGCCCGGGCGTGCGACCCGTGGGCCGTGCACGCGGCCAAGGACGCCGGCGGACGGGCGAGGACCGACGAACTGCGCGGCCTGGAAAAGCGGCTCCACGACCTGGTCCAGGACCGGGGAGAGGTGCCCAGGGCCGACGCGCCGGCGTTGCTGGGCGAGGCTGCGCCACGGGTGGAGCGGGCGTTCGCCACCCTGCGCCACATGGAGTTGCTGCGGGCCAGGCGCACGCCGGACGGTTCGGCGGTCTACGTGTTGTTCCGAACCTGACCCGGACCGCTCACTCCGGGGCGCGGGCCGCCATCCACGCGTCGATGCGGCTGGCCTCGCTCTCGGGCAGATCGAGGAACCGCAGCCCTAACCCCTGCGGATCGTGGGACCCGGTGGCGTAGTGCCGGGACCACATCACCTCGGCCCGGCACGCGAACACGTGGTCGTCGCCGGGCAGGGAAAACCGCAACTCGAACACCTCTCCGGGTTTGCGGGTACGGGGGGAGTTGATGAACAGCCCGCTCCGGCTCACGTTGGTCGCGTAGCCGAAAAACACGTCGATCCCCGCGATGCACCGGGCCTCTCGCACCACCACCGGGGACCGGGGGTGGGCCCGGCGGTCGGCGGGTGGGCGGTCTTCCGCGGTCTTGCGTCTCATGGCACGGCTCCGGGGGTGCGGCGAAACAGCAGCGTCCGGTCGAAATAGCAGGTCTTGAACCACGGCACCGGGGGGAACAGGGTCTCGGCCGCCCCGAGCAGCAGGTACCCTCCGGGGCCGAGCACCCGGCCCAGCACCCGGTACAGGTGCTTTCGGGCCGGCCGGTCGAAATAGATCCCCACGTTCCGGCACAAGACCACGTGGAACCGGCCTTCTGGCGTGGGATCGCGCAGCACGTTGAGCCGGGCGAACCGGACCCGCTCTCGCACGGAAGCGCACACCCGCAGGCGGCCGTCGTGTTGCCGGTCGAACCACCGTTCCACCCCTTGCGGGGTGACGGCGCGACCCACGTCTTGCGCTTCATACCGTGCCCGGCGCGCCTTGTCCAGCGCCCGGTCGCTGATGTCGGTCGCCCACACCGCCACGTCCAGCCCTTCTGCCCTGATCCGGTCCCACACGGCCATCACCACGCTGTAGGGCTCCTGGCCGGTGCTGCACCCGGCGCACCACACCCGCAGCCGCCCGCCGTCCTCCCGGGCTGCGCCGGCCATGTCCGGCACGACCCTCTCGGCCAGGGCCCGGAACGGCACCTGGTCCCGGAAGAACCGGGTTTCGTGGGTCACCACCGCCCGGATCAGCGCGTCGGCCCCCCGGCGGCGGGCCGCGGCCAGGCGGTCGGGCAGTTCGGCCCATCCCGAGCACCCCAACTCCTCGAGGAGCCCGCCCAGGCGGCCCTCGACGAAGTACTCCTTGCCCGGCCCCAGCCTCACGCCGGTGTGGGCGTACACCAGCCGGGAGATCCGGTCATAGGTCTCGGGGTCGATTCCAGGGGTCGGAACCGGATCGGGTACGGCCATGCCACCTCCCTGTGAACTCCTGCACCCTTCGTCCAACCCGACGTGATTCTTGAGGTCCCGGCGCAGTTCCCTTGCGCCGGGTGCGGCCCGGTGCTACAACCACGCAGCCGTCCGGGCGCTTCCCGCCCGGTGCTTCCGGGAGAGCCGCCGTGGACCTGTTCGAGACCTATCGCAGACGCACCTCGACCTCGGACGCCCTGAACCGCAGGGCCCAAGACCTGTTCCCCGGGGGGATCTGCCACAACCTGCGGCGATTCGACCCGTACCCGTTCTTCGCCACGGGTGCCGAGGGCGCCCACCTGGCCGACGCGGACGGCAACCGGTACCTGGACCTGTGGATGGGCCACTACGCCCTGATCCTGGGCCACGGGTTCCCTGGGGTGCGGGATGCGGTGGTCCGGGCGCTCGAGGGCGGGTGGCACTGGGGCGTGCCCTCCGAGGCCCAGGTAAAACTGGCCGAGACCCTCCGGCGGGCCGTTCCCGTTCTGGAACGGATGCGGCTGTGCACCACCGGCACCGAGGCCACCATGTACGCGGTGCGCCTGGCCCGGGGCTTCACCCGCCGCCCGTGGATCCTGAAGGCCGAGGGGGGGTGGCACGGCGCCAGCACCGACCTGTCGTTCTCGGTCAAGGCACCGTTCCGGGGCGCCGAGGGCCCGGGCCTGCTGCCGGCGCGGGAACAGGGGGTGGCGACCATCCAGTTCAACGACGTGGACGGCACGGCCCGGGTCCTGGCAGGGCTCCGGGGGGACGTGGCCGGGATCATCGTGGAGCCCATGATCGGGTCGGGCGGGTTCGTGTCGGCCCGGCCCGAGTACCTCGGGTACCTCCGGGAGGCGTGCGACCGGGAGAAGGCAGTGTTGATCTTCGACGAGATCATCACCGGCTTCCGGTTCCGGTACGGCACACTGGCCGACGCGTACGGCGTGCGGCCGGACCTGACCACCCTGGGCAAGATCGTGGGGGGCGGGCTGGCCCTGGGCGTGTACGGTGGCCGGGCCGACATCCTGGCCGCGGCCGACCCCCTGACCTCCCGCGGAGCGGACCGGCCGGTGCTGGTGGGCGGCGGCACGTTCAGCTGCAACCCGCTGACCCTGGCCGCGGCCCAGGCCACCCTGGACGCCCTGGAGGCCGGGGGGGACGGGCTGTACCAGGAGTTGGACGCCCGGGGACAGCGGGTGCGCCGGGCAGTGGAGGATGCCTTCGAACGGGCGGGATGGCCGGCCGTCTGCACAGGCCGGGGCAGCCTGTTCATGACCCACCTGCTCCGGGGAGACGACCGCACCCTGGACAGTCCGGGGGACATCGCGGCGAAAACCCACGTCCGGGCCAAGGACCGGGAGCTTCGCCTCGCCCTGCTCAACCGCGGGGTGTTCGCGGTGCACGGCGGCGGCGCCCTGTCCGCGGCCCACGGCGACGAAGAGGAAGCGTTCCTGCTGGACGCATACGAACGGGCGGCCCGGGACCTGGCCGGCCTGGACCTCGGCCCGTGACGGCCGGTTCCGGTTGACGCGGGCGTCGGGGCGTTCTTAGAATCCCCCTGTTTTTCCAGAGAGTTCCCCTGTCCTGTCGGGAGGATGAACCGCGGTGGAACGGGCGCCGGCGCTGGCCCGGAGGTCCGTTGGAACCATACACAGAGACCTTCAAAAACATTGCCGCACGACCCCGGGGTGGCGCCCGGTTCAGGCCGGGGGCGAGTGCAGCACCCGATGCCTGGCTGACACGCCCGCGGGCCCTGCGAAAGCGGCGTGCCGAGCCCTGTCGGCGCACCAGGCGTCCTGGTACGAGGCGAGCAAGGGGCCGCACCCGGCGCTCCACCGGACCCCACCCCGAGCATCCCCAAGAGAGAAGAGAGCATTCGGGAAAATTTTCGTTGGCCTCTATAGCTGATAGTACCCGTCGAGGGAACGTCATGCGAACGCTGGTGTTGTTATGCCTGCTCCTGTCGCTCGCCGGCCCGGCCGTGGGCACGGACCGGATCCGGGTGACCACCACCCTGCCCGGCCTGGCCGACTGGACGCGCCAGATCGGGGGTGAGCGGGTGGAGGTGCACAGCCTGCTCACCGGGCTGGAGAACCCCCACTCCTACGAGCCCACCATCTCCGACGTGAAACGGATCGCGGGCTCCCGCGTGCTGGTCCGGGTCGGGCTCGGCCTGGAAGAGTGGCTGGACGGCGCGATCCAGAACGCAAGGAACATCGAGCTGATCGTGGTGGACGCGTCCAGGGGGGTGTCCGTGATCGACGACGGAGGCGGCCACTCCGGCGAGCACAAGGGGAACCCCCACGTGTGGCTCGACCCGGACAACGCGGTGATCATGTGCCGCAACATCGCGTGGGCCCTGGAGGAGGCGGACCCGTTCCCCGGGGATTATTACCAGAACCGGTTCGAGGCGTACGCCCGGCGGATCCGGTCGGCGGCCCGGGCGATCCGGGAGCGGGTGGCGCGCCTGCCGGACAAGCGGTTCCTCGCGTACCACGGCGCGTGGCCGTACTTTGCCCGGGCGCTCGGGTTCGAAGTGGCCGGGGTGGTGACCGGCCGTCCCGGGCAGGAGCCGTCGGCCCGCAGCCTGGCCCGGCTGGTGGACCGGATCCGGGCCGAACACCTGCGGGTGCTGGTGACCGAACCCCAGCTCTCGTCCAAGATCCCCGAGGTGCTCGCCGAGGAGACGGGGATCCGGGTTGTGGCGTTGAGCCCCCTGCTCGGGACCGGGAACGCCACGACCTATCTGGACCTGCTCCGGGCCAACGCGGCCACCCTGATCGCGGCCCTGTCCGAAGGCGGCCGGTGAGCACGCTGCCCGTCGCACCGGCCCCGGCCATCCGGTTCGAGAACGTCACCCTGGCCTACGACGGGATCCCCGCCCTGGACGACGTCTCCCTCGAGATTCCCGAGGGCGCGATGGTGGCGATCATCGGCCCCAACGGTTCGGGCAAGACCACCTTCCTGAAGGGCGTGCTCGGGCTGATCACCCCGATACGGGGGCGCATCCACGTGGGCGACCGGTGCTGCCACCAGCTCGAGAAGCTCCGCAGGGAGATCGGGTACGTGCCCCAGACCTCGCGGATCGACGCCCACTTCCCCGTCCGGGTGCTTGACGTCGTCTTGATGGGGCTGTACCCCGGCCTCGGGCTGTTCAGGCGGCCGGGCCGGAAAGGACGCGAGAAGGCGCTCGCGTGTCTCGAGGCCGTGGGCATGGCCGGGTTCGCCCGGCACCCGGCGGGGCAGCTGTCGGGGGGGCAGCTCCAGCGGGTCAACGTGGCCCGTGCCCTGGTGCGGGATCCACGCATCCTCCTGCTGGACGAGCCGTTCACCGGCCTGGACGTTCGCAGCCAACAGGCCGTGATGGAACTGCTGGCCGACACCCACCGGGAGCGCAGCCTGACGACCCTGATGGTCACCCACGACGTCAACCTGGTGTACCCGTACCTGAACCAGGTGGTGGCCCTGAACCGGCGGTTGTGCGCGGCCGGCCCGCCGGACCAGGCCCTGCGCAAGGAGACCCTGGAAGCCTTGTACGGCACCGAGATCCTGGTGCACGACGACCACGG
>JAJRUI010000149.1 GCA_024277875.1 Deferrisomatales bacterium
CTCACCGTGGACCTGGCGCGACCGGTGCTGCCCATCCGGGAGATCCTGGCCCTCCAGGTGGGCGACCTGATCCCCCTCGGCCAGGAGACCGGCGCACCCGTGACGGTGTCCGTGGAGGGACGGCCCAAGTTCCGCGCCCGTTTTGGCGCGCGCAAAGGACGGCGCGCGGTCCGGATCCTGGCCCCCATCGAGGAGAGGGAGCCCGACGAGGCCGGTGACGAGCCGGACGACTCGTTCGAACTCGTGCAAGGCGGGGCAGGGGCGTGACCCTGCGCACCCGCCCGGCCACCCCAACCCAAGGCCAAGGCCCGCAATGTCCGACATCCTGAGCCAGGAAGAGATCGACCGTCTGCTCAACGCCACCGGCGACGAAGCGCCTGCCGGGGCGGTGGACGACCTCAGCCCTGCCGAAGTCGAGGCGGTGGAGAAGGTCACCCGGGTTTTCTTCGCATCGGCCAACTCCGCGCTGGCCGCGATGCTCGCCGTGGACGCGTCCGTGACCGAGGGGATCGGCCAGGCCGTGGACCTGGCCGATCTGGCGGGCGAGAAGGGGCTTCTGGCCCGCTTCCCGTTCCGGTCCGGCTTCCAGGGAGAAATGGCGTTCCTCCTCCGGCACCGGGACGCGGGGGTTCTCGCCGACCTGATCCTCGGGGGGGACGGGGCCGAGAAGGACGCGTTGGACGAATCAGACCTGGACGCCCTGAAGGAAGCCCTGACCCAGGTGGCCGGCAGCGGCGCCCCGACCATCTCCGCCACCCTGGGCCGGGAGGTGGGCTTCGCCACCCCCGAGGTGGCCGAGGTGGACGCGGCCCAGTTGACCGAGGCCCTCCCGTGGGGACACGCGTTCCTCGGCGTGGGCAGCATCAAGGTGGCCGACGTCCTCGACGCCCCGTTGCGGCTGCTGCTCCCGGTGGAGGTGGCGCGGGAGATCGCGGGGCTGCTGTCGGCGGACGACGGCGCCGAGCAGCCCCGCGAGGACTCACCCGCCCCCGCCGCCGAGCCCCCCCCGACCGCAGGCGGGACGCAGCCGGTCCGGACGGCGGTTCCTACGGACATCCGAAACATCGACCTCATCCTCGACATCGAGGTGGAGGCCATGGTGCGGCTGGGGGAGGCCCGGATGCCGCTCAGGGAGATCCAGCGCCTGCGACCCGGATCGATCATGGACCTGGACAAGGACACCGAGGCGCTGGTGGAGTTGGTGGTCAACGACCGGGTGTTGGCCAAGGGGGAGCTGGTCGTGGTGGGAACCGATCACTTTGCGCTGCGGATCACCGAGATTGAAGCCCCCTCAGAACGAATCCGAAAACTCGGCCCCTCCTGACGCGCCCCCCTGGGCCGCCGAGATCGTCCAGGCCAGGGGCAGGGTCGTGGACGAGGCCGGCGGCCCCGTGCTCGAGATCGTGTGCGTGGACGTCCGGGACGGCCAGGTGCTGATGGTACCGGTCCGGCAGCAACGAGCCCTTCCGGACCGGGCGGGCGGACGCGCGGTTCTCTCCGTGCCCACCCCGACCGGGGTGTTGGTCCTGCGGGGTACGCTGGCAGGTCCAGCCCCGTTCCAGATCAACCGGGTGGCCCACCAGGGGTACCGGCTGACGGTCCGGCCCGACGGGGTCGACCGGATGAACCAGCGGGCCCACTACCGGGTGGCCGTACCCCTCAAGGGCGAGTGGGCGGTACTCGACCCTCTGCTCGACGCCGAGACCCTCGGCCGGATGCGGGCCGGCCGCCCCACGGGGGAACCCGCGACCTGCCTGGAAAGGGTCGCCGCCCGCCTGGAGAAGGCGCGCAGGCCCTGCATCCTGTACAACCTCAGCCTGGGCGGGGCCCAGCTGTCGGTGGCCTCCCCTGCGCCCGCCCCCGGCCAGACGGTCGTCCTGGACATCAAGTTCGGGCCGGGGGAGTTCCTGCGGGGCCTGACCGGGGAAGTGCTCGAAAGCAGACCAGAGGCCGCGGCCACGGCGTTCGACGCGCGGGTCCGCCTGCGGTTCCTGGGACTGTCTGCGCGGACCGAGAGCGCCCTGTCCCGCCAGATCACCCGCCTGCAGGTCGAGCTGCTCCAGAAAGGGGTGAAGGTGTAACGGCCAGGGCCACGGCGTGGGCCGAGAGCCCTTCCTCCCGGCCCTCGAACCCGAGCCCTTCGGTGGTGGTGGCCTTCACCGTGACGCCGCCAGGCCCGAGCCCCAGTGCTGCGGACAGGTTCCGCTCCATCCCGGCAACGTAGGGGGCCACCTTCGGCCGCTGGGCCACGAGGGTCGCGTCCACCCGCACCACCTCCCAGCCCCGCCCCCGGACCAGGGAGGCCACCCGCCGGAGCAGGTCCAGACTCGACGCTCCGGCCCACCGGGGATCGGTGTCGGGGAAGTGGCGCCCCAGGTCCCCCAGCCCGGCCGCGCCCAGGCACGCGTCGCACACCGCGTGGGCCAGCACGTCCGCGTCCGAGTGGCCGAGCAGGCCGCGGTCGTGGGGAACCTCGACCCCCCCCAGCACCAGGGGCCGGCCCGCGACGAGCCGGTGCACGTCGAACCCGTGGCCCACCGCCCACCCCCTGGCCAGGCCGGCCAGGCTCCGGGCCGCCTCCAGGTCCTCGGGCACGGTGACCTTCAGGTTCCTGCCGTCCCCTGGCACGATCCGGGGCCGGCGGCCGAGGGCCTCCACGGCCGACGCCTCGTCGGTCACCGCAGCACCGCTGCGGCCCGCCTCTTCCATGGCGCGCTCGAGGAGCCCCAGGGGGAACACCTGGGGCGTCTGGGCACGCCACAGACCCGACCGGTCCACCGTGGCGGCCACCGCGCCGTGTTCGGCCCTCTTCAGGGTGTCCTGGCACGGCACCGCCAGCAGGGCACCGTCGGGCCGGGCCGCCGCGACCAGTTCGTCGAACCGGTCCACCGGCGGGAACGGCCGGACCCCGTCGTGCACGAATACCAGGTCGTCCGGGCCGCCGCCCCGGGCCGTCACGGCCTCCAGGCCGTTGCGCACCGAGTCCCGGCGCTCGGCGCCTCCCGGCACCACCGACACCAGCCCGCCGAGTCCCGCCCCCTGCACCAGGCCCCGCACCCGTTCCACCCGGTCGGCCGGTGCGGCCACCACCAGCCCCGCCCACCGGCCCCACCCGGCCAGGGACTCCAGCGTCCACACGAGAACGGGGCGGCCGCCCAGGTCCAGGAACTGCTTGGGCTCGGCCACCCCCATGCGCCGGCCCGCCCCCCCGGCCGGCACCAGGCACCAGACGTTCACCCTCGCCGTCTCCACACCCTCCGGCGCTGGCCTCCGTCCCCCGCCTCGCCGGCCTGGTCCTTGGGCCGGGCGAAGATCATCCGGCCGGCCGTGGTTTGCAGTACCGACGTGACCACCGCCCTCACCGACTGGCCGAGGCGTTCACCGCCCCCCTCGACCACCACCATGGTGCCGTCCTCGAGGTATCCGACCCCCTGGCCGGGCTCCTTGCCCTCCTTCTGGAGGGTGACTTGCAGTTCCTCCCCCGGCAGGACCACCGGTCGCAACGCGTGGGCGAGCTGGTTGATGTTCAGGACCCGGACGCCCTGGAGCTCAGCCACCTTGGTGAGGTTGAAATCGTTGGTGACCACGGTGGCGTGGGTGGCCTTGGCCAGGGCCACGATCTTCGCATCCACCTGTTTGATCCGTGGGAAATCCTGGTCGGTGATCCGGACCTCGATCCCTTCCATGCCCTGGAGCCGTTCCAGGATGCTCAGTCCCCGCCGGCCCCGGGCCCGGCGCAGGGGGTCCGAGCTGTCCGCGATCCCCTGAACCTCGTTGAGCACGAACTGGGGCACCACCAGGGGCCCGCCGATGAACCCCAGGTCCACCATGTCTGCCACCCGGCCGTCGATGATCGCCGAGGTGTCCAGGATCTTCGGGCTCGAGCTGGCCGCCACCCCTGTCTTGCCCGGCCCGCCCCGGATCGCCCGGATGCCCCGGGCGCCGGCCAGGACGCCCAGGTACACCAGGAGCGCCCCCACGGCCACCGACGTTGACACCGGCCGGTCGATCAGGCCGAAAACGGGCCGCGCCCACAGGGCTGCGAGCAGCCCGCCCAGGGCCCCGATCCCGCCGCCCAGCACCACGTAGGGGGGGGCCCGCAGCACCATCTGCTCCACCAGGAACAGGCCCAGAAACACGATCGCCCCGACCCCCGCCCCCACCAACCGGGCCTGGGGCCACGACACGAAACCGGGGCCCGCCAGGATCCCGGCGGCCAGGCACAGGATCAGGAGAAGTATCCGAAAGGTCCTCGGCCGCAAAGCCTACCCCTCCGACGCGGAGACGTCCTGGAAGGCCGACAGGATCTGGGCCTCCGCCTGGCTCGCCTGCTGGCCCCGGGCCACCGCGATCTCCTGGCTGAGAAGCTCCATCGCGGTGTTGAGCATGCGCTTCTCTCCGTAGGAAAGATTCTTGCCGGTGCGCAGCAGGTACAGGTCCCGCAGCACCTTGGCGATCTCCACCGCCGAACCGGTGCGGATCTTCTCGCTGTACTCCCGGAACCGCCGGTTCCAGGTCTGGCTGTCGCTCACCCGCTTGCGCTGTTTGAGCACCTCGAACACCCGGTCGACCTCGTCGTCGCAGATCACCCGGCGCAGCCCCACGTCCCCGCACTTGGTGACGGGCACGATGATCGTCATGTCACGGTCCAGGATGCGCATCACGTACACTTCCATGTCCCGCCCCATGATATCCCGGGTCTCGATCGCGGTAATCTCCCCCACTCCGTGGGCTGGATAGACCGCTTTGTCGCCGACGTCGAACATGTGTGCCTCCTGGCTGGGCGCGTTCTTAAGCGCCGGTGGTTTCGGCCCCCGGCCCCGCCCGGCCCGGAGGGCTGGACGGCGAGAGTCCGCTTGTACTAGAGTCCGGCGGCGGCGCTCCCGAACAGCGAGGAGGAACCCGATGCCGTCACCGGTTTACGTTGCCAACCTGCGCACCACCGTCCGCCGCAACCTGCTCGACAAGGTGGAAGAACTGCTCGTGCGGGCCGGGGTGGAGGGCCGCGTGCGCAAGGGAGACCTCGTCGCGGTCAAACTCCACTTCGGCGAACTGGGCAACACCTCGTTCATCCGGCCGGTGTTCGTCCGGCGGGTGGTGGAGGTGCTCCGGGGCCTCGGGGCCAAGCCGTTCCTCACCGACGCCAACACCCTGTACGTGGGCGCCCGCTCCGACGCGGTGGGCCACCTGGAGACGGCCGTCCAGAACGGGTTCGCGTACGCCGTGGTGGGCGCCCCGATCCTGATCGCCGACGGGCTCAGGGGCAGCACCGGGGTCGAGGTCCCGGTGCCCGGCCGCCACTTCCAGACCGTGTCGGTGGCAGCTGCCGTGGCCCAGGCCGACGCGCTCGTGGCCCTCACCCACTTCAAGGGGCACGAGCTGTCGGGGTTCGGCGGGGCGATCAAAAACCTCGGCATGGGCTGTGCCACCCGGGAGGGGAAGCTCGCCCAGCACTCAAACGTCGCCCCGAAAGTGAAGAAAAAGCGGTGCGTCGCCTGCGGGGAGTGCGTCCCCTGGTGCGCCCAGGGCGCCATCACCGTCGACCGGGTCGCCCACATCGACCCCGACCGGTGCGTGGGCTGCGGCGAGTGCATCCTCACCTGCCCCCAGGAGGCCATCCAGATCCAGTGGACCGAGGGCCCCAAAATCCTGCAAGAGAAGATGGCCGAGTACGCGTGCGGCGCCCTGCACGGCAAGGCCGACCGGTCCATCTTCCTGAACTTCGTGACCCAGGTGAGCCCGGCGTGCGACTGTTATGGCCACAACGACGCCCCGATCGTAGGGGACGTGGGGCTCGCCTCCTCGCCGGACCCGGTGGCCCTGGACCAGGCGTGCGCCGACCTGGTGAACGCGCAAGCGGGCAACCCCGCGTCCGTCCTCAAGGGCGGCCTGGAGCCCGGGG
This sequence comes from Deferrisomatales bacterium, assembly GCA_024277875.1. GTDB lineage: Bacteria > Desulfobacterota > Deferrisomatia > Deferrisomatales > Deferrisomataceae > JAJRUI01. The sequence continues at coordinate 5,903 of JAJRUI010000149.1, forward strand.
CCGACAAGTTCCGGGCCGTCTACCCCGAGATCGACTGGTCGGTCCAGCTCGACCACGCCGAACTGCTGGGGGTCGGTTCCCGCCAGTACGAGCGGATCGAGATCGACGGCGGGTAGCCCGCGGCCGGCCCGCAGCGTGAGCGCCATCCCGGCAGCCAGGACCGCGGCGAGCAGCCCGAGCCACCACCCGGCCGTGCGACGGCGGTTCCCCCATCCCACCACGGCCTCACAGTTTACCCCATAACCGGCCGGTCTTCAAAAAAACCTCGTCTACGAACCCGTCGAACGCCGGCGCCCGGCAGTCCCAGCCGTATCGCGCCACGGCCCGCCTGAGGGCGTCGGGATCGAGACGCCGCTCGGAACCGTCCAGTAGCCGGGCCAGCCGGCCGGCCAGGTCGCCTTCCCCGTCGTACAGGCACGGGCCGTGGAGTTGCCCGGGCAGGACCTCCGGATAGGCCAGGGCCCTCGGCACCAGGGGGTGGGCCCCGGCGGCCACGGCCTCCACCACGCTGATCCCGAAGTTTTCCTGGCGGGCGGTGCTCACCACCACGTCGCACCGGGCCAGCAGGGCCGTGTATGCCTCCCGGTCGGGCAGGTATCCCCACTGGACGACCCGGTCCGCCAACCTCCGGCGCGCCTGCGCGAACACCCGGGGAACCCGGCCGAACGACTCCCCGGCCACGGCCAGCCGGAACGGCACCCCCCGGTCCGCCAGGCGGCCGAGCACCCGGAAGAACAGCTCGGGCGCCTTGTCGTGCTCCCACCGGTGGTTCCACAGGACCACGGGCGGCCCGCCGTCCGGTGGCTGCCGGGGCGGCAGGTCAGCGAGTTCGACCCCCAGGTGCAGCACCCGCGTCTTGCCCTGGACGGCCTCCAGCACGTCCGTGGGCCGGGCGTCCGGCATCCGGCGGACCAGAACGCCCATGGCACGGAAGAACGCCTCCCGCTGGAACGCGCTGTTGAACGCCACGGCGTCGGCCGCGGCCGCGCTAGCCAGGTTGGTGAACGCGTACTGGAGGTCCCGTTCCGGCGCTTCCTCCCCGGGCCGGTCGGGGTACGCCGCCTGGTTCTCGTGGAAGTACAGCGCGGCGGGTACCCGGGCGGGCAACAGCGCGCGCAGGTGGGCCAGGTCCAGCAGGCCCGTTGCAAACACCAGGTCGACCTCTTCCAGCCGGGGCGCCAGGTCCCGGGCGAACCGGAACGCGGCACCCCGCATCCGCCACTTCCAGAACCGGGCCGGCAGCGAGAACACCTCGATCCGGTGGCGGCTGGCCGCGGCCCACCCGTCGGCGAACGCCCGGTGGCTGCCCCCCCAGAACGGCTCCACCAACGCGACCCGCAACGGCTTCCCGACTCCGCCCACGGCAGCTCCTCTCGCCCGCCTCCCAGCACCTCCAGGATACCCCACCCAGCTATTCCAAACACGGTTCCTTTTTGCCCTTGACACGGCGGGCCCCTTTGCCTAGTCTTCGCCGAATGAACGCTCATTCAGGAGGTGACCCGTGACGATCCCCCAGCTGATCAGAGACCGACGCGACCGATGGGCGGACCAGCCGTGTCTGCAGACGAAGCGGGCCGGCACCTACCAGCCGATCACCTGGAGTGCGTTCTACGACCAGCTCCTCCGGGTGGCCCGGGCCCTGGTGGCCAGCGGCCTGGCCCCGGGGGACCGGGCCGCGATCCTCAGCCACACGCGGTTCGAGTGGGCGGTAGCGGACGGCGCGATCCTCACGGCCGGGGGCGTGAACGTGCCCCTGTACCCGACCCTCACCCGCCGGGAGGTGGGGAGCCTGCTCGAGCGCAGCGGCGCCAGGCTCCTGTTCGTCTCGGACCCGGAGCAGGTGGAGAAGTGCGCCCCCCTGCTCGACGAGGTGCCGGGGCTGGAGCGGATGGTGGTGTTCGAGTCGGCGGCGGCAGCGACGGCGGACGACCCGAGGATCGTATCCCTGGACGGGTTCGAGGGCGACGCGGGCCAGGTGGACCCGGCCGAGATCGACCGGCGCCTCGCCGCCGTGGCCGAGGACGACGTGGCCACGATCCTGTTCACGTCGGGCACCACGGGCGAACCCAAGGGCGTGCCCCTGACCCACCGGAACATCCTGTCCAACGTGGAGGCGTCCCTGGCCCACTTCGACATCGGCCCGGGGGACCTGTCCCTGGCCCACCTGCCCCTGGCCCACATCCTCGAACGCATGGCCGGCTACTACCTGATGCTATGGAGCGGGGCCACCATCGCGTACGCCGAGAGCATCCAGACCGTGGCCCAGGACATGGCCCAGGTCTCCCCCACCATCGCGGTCACCGTTCCCCGGATCTTCGAGAAGGTGTACGCGGGCATCCAGAACAAGGCGGCCGAGGCGCCCGGGCCGGTGCGGGCCCTGACGTTCTGGGCCCTGGGGGTGGCCCGGAAGGTCGGGGAGTTCCAGGCCGAAGGCCGGCCGTTGCCCGGTGGCCTCAAGCTCCAGTACGCCGTCGCGGACAAGCTCGTGTACGCCAAGGTGCGCGCCAAGCTCGGCGGCCGGATCCGGTTTTTCATCTCGGGGGGGGCGCCCCTGTCCCCCGAGCTGGGCAAGTTCTTCAACGCGATCGGGGTTCGGATCTACGAGGGGTACGGACTCACCGAGACGTCCCCCGTGATCGCTGTGAACACCCCGGCCGCCAACCGGGTGGGCACGGTGGGCCGCCCGCTCCAGAACCTGGAGGTCCGGATCGCCGGGGACGGGGAGATCCTGGTCAAGGGCCCCAGCGTGTTCTCGGGGTACTACAACAACGAGGAGGCCACCCGGGAGGTGTTCACCGACGACGGGTTCTTCATGACCGGCGACATCGGGGAGATCGACGCCGACGGCTTCCTCAAGATCACCGACCGGAAGAAGGACCTGATCGTCACGGCCGCGGGCAAGAACGTGGCCCCCCAGAAGATCGAGAACATCCTCAAGCTCAGCAAGTACATCGCGGACGCCATGCTCTACGGCGACCGCAAGAAGTTCATCTCCGCCCTGATCGTGCCCGACCCCGAGTGGCTCGCCCGGTACGTGGATTGGAAGAAGCTCCCGGGCGGTTCGGTGGAGGAGTGGATCGCCGACCCCCAGGTGGTGTCCTACTACGAGCGGCTGGTGGACGAGCTCCAGACCAAGGCGGAGCTGGCGTCCTACGAACGGGTGAAGAAGTTCGTGCTTCTGCCCCACGAGTTCTCGGCCGACGACGGGGAGGTGACGCCCACGATGAAGATGAAGCGCAAGGCGATCACCGCCCACCACCAGGACCGGCTCGACGCGTTGTACGAGGAGAACGGCGGTGGCACAGCCGGCTGACCGCCGCGCCGAACGGGAGAACCAGATCCTGCGGGCGGCGGTCCGGGCGTTCAGCCAGCACGGGTACCATGACTGCACCGTGGCCCGGGTGGCCCGGGAAGCCGGGGTGGCCGACGGCACCCTGTACCTGTACTTCCGGAGCAAGGAAGACCTGCTGGTCAGCGCGTTCCGGCACGTGCTCGAGGGGATCCTGGACCGCCTGGACCGGGAGATGTCCGCGGCCGCCGACCCGGTGGAACGGCTCCGGCGGCTGGTGGAACTCCACCTCCAGGTGATGGAGGACGACCCGGAGCTGGCGTCGTTCCTGCAGTTCCAGCTCCGTCAGCCCGACCCGGCCATCCGCCGGGCGATCTCGGACCCGCTGCGGGCGTACGCCCGCAGGATCGAGCGCGCTGTGGACGACGGCAAGGCCAGCGGCGTGCTCCGGCCCGAGGTGCCCACCCGGGCGGTCCGGCGGGTGCTGTTCGGGGCCATCGACGAGACCGTGTCCGCGTGGCTCCTGCACGGCCGCGACTCCCCCCTGCGCGCCCGGGCCGGCCCGATCCTGGACATCGTCCTGAACGGCGTCCGGGCCCCCCGGACGTGACCCCGTACGCTGCGCGCCGTCCGCGCGTTCGGACGCGCTTTCACTGAACCCCATCGAGGAGGAGTTCCATGGCCCCAATCCGCAAGGCAGCCGTCCTGGGAGCCGGCGTGATGGGCAGCGCGATCGCCGCCCACCTGGCCAACGCCGGCATCCCCAGCCTGCTGCTCGACATCGTACCCCCCGAACCGACCGACGAGGAGCGGCGCAAGGGCCTCGACCTCGAAAGCCCTGAGGTGCGCAACCGCTTCGCCCGCAACGGGCTCAAGAACGCCCTCAAGGCGAGCCCGGCCGCATTCGCCCACAAGGACCTGGCCGCCCGGGTCACCCCGGGCAACTTCGAGGACGACTTGGAGAAGCTCTCGGACGTGGACTGGGTGGTCGAGGCCGTTGTGGAGCGCATGGACATCAAGACGTCCCTGCTGTCCCGGGTGGCCGCGGTGCTGAAGCCCGGCGCCCTGCTCACCACCAACACCTCGGGCCTGTCGGTGAACGAGATGGCCGACGCCCTGCCCGAGGACCTGCGGCCGCGGTTCTTCGGCACCCACTTCTTCAACCCGCCCCGGTACATGTACCTGCTGGAACTGGTGCCCACCCGGGGCACCGATCCCGGGGTGCTCGCGGCGTTCACCCGGTTCGCGGAAACGGTGCTGGGCAAGGGCGTGGTACTCGCCAAGGACACCCCCAACTTCGTGGCCAACCGGATCGGGGTGTTCTCGATGCTCTACGGCCTGCGGGCCATGGAGACCCACAGCCTCACCGTCGAGGAAGTGGACGCGATCACCGGCCCGGCCCTGGCCCGGCCCAAGTCGGCCACGTTCCGCACGGCCGACCTCGTGGGCCTCGACGTGCTGGCCCACGTGGCCCGCACCCAGTACGACGGGGACCCGGCCGACGAACGGCGCGAGGTGTTCGCGCCTCCGGCCTGGCTCGACAAGATGATCCAGGACGGCCGCATCGGCCAGAAGGCCGGGGCCGGGTTCTACAAGCGGGTCAAGGAGGGCGGCAAGAAGACGATCCTGGCCCTCGATCCCGCCACCGGGGAGTACCGGCCCAAGAAAAAACCCGGCTTCCCGGTGCTGGCCGAGGTCAAGGGGATGGACGACCCGGCGGCCCGGGTGGCCCGGCTGGTCAAAGACAAGAGCCCGGCCGGGAAGTTCGCGTGGGACATCACGGCCGAGATCCTGCTGTACGCGGCCCGGCGGATCCCCGGCGTGGCCGACGACATCGTGAGCGTGGACCGGGCGATCCGGTGGGGCTTCGGGTGGGAGCTGGGCCCGTTCGAGATCTGGGATGCCCTGGGGGTAAAGGCGTCGGTGGACCGGATGCAGGCCGAGGGCCGGGACGTGCCCGAGGCCGTGCTGGCCCTGGCCGCGTCCGACGCTCCGTCGTTCTACCTGCGCGACGGCCTCACCACCCTGGCGTGGGACCTAGTGGCCCGAAAGCACGTGGCCGTTCCGGCCCGGCCCAAGGTGACCGTGCTCGCGGACCTCAAGCGGGTGGGGCGCACCCTGTTCGAGAACCCCGAGGCCAGCCTGATCGACCTCGGGGACGGGGTGGCGTGCCTGGAGTTCCACGCCAAGATGAACGCGATCGGCGCCGGCATCATCCAGGCGATCCACAAGAGCCTGGCCGAGGCCGGCACGTCGTTCGACGCCCTGGTGATCGGCAACCAGGGGGAGAACTTCTCGGTGGGCGCCAACCTGATGCTGCTCCTGTTCGAGGCGCTCGAAGGCAACTTGCCCGAGATCAACGCCATGGTGGCCGCGTTCCAGAACGCCACCATGGCCCTGAAGTACGCGCCCGTGCCCGTGGTGGCCGCTCCGTTCGGCCGGGTGCTCGGCGGCGGCGCCGAGGTGGTGCTCCACAGCCACCGGGTCCAGGCGAGCCTCGAGACCTACATGGGCCTGGTGGAGGTGGGCGTGGGCCTGCTGCCCGCGGGCGGAGGGACCAAGGAACTCCTGCTGCGGCGCATGGCGTCGTGCCCGCCGGGCGCCGACCCCCTGCCGTTCGTGCGCCAGGCGTTCGAGACGATCGCGATGGCCAAGGTGGGCCTGAGCGCCCGGGAGGCGTTCGACCTGGGGTTCCTGCGGCCGGGCGACGGGATCACCCTGAACCGGGAGCACCTGATCACCGACGCCAAGCACGCGGCCCTCGACCTGCTGGAGACCGGGTGGCAGCCCCTCCAGCGGCCCGCCCGGGTCAAGGTGATGGGCCGGGACGGCCTCGGGACCATCCGGTCGATGCTGCACAACATGCAGGCGGGCCGCTACATCAGCGAGCACGACGCGGTGGTGGCCGGCAAGGTGGGCTGGGTGCTGTGCGGCGGCGAGGTGGACGGCGGCACCGAGGTGACCGAGGACTACCTGCTCGACCTGGAGCGCCGGGGGTTCGTGGAGTTGATCGCCCAGCGCAAGACCCTGGAGCGGATCCAGCACATCCTGAAGACCGGCAAGCCGTTGCGGAACTGATCTTCGACCGCGGCCAGCACCTGGCCCGCGGATGAACGAACCAACAGCCTCCGGAGGAGGAGATTCCATGCGAGAAGCCGTGATCGCCGCCAGCGTGCGCACGCCGGTCGGCAAGGCGTTCAAGGGGGCCCTGGCAACCGTCCGGCCCGACGACCTGGCCGCGGTTGCCATCCGCGGCGTCCTGGAGCGGGTGCCCGGGCTCGACCCGGCCCAGGTGGACGACGTGATCCTGGGGTGTGCGTTCCCCGAGGCCGAGCAGGGCCTCAACGTGGCCCGGCTGGCAAGCCTTCTGGCCGGACTGCCCGACACCGTGCCCGGCCAGACCGTGAACCGGTTCTGCTCGTCGGGCTTGCAGACGATCGCCCTGGCGGCCCAGACCGTGATGACCGGCATGGCCGACGTGGTCGTGGCCGGCGGGGTCGAGTCCATGACCCGGGTGCCCATGACCGGCAACAAGCTGATGGTCAACATCGACCTGGTAGAGACCGTGCCCGACGCGTACCTGGGCATGGGGCTGACCGCCGAGAACGTGGCCGAGCGATTCGGCGTGAGCCGGGAGGACCAGGACCGGTTCGCTGTGGAGAGCCACGCCCGGGCCGTGGCTGCCCAGGAGGCCGGCCGCTTCGACGACGAACTCGTGCCGGTGACGGTCACCCGGTACCGGCCGGGGCGGGACGGGAAATCCGACACCGACACGTTCGTGCACGCTGCGGACGAGGGCCCCCGGCCGGGCACCACGGTGGAGGTGCTGGCCAAACTACGCCCCGCGTTCCGCACCGGCGGAACCGTGACCGCGGGCAACTCGAGCCAGATGTCCGACGGCGCTGCCGCAGCCGTGGTGATGAGCGCCGGCCGGGCGCGGCAGCTGGGGGTCGAGCCCCTGGCCCGGTTCGTGTCGTTCGCCGCGGCCGGGGTGGATCCGGCGGTGATGGGCATCGGGCCGGTGGAGGCGATCCCCAAGGCCCTGAAGATCGCCGGCCTGGAACCCGGCGCGATCGACTTGGTGGAACTCAACGAGGCGTTCGCGAGCCAGGCCCTGGTCGTGATGCGCACCCTCGGCCTCGACCCCGAACGGGTCAACGTCAACGGCGGCGCGATCGCCCTGGGCCACCCCCTGGGATGCACCGGCGCCAAGCTCACCGCCACGCTGCTCCACGAGATGACCCGACGGGGCAGCCGGTACGGGGTGGTGAGCATGTGCATCGGCGGCGGCATGGGTGCTGCCGGCGTGTTCGAGAACCTGCGGCGCTGATCAGCGCCGGACCTTCAACGTTCCCTTTCGATTCAAGGAGTTCGCCATGTCCGACACCACCTACACCCGGGGCGGGGCGTTCCTCGTCCAGGACGCCGCCCCAGACGACGTGTTCACCCCCGAGGACCTCACGTCCGAACAGCTCCAGTTCGCCAAGACGGCCCGGGACTTCGTGGAGAACGAGGTCCTGCCCCGGTCGGACGAGATCGAGGCCAAGGCCGAGGGCATCCTGCCCGAGCTGTTCCGGAAGGCCGGGGAGCTGGGCCTGCTGATGGCCGACGTGCCCGAGGCCTACGGCGGCCTGGGCCTGGACAAGGCGTCCAGCGCCCTGGTCACCCAGAGCATGTCCGGCCAGGGCTCGTTCGCCGTGGCGTTCGGCGCCCACGTGGGCATCGGCACCCTGCCCCTGGTGTACTACGGAACCGAGGAACTCAAGCAGAAGTACCTGCCCGGCCTCGCCGACGGCACCAAGATCGGGTGTTACTGCCTGACCGAGCCGTCCGCCGGGTCGGACGCCCTGGCCGGCCGGACAAAGGCGGTCCTGAGCGACGACGGCAAGCACTACGTCGTCAACGGCACCAAACAGTTCATCACCAACGGCGGGGTGGCCAGCGTGTTCACCCTGTTCGCCAAGGTGGACGGCGAGCAGTTCACCGGGTTCGTGTGCGACCGGGACACCCCGGGCCTGTCCATCGGGCCCGAGGAACACAAGATGGGCATCCACGGCTCGTCCACCACCACCGTGATCTTCGAGGACGCCCGGATCCCGGCGGAGAACGTGCTCGGGGAGATCGGCAAGGGCCACAAGATCGCGTTCAACATCCTGAACGTCGGCCGGTTCAAGCTGGGCGCCGCAGCCACGGGCGGCGCGTGGCGGGCCCTGGACGAGGCCCTGGCCTACGCCCTGGAGCGCAAGCAGTTCGGCAAGCGGCTGGTCGAGTTCGGGCTGATCCGGGAGAAGCTCGCCGAGATGTACGCCCGCACCTACGCGGCCGAGGCCATGGTGTACCGCACCGTCGGCCTGATCGACCAGCTCACCGCGACCGGGGACCACGGCCCCGAGGCAGCCCTGGCGTCCATCGAGGAGTACAGCGTCGAGTGCGCCATGGTGAAGGTGTTCGGCAGCGAGGTGCTGGACTACGTGGTGGACGAGGCGGTGCAGATCTACGGCGGGTACGGGTACTGCGCCGAGTACCCGGCCGAGCGCCACTACCGGGACAGCCGGATCAACCGGATCTTCGAGGGGACCAACGAGATCAACCGGATGCTCGTGCCCGGGATGCTCCTCCGGAAGGCGACCAAGGGGGAGATCCCCCTGTTCCAGGCGGCCAAGGCCCTGCAGGAGGAGCTGATGGGCATCCCCAGCCTGGACATGGACGCCGACCTGGGGCTCCTGGACGCCGAGAAGAAACTGGTGGCCAACCTCAAGAAGATCTGCCTGTTCGTGGCCGGGGTGGCCGCCCAGAAGTACGGCGCCAAACTCGCCGACCAGCAGGCCGTGCTGGCCCGCCTGGCCGACCTGGCCATGCACGCGTACGCGGCCGAGTCCGCGGTGCTCCGGGTCTTGAAAGACGTGACCCGGCGGGGCGAGGACGCGGCGGCCGTGCCCGTGGCCGCGGCCCGGCTCACCTGCGAGCGGGCGGTCACCGAGGCCGAGGCTGCGGCCCGAGAGGCCCTGGCCGCGGTGGAGGCCGGCGACACCCTGTCCACCCTGCTGGCGGCCCTTCGCCGGCTCACCCGCCGCACCCCGGCCAACGCGGTGGCCCTGCGGGACACGATCGCGGCCCGGTTCGTGGAGATGGAGCGGGTGGTTTCCTGACCGGTCCTGCGCGGCGGCCCGGCCGGCACCGGGCCGCCGCTTTTTTTTGCTGGAACCCGGGAACAAACAATGTTTATATCTGGCGAAATCGGTGTTCGGGTCCCCGAAACCATTGGAAGGAGGGAATCATGAAGCGCAAGTTCCGGTTCCTCGCCGTCGTTGCGGCCGCGGCCGTGGGCCTGGGGGCGTGCGGGTCGCCGTCCAGCGACAACGTGGCCCCCCAGCCTCCGCTGAGCCCGGACGGCACCCTGAAAGTGTTCGCCCAGTACGACCCCACCAACGAGGTCCTGCCCCTGCCCAACGACCTGGTGTGGCTGGCCGGCGACGGGGACGGCACCGTGCAACTGCCCGCCGACCCGAACGACTCCGAGGAACTCGCCCAGCTCAAGGCCCTGGTGAACGCCCTCGGCCTGCCCGGCCTGTCGCCCAACATGTTCCTGACCGTGCCGGTGACCGGCGAGGTGGACCTGGACACCCTGGAGCTGCGGCTGTTCAGCCTGAACATGCTGGAGGCGCCCCGGACCGAGGCCGATTTCGTGCTCGCCCAGGGGGACGGGGTGGTGAAGCTGCTGCCCAAGACGCCGTTGAGCCCGGGCGGCTACTACGCCGTGGCGGTGAAGACCGGCCTGGCCACCCCCACCGGGTACGAGGTGGGCGCGCCGGCCGTGATGAACGCGTTGAAGAGCACCGAGCCGTTCGCCGAGGACTCCAAATTTTACGCCCTGGAGGACCTGCGTGCCGCGTACAACGCGGAAGGCGCCGGGCTGTTCGCGGCCCTGGAGGCCAACTTCGGGTGGACCCGGGGAGACACCCTGCTGCTGTGGACGTTCCACACCGCGGACGAGACCCTGTCCCTCACACCCACCGACCCGGAGGCCGGGACCCTGGCGTATGACGCGTTCGACGGCACCCTGGCCGGGTTCAAGATGCTGTCGGCCGGCACGGACACCACTCCCACCCTGGAGTGGATGAACCCGGCCGACGGTTCCTGGGGGAGCGCCCCTGCTGGGATTCCCGCCACCATGATCCCGGACCTCGAGAGTATCCCCCACGACGCCATGGGCCTGGTGTACAACGGCCGGTTCCAGAGCCCGGACCTGGCCACGGCGTCGTCCGGGGAACCGGGAACCACCACGGTCCCGTTCGTGCTGGTCACCCCGGACAGCGAGACGTGCGGCGGCCCGTACGCGGTCGCGGTGTTCCAGCACGGGATCAACCGGAGCAAGAGCGACGCGTTCGCCCTGGCCAACGCCCTGGCATCGGCCTGCGTGGCCACCCTGGCGCCCGACGCGCCCTACCACGGGGACCGGACGCCCGAGGGCTACGCGTCCGGCGAACTGTTCTTCACGTCCAACATGCTCCTGGACCGCCTGAACCTGTACCAGGCCGCCGTGGACCTGTGGGAGACGTTCGACCTGATCTACCCGGTGCCCGATTCCTCCTACGTCGGCATCGACCTCGACGGGGACGGAGAGGCCGACCTGGACGCGGACGCGACCCGGTTCGTGTCCCACTCCCTGGGGTCGATCATCGGGTCCGTGTTCCTGAGCCAGGACGACCGGCCCGAACGCATCCTGCTGTCCAGCCCGTCCGCCCAGCTCGGGTACGTGCTCGACCAGAGCCAGCTCGAGAGCGTGGCCGGCCTGCTGGAGGGGTTCGGGTACGAGCCGGGCACGGCCGACTACTACGTGTTCCTGAACCTGGTGCAGTGGCTGATGGACCCCACCGACGCGGCCTACACCGGCGTGGGCGACAACGGCGCCGACAAGGTCGCCGTGGTGTTCGCGTACGGCGACCCGGTCGTGACCGACAACGCCTCCCTCACCTTTGCGAGCGCCGCGGACCTGATGGACGAGGACGGCCCCGCCGTGATCGACCCGGCGGCCGACGAACCCCTCGAACTGGTGCTTCCAGGGGTGTACCAGTACGGCACGGCCGCCACGCCGGTGATCCACAGCTTCCTGCTCACCCCGTACCGTGAGGACAGCGACACGGGCGAGGTGTGGCCGCCGTACGCGGACTACGACGCGGCAGCCCAGCTCACGGCGTTCACGATCGCCCAGAACTACACAGCCGCGTTCTTTGCTCCGAGCACGCCCGAGTAGCGCCCCTGCCGGGGACCAAGGATCGAAACCGACCCGAAAACAACGCTCCGGACAGGAGGACAGACCATGAGAACCAAGCTCGCAGCCGTTGCCGCGCTGGCCGCTGTCGCGGCCCTGGCGCTGCCGGCCCACCCCGCCGGCTTCCACATCCGCGAACAGGGCGCCAAGGCCATGGGAATGGCCAACGCGTTCGTGGCCCAGGCCGACGACCCCTCGGCCATCTTCTACAATCCGGCCGGGCTGGTGTTCCAGGAGGGAACCAAGGCCAGCCTCGGGGTCACGATCATCCAGGTGCCCGAGACCGAGTTCACCGGCAAAACCTGGGTGGGCGACCCCGACCTGCCGGGCGCCGAGGTGTCGGGCAAGCAGTCCGCCCGGCCGGACGTGTTCTTCCCGCCCAACATCTACGTGACCCACACGATGAAGGACAAGCCGTGGGCGTTCGGGATCGGGATCAACTCCCTGTACCCCCTGGCCAAACGGTGGAACACCACCACCGCGTTCCGGGACGAGGTCAAGGAACTCGCGATCAAACCGATCAACGTGAACCCCACGGTCTCGTACCGGTACAAGAACTTCGGGTTCGCGTTCGGCCTCGACTACACCAAGGCCACCTTGTGGCTCGAGAACTCCCCCTACACCACGGTGTACGACGGCAACGGCGACCCGGTGAACCTGAACGTGGGCGACCTCGAGGTGGAGGGCGAGGGCGACGGCTGGGGCTGGAACGCGGGGTTCATGTGGCGGCCGTCGGACGCGTGGTCCTTCGGCGTCAGCTACCGCAGCGAGATCACGCGCAAGGTGGACGACGGCGACGCGGACTTCCTGGTCAGCCAGCAGGCCCAGGACCTGCTGGGTCTGCCCAGCCACGTGAACACGGGCGGCGCCACCGAGATCACCCTGCCCGACACCCTCAGCCTCGCGGTGGCGTGGAAGCCGGTGCCGGCCCTGACCCTGGAGTTCGACGTGGACCGGTTCGGATGGAGTTCCTACGACGAGCTGACCCTGGAGTTCGACGACAACCCGGTGCTCACCGACTCCACGGACCCGAAGGACTGGGAGGACACCTGGACCTACCGCCTGGGCGCGCAGTACGCCCTGACCGACTACTTCGACCTCCGGGCCGGATACGCGTACGACAACACCCCGGTGCCCGACGAGACCCTGGGCCCGGAACTGCCCGACGCGGACCGGCACAACCTGACCCTCGGGTTCGGGTTCCACTCGGACCGGGGGGCGGTGGACTTCGCGTACATGGCGGTGCTGTTCAAGGACCGCTCCGTGACCAACGAGAAGCAGGACGGCGAGTACAAGAGCCAGGCCCACCTGTTCGGCCTCAACGTGACCTACAACTTATGACCCAGGGGCCCCGGGGCTTACGCCCCGGGGCCTTCCCCCCTTTCCGTCCCGATTTGACCCCCGGCTTTCCCGTGTGGTACTGAAGGGCGCCCTCTGCGGCACGCCGGCTCCGCCGGCCCTGCCCGCCGGAGGTCCCTGCCTGGAGGTCCCCCGTTGCCCCTGTCCCAGCACCACCGTCCCCTGCCCTCGTTGCTGTCCGGAGTCGAGGCGTGCGCCCGCGGCGCCCTGGAGGCCGGGGTCCGCCTGGTCACCGGGTATCCGGGCACCCCGGCCACCCCGGCCGTGGAGTACCTGATGGCCGCGGCCGGGGACGAGACTCGGGTCGAGTGGGCGGTGAACGAGAAGGTGGCCCTGGAGATCGCAGCCGGCCACAGCTGGTCGGGCCAGCGCAGCTTCGTGGCCATGAAGATGTCCGGGCTCAACGTGGCCAGCGACGCGCTCCTGTCGATCGTCGCGTCCGGCACCCGGGGCGGGCTGGTGGTGTACGTGGGCGACGACCCGGGCATGTACTACGGCATGGTGGAGCAGGACTCCCGCCTCCTGGCCCGGCTGGCCGCGTGCCCGATGGTGGAGCCCGGCACCCCGGACGAGGGCCGGGAGATGGTCCGCCACGCGTTCGAGGTGTCAGAGGCCGAGGAGGTGCCGGTGCTGGTTCGCGGCACCACCACCACGGCCAACACCGTGGCCCGGGTCCGGCCGGGCCCGACCCACCGGGAACAGCGCAGGAGCGACTTCCCGTGGGACGTGGACCGGTACACCAAGGCCGGGGCGGGAAGGTGCCTGCGCCAGCACGCCGACGCCCTGGCGCGGTTGTCCAGGGCTGCCGAGCGCCTGGACCGGTGGAACCGGCTGGAGCCGTCCGACTCGAGGCTCGGGGTGGTGGCCACCGCGTCGGTGTGGGGCTACGTGGAGGAGGCGCTGGAGGCCGCCTTCCCCGCAGGCCTCCGCCCCAACCTGCTCCGGCTGGGGGTGGTCCACCCCGTTCCGGAACGCCGGTTGCGCGAGTTCCTGGAGCGGTGCGACCGGGTCCTGGTGGTGGAGGAACTCGAACCCGTCGTGGAGGAGAAGGCCCGGGCCGTGGCGGGCAGCCTGGCCCACCGCACTTCGGTGCTAGGCAAGGACGACGGGCTGGGCTCTCCCGTGGGAGACCTGGACCCGGACCGGGTCCGGGCGTTCCTGGCCGTCCTGGCCCAGGAACCGGCCACTCAGGAACCGGCCACCCAGGAACCGGCCACCCAGGAACCGGCCACCCAGGAACCGGCCACCCAGGAACCGGCCACCCAGGAACCGGCCACCCAGGAACCGGCCACCCGGTGGGCGCCCCGGCTGCTCACCTTCTGCCCGGGGTGCCCCCACCGGTCCACCTACGTGGCCCTGGAGCGGGCGATCCACCGCGCCGGGATGGACAAGGACGAGGTGGTCGTCACCGGCGACGTGGGGTGCACGATCCTGGGGATGAACCCGCCCCACGGCCTGTGTCGTACCGAGGTGGCCATGGGTTCGAGCATCGCCGTGGCCCAGGGCATCGCTTACGCAGACGCAGGACGGCCGGTGGTGGCCACCATCGGCGACAGCACGTTCTTCCACGCGGGCATCCCACCGCTGCTCAACGCGGCGGCCCAGGGGGTCGACCTGACCGTGATCGTCCTGGACAACGGGTACGCGTCCATGACCGGGTACCAGCCGTCCCTGGGGAGCTCGGGCACCCGGGAGACCGCGCCGCCCGTGCCGATGAGCATCGAGGAACTGGCCCGGGCCGCCCGGGTCCGCCGGGTCCGCAAGGCGTTCCCGTACTTCACGTCCCGCCTCAGCCGGGTCCTCGCCCAGGCCCTCACCTCCCCGGGGGTCCACGTGGTAATCGCCGAGGCGCCGTGCGTGGGACGGCTCGTGCGGCGGACCGTGATCCCGTACCGGGTGCTGCCGGACCGGTGCCCGGGCGTGGGGCCGTGTCCGGCGCCGTGCATGGAGGCGGTCGGGTGTCCGGCCCTGGACGTGGACGAACCCACCAGCAAGGCCGTGGTGGACCCAGCCCGGTGCCTGGGCTGCGGCCTGTGCGCGTCCGCGTGCCCGGCGGGCGCGATCCGCCGCCACCTGCGCGGCAGGAGGCGGACGTGATGCGGCTGGACGTGGTGGTGTCCGGGGTGGGCGGCCAGGGGGTGGTGACCCTCGCCAAAGTGCTGGCGGCGGCTGCGCTGCGGGAGGGGTACGACGCCCGGTTCCTGGCCCAGTCCGGCCTGGCCCAGCTGGGCTCCCCGGTGCTCGCCCACGTGCGGATCGGCACCCCGGCCGCAGGACCCAGCCCCAAGATCCCCCGCGGCGCGGCCCACCTGGCCGTGGGCCTGGAGCGCCTCGAGGCGGTGCGACTCGCGCCCCTGCTGCGGCCGGACGGGGTGGCCGTACTGTCGGACGAGCCTGTCCGGCCCTACGGCGCCCGGTTCCGGCCCGACGCGTACCCCGGCCGCGACCAGGTGGAACGGGCGTTCGGCGGGCGGCGGGTCCGGTGGGTCCCGGCCCACGAACTGGCCCGCCGCCACGGCCCCCCCGCCCTGGTGAGCGCGGTCATGCTGGGCGCCCTGGCCGGCGCGAGCCCCGTGGTGGAACGGGACCTGCTGGTCGCGTGCCTGCGGGAGGCCCGCCCCGGCCTGGCCGACGCCGAGGCCGAGGCGTTTTTCGAAGGCTACCAGGCGATCACCGGGCTGGACGCGTAACCGTCCCCACCGCCCCGGCCGGCGCCAAGGCCCGGCGCACCGCCGGTGCCAGGGCCACGGCCAACCCGGCCTTGACCGCGTCCAGGGCCAGGTACCCCCCCAACCCCCACACCACTTTCGGGAACACGGCGGCCTTGTCCTGGAACACAGCCAGGTTGAGCCACAGGCCCAGGACGCCACACGCGTACAGCACGGCCAGGCCGGCTGCCACGGCAACGCCGATCTTCGCCGCCCCCCTGCCCCGGCCGGCATGGACGATCATCGACACGGCCCACGCAGCCGCAGCGAACCCCACCAGGAACCCGAACGTGGGCTGGAGCACGTAGGCGGGCCCGCCCCCCCGGGCGAACACCGGCAGGCCCAGCAGCCCGGCAGCCAGGTACGCGCCCTGGGCCAGGGCGGCCGCCCTGGGCCGGAGCACGGCACCACCGAGGAGCACCACCAGGGGCTGGAGAGTGAACGGCACGGGCTCGAGGGGTATCTTCAGGTGGGCCCCTGCCGCGGTGAGTGCGGCGAACAGGCCGGCGAGCACGATCTCTCGGGTGGGGATACGGGCCAACGGAAACCTCCGCGTCCAGGGGTACGGTCCAGACGCGGAGGATAGGAGACGGCCGGGCGCTTCGTCAACCAAATATACGCATATGGTTTACCACTAAATCCAACGAAAGGATTGCCAAATCCTTGCCCTTCCCCTTGGGGAGTGCGGGGTGGGGGGCTGGTGGAGCGCCGGGTGCGGCCCCTTGATGCGCCGCGCCGTTCGAACGCCCGGATCGTCCCCGGACGCCAAGGGTTCCGCTGCGGGTCTTAGTAGTTTAGTAGTATCGATGGCACCGTCACGCGGCCTTGCCGCGGCTGGCCGGCGCGAGCACCGCTTCGGCGTCGAACCCGGCTTCACCCGGGTCCAGGGTGCGTTGCACCGTGCGGGCGAACGGCTTGTCCCCCCGGGGATCGGGCTCGGACACGTCCACGTCCAACGGCCGGCCCAGGAGCGAGCCGTCCGCGTCCCGGACCAGCCGGACCACCGGCCGGATCAGGTCCGCCCGGTTCTGCCGGCACACCACCCCGACCTCCCCCGTGTCCAACTCCACCACCGACCCCACCGGGTAGATGCCCAGGCACTGGACGAACTTGTGCACGTACACGGGGTAAAAGTCGGTCTTGGACCACTCGTAGATCTTCTGGAGCGCCTGGTGGCTCTCCATGCCCCTGTGGTACACCCGGTCCGAGGTGATCGCGTCGTACACGTCCACGATCGCCGAGATCAGCCCGAACTTTCCGATGGACATCCCCTCCAGCCCCCGGGGATACCCCCGGCCGTTGAACCGCTCGTGGTGGTTCAGGGCCACGGTGGCGCTGTCGTCGGGCACGGCATCGGTGTCCATCAGGAGCTTGGCGCCGTGCAGGGGGTGGGTCTTCATCACGGCGAACTCTTCGTCGGTGAGCCGCCCGGGCTTGTTGAGGATCTCCTCTGGCACCCGCATCTTCCCGAGGTCGTGGAGGATCGCGCCGATCCCCAGGCGGCGCAGTTCGTCCTTGAGGATCCCCAGGTGCCGGCCCAGGGCCAGGGTGAGGACGCTCACGTTCAGCGAGTGCTGGAACGTGTAGTCGTCGAAGCTCTTGAGGCGGGTCAGGCTGGTCAGGGCGTCCTGGTTGCGGACAATCGAGTCCACCATGTTGTCCACGGTCTTCACGGCCCGCTCGCCGTCCAGGCTCCGGCCCAGGCGAACGTCTTCGAGCAGCCCCTTCACCATGCCCTTGGCCTCGTCGTACACGGCCCGGGCCTTCACCAGTTCGGCCTCGAACGCCGGGTCCACCGCGCCGGCCGGACCCGGGTCGGGGGCCGGGTCCGGGCCGGTTCCGGCGGCCACCACCTCCCGCTGGAACGCCTCGGCCACGGCCGCCCGGGCCTCGTCCAGGGGGACCGCCCGGGCGCTGTCCTTGCCCCGGTCGGTGTTGATGTACACCTCCCGGATGTCGTGGGCCCGGACCTGGTCGATCTCCCGGGCCGACCGGATCTTCTTCTTGCTCGTCATGAACGGGTGGTCCATCCACGGGACGTTGAAGTCCTCGACGAACATCCCGATCTCCAGGTCCTCCACCCGGATCTTCTTGATCATGTCGCCCTCACCGCAAGACCGGTTCACCCCACCGGCTCCCTATCGGCCGGCGCGCCGCCCGGCTTGACACGCAGCCCGGGGCCGGGGTAGACACACAAGCCCCTGGAACCGAACCCCGCCCCGGGGCACCAGCCCCTCTGGGAGAGACCATGGCCACCCGCAAGACCATCCGGATCGACCACGCGGTGATCGCCGCCGTGGGATGCCTGCTCCTTGGCTACGTCCTGGGAATCGTCACCGCCCTGCTGGTGCAGGACAGTCCCGCCCACACGCCGGGCCCGGTGGCCCAGTCGGCCCCTGCGGTGTCGCCCCCGTCCGCCGCTCTCGGGAGCACCGCCGCCGAAATCCGGGAACTGCGCAACATCGTGGCGAACGACCCCGACAACTACGCTGCCTGGGTTCGTCTGGGCAACCAGTACTTCGACAGCGACCAGTTCATGGAAGCGATCGACGCGTACACCCGGGCCCTGGACATCCAGGACGGGGACCCGAACGTGATCACGGACCGGGCGATCATGTACCGCCGGATCGGCGATTTCGACCGGGCCGTGGCCGAGCTTCGCCGGGCCGCCCAGGCAGACCCCCGCCACCTGAACAGCCTGTTGAACCTGGGAGTGGTGCTGCGTTACGACAAGCGCGACGTGGAAGGCGCGATCCGGGCGTGGGAGGCGTACCTGGAACGCAACCCCCCGCCCGAGATGGCGGCGAAGATCCGCTCCGAGGTGGAGACCCTGAAGAAACAGGGGCGGTAAGAACGCACCGCCGTCACAGGGTGAGCAGGGTCACGTAGCCGTGGGCCAACTGGCGGCCCTGGCCGTCACCGACGGAGACCAGCACGTGGCCCATCCGCCGCCCCATGCGCAGCACCTCGGCCGTGGCCGTGACCCGCTCCCCCATGCCTGCGGGCCGGAAGTAGTGGACCGAAAGCCCCTCGGTGGTCAGCTTGCGTCCCGAGGGCAGCAGCATCCCCGGAAAAAACGCCACCGTGTCCACCAGGGAACTCACCACCCCGCCGTGGAGCCCGCCCAGATAGTTGCCATGGCGCTCGTCCACGGTGACCGCGACAGCCGCCGTGCGTTCGGTCACCTCCAGCAGCTCGAGCCCCAGGTTCCGGACCAGCCCGATCTCCCGAAAGATCTCCAGGGCCCGCCGATACTGGTCAGTCCCGTCCAACGCTTCCCTCCCGGCGGCCGACCGGCCGCCCTGCAACGAACGACGAAGCCCCGCCGGGGCGGGGCCCGCCATCATCGGGCAGGAGGGGCCAAGAGCACAAGGGGGAACCGGCCGGCGGTCAGGTCGCCCGGAGGGGCGCAGGATCCACCGCGGACAGGTCCAGCGCCGCAGCCTCGTCGGGCAGCCCCAGGGCCACGGCCGCGAGTTGGGTCACGTACACCACCGGGATCGTGAACCCGAGGTCTGCGGCCATCTCGGGCTGGCGCTCGTCCAGGTTCACCTGGCACAGGGGGCACGCCACCGCCACCAGGTCCGCGCCCCGCTCCCGGGCCTCCTTCAGGATCTCGGCGGTCAGGCGTTTCGCGATCGCCGTGTGGGAGATCGCGAGGCTTCCGCCGCAGCAGTCGGTCTTGCGGCCCCACGGGACCGGCTCGCCCCCCAGGGCGGCCACGAACCGGTCCATCGCGACGGGGTTCTCCACGTCCACGGGCCCCAGGCCGGTGTCGGCCGGGGGCCGGGTAAGCAGGCAGCCGTAGTAGCACGCGACCCGGAGTCCGTCCAGGGGGCGCTCCACCCGGTCGGTCCACCCGTCGGGTGCGACGTCCAGGAGCCCGTCCAGGGCGTTGAGCACCGCCACCCGGTCGCCGTAGGCGCGGCCGCCCATGGCCTCCTCGGCGCGACCGGCCAGGTCCCCGTCCTCCCGGTAGTGGCGCACGGCCGACCGGAGCCGGCCGTAACACGCGGCGCACGGGGCCACGACCCGGTCGAGCCCCATCTGCTCGACTGTGGACAGGTTCTGGAGCGGCAGGGTCACGGCGCGCACCGGGTCGGCGCCGTGGGCCGGGGTTGTGCCGCAGCAGGTCCACCCGGGGATCTCCACCAGATCCACCCCGATCGCGCCGGCCACCGCCCGGAACGACCGGTCGAACGCGACGCCCGTGGCGTGCAGGGAGCACCCGGGGTAGTAGGCGAGGCGGTGGGGTGCCGGCTCCACGGCTGCCACGCGCCGGGGCGGGCGGGCGAACTCCGGGGCGAGCCGGATCTTCCCCTTTCGGATCATCCGGAGGCCCATGTCCAGGTCCCGCAGGGGCTTGCCCTCCCGCAGGTTCAGCTCGCCCATCAGCCCCGCCTCGTACACCCGGCCGAACACCCGGATGTTGCGCAGGAACGCCTTGAAGAATCGGGCCGTCTCCGGCACCGACGCGCGGTCCAGGGTCTCCTGGCGGAACCAGTCGATCACGGCCGGGATGTCCAGGGCGTGGGGGCACCGGGTGACGCAGGTCTGGCACTGGGTGCACAGCCACACGGTGCGACTCGCGAGCACCTCGGGGTCGTCTTCCTGCACCGCCAGCATCACTTCGCTGGGCAGGAGGTCGAACTCCTCGGCCATCTCGCACCCGGCCGAGCACCGCTGGCACTGGTAGCACAGGTGCGCGTTCACCCCCGTGGCCCGTTCCACCCGGTCGGCCAGGGTTTCGTCGATCGTCGCGTTCGCGTTCATCGTCTCTCCGTCGGAACCGGGGACCACGACCTACCCCTCGGCCGCCGCGCCCAGGGGCTCGGGCCGGGGCAGGAGACCTGCGCCCTCCACGATCGGACGCACCGCCTCTTCCCACTCGATCGCCATCACGTGGACGCCGGCCACCCCCGGGATCTCCCGCACCTGTTGGATCTGCTCGACGCACAGCCGGATGCCCTCGGCCCGCCACGCCTTCTGCCGCTCGGCCTTGTCGTCGATGCCCGCCCCGGCCGCGGTCATCCGTTCCACCACCTCGTCGGGCATGTCGATGCCGGGCACGTTGTCGCGCATGTACTTGGCCATGCCGGGCCCCTTGAGCGGGCTCAGACCGGCCATCACGTGCACCTTGTCCAGGACGCCCAGGTCCCCCAGGCGGGCCATGAACTCCCGGAACTTCTCCATGTTGTAGATACACTGGGTCTGGAGGAACTCGGCGCCGGCCCTCACCTTCTTCGCCACCCTGAACGGCCGGTACGCCACAGGGTCGGCGAACGGGCTCTCCACCGCGCCCACGAAAAACCGCGGGGGGTCGCCTTCCAGGGCCTCGCCGTTGGCGAAGACCCCCTGGTCGCGCATCTCGGCCAGCAGTTTCACGAGCTGGATCGAGTCGATGTCCCACACGTTCTTGGCCGTCGGGTGGTTGCCGAACGTCTGGTGGTCGCCGGTGAGGCACAGCACGTTGCGGAGCCCCAGGGCCCACGCGCCGAGCAGGTCGGCCTGGATCGCCAGGCGGTTGCGGTCCCGGGTGGTCATCTGGACCACGGGTTCGAGCCCCTCGTCCCGGGCCAGGGCCGCCGCCGCGATGGACGACATCCGCACCACCGCGGTCTGGTTGTCGGTGATGTTCACGGCGTCCACCGAGCCGCGCAGCAGCCGGGCCTTGTCCCGAACTACTGCCGGGTCGGCCCCTTTCGGTGGCCCGAGTTCGCCGGTGACGGCAAAGCCGCCGGAGGACAGCACGCGGCTCAGGTTGGTCTCGACGGTTCGGCTTTCGGGTGCCATGGGCTCCTCCTGGCGGTGGCGGTGGCTCATCCGGCGGGCAGGGGACTCACGTCCCGGCCCCGTCCTGGGCGTCCCGGACGAGGTCTTCGCGCACGATCCGGCCGGGCCCTCCGTCCCGGGCTGCCCGCCAGTTCTTGGGCTCGTGCACCTCGGCGAGCCGCTCCAACTCGCCCCGCGAGGTCAGCCGCTCCACGATCTCGTGCCACGCGCACGGGATCGCGTCGTCCACCTCGCACTTGCCGTCGTGGGACCCGCCGCACGGACCGTTGAGCAGGCTCTTGGAGCACCGGGCCACAGGGCAGATGCCGTCGGTGTAGTCCAGCACGCAGTCGCCACACCCGGCGCACCGCTCCTCCCACACCCCGTGCCGGGTGGGCAGCCCGTAGAACCGCGTGTCGAGCCCGGGCACCATCCGGGCCTCGGGGAACCGCTCCACGATCGCCTGGGCGCCCACCCCGCACCCCAGACTCACCACCACGTCGGCCTGCCGGATCCGGTCGGCCGCGGTGTCCAGGTACTCCCACTCGCACTGGCGTTGCACCGTGAGGTGGGCAGCGTCGAGTTCGCGGCCGTCGAGCCGGGCTTTCATGCGCAGGGCGCTGGCCAGGATCTCGGCCTCCTTGTCCCCCCCGGCAAAGCACACGGTCACGCAGGTGCCGCACCCCAGGACCAGGGCCGTCTGGGCTCCGGCCGCCATCTCCAGGATCTTGGCCACGGGTTTCTGCTCGGCAACGATCATCGGCGTCTCCTGTGGGCGGCTGGCCCGGGCCTACCCGTCCGCGGCCTCGGCCGGGACCGGGCCGTCCGGTTCCGCCCCGGCCGGTCGGCCCAGGGGGTTGGGCCCCAGGGCCCGGACCTGTTCGGACATCTCGGTGCACACCTCGGCGAACCGGGCCCCCTGGGCGCTGGACAGGTTGAACATCCGGACCCGCTGCCCCCCGAGCCCGATCTCGTCGAGCAGGGAGGCGGCGTACTGGACACGGCGTGCTGCGTTCGTATTACCTTCCAGGTAATGGCAGTCGCCCTCCAGTCACCCGGCGACCATCACGCCGTCGGCGCCGTGCTCGAACGCGGCCAGCACGTGGGCCGCGTCCAGCTTGCCGGTGCACGGCAGGCGCACCACCCGGATTCCTTCCGGGTAATCCAGGCGCATCGCCCCGGCCAGGTCGGCCGCGCCGTACGCGCAGTGGATGCAGCAGAACGCCACGATTCCCGGTTCGAACTCACCCATGTCAGCACCCTCCGCTCGCGGTGTTTTCGGTGCGGGTTCCCCTGTACGGGGTGTGCCCCTCCAGCAGGCCGACCACTGCCGCGCCCACCTGGTCGTCGGTGAAGTGGGCCACCTGGATCGCGTTGGCCGGGCACGCCCCGGCGCACACTCCGCACCCGTGGCACGTGGCCGGTTCGATGTACGCCGCCCCGGCGATGCCCCCGGAACCGACCCGGTCGGCCCGCATCTCGGGCACCTCGTACGGGCACACCCGGACGCAGGTCAGGCACCCGGCACACAGCTGCTCGTCCACCCGGGCCACTGCCCCCTCGGACCGCAGCCTCTCCTTGGACAGAACGGTCACCGCCCGGGCCGCGGCCGCCCGGGCCTGTGCCACGGACTCGCCCAGGAACTTGGGGTAGTGGGCCAGGCCGGCCAGGTACATCCCGTCGGACTGGAAGTCCACGGGCCGGAGCTTTACGTGGGCCTCCAGGAAGAACCCGTCCGCGTCCAAAGGCACCTTGAGGCGGGTCGCCAGATCCCGGCCGTCCTCCCGGGGCACCATGGGCTCGGCCAGCACCAGCATGCGGGGCCGCAGGGTGGCGGCCCGCCCCGTGGCCGCGTCCACGTAGTCCACCCGTACGCTGTTCCACTCCACCGACACCTCGGGCGGCCGGGCCTCGTCGTACCGCCGGAACCGCACCCCCCGGCGCCGGGCCTCGGTATAGAGCCGTTCCTTAAACCCGTAGGTGCGGACGTCCTTGTACAGGATCGTGACCTCCGCGTCGGGCCGGAGTTCCTTGAGCACCAGCGCGTCCTTGATCGCCGTGGTGCAGCAGGTGCGGGCGCAGAACTTCTCGGCCGGCCCCACGCACAGGATCATCGCGACCCGGTCCGGCAGGGACCGGGCGGTCAGGCCGGGCGTGGCGTCGTGGCCGTTGCCCCCGGCCTTGCGGTACAGGAACTCCTCGAAGTCCAGGGCGGTCACGACGTCCGGGTGGCTGCCCAGGCCGTACTCCGGTCCCCGGTACTCCCGGGCTCCGGTGGCCACGATCACCACCCCGTGCTCGACCCGTACGATTTCACCGTCCGGCCGTTCCAGCACGCTCGTGAAGTTGCCCCGGAACCCGCCCGTCTCGGCCACCTCGGTGCCCTGGTACACCTGGACGTTCGGGTGGGTGGCCGTCCGCCGGACCAGATCGTGGAGAAACCCGGCCGGGCTCTTGCCGCTCTCCAGGAACCGCACGCGCAGGAGGTTGCCTCCCAACTCCGGGGTCTTCTCGACCAGGTGCACCGGGTAGCCTTGATCGGCCAGGTCCAGGGCCGCGGTCATGCCCGCCACCCCTCCCCCGATCACCAGGGCCGATTTGCGCACCGGGAACTCCAGGGCGTTGATCGGCGCGAGCCGGGCGGCCCGGGCCACCGCAGCCCGCACGAGGTCCATGGCCTTCTCCGTGGCGCCCTCCCAGTCCCCGGCGTGCACCCACGAGCAGTGGTTGCGGATGTTGGCCATTTCGAACAGGGCCGGGTTCAGGCCGGCCGCGCGCACCGCGTCCTGGAACAGGGGTTCGTGGGTCCGGGGGCTGCACGACGCCACCACCACCCGGTTCAACCCCTGTTCCTTCACCGTCTCGGTGATGTGGACCACGGTGTCCTGGCTGCACGTGTACAGGTTGGCTTCGGCGTGGACCACGCCGGGCAGGCCGGAGACGTACTCGGCCACGGACGGTACGTCCAGGAAACCGCCGATGTTCGAACCGCAGTGGCACACGAACACCCCGACCCGGGGCGGCTCCCCGGCCACGGCCCGTTCGGGCGGGAACGACGCCTCCACGGTCAGGGTGCCCCGGGCCGCGGCGAGCAGGGTTCCGGCCCTGCACGCGGCACCGCTGGCCTCCACCACGGTCTCGGGGATGTCCTTGGGCTCCCGGAACGGCCCGGCCACGTAGATCCCGGGCCGGCTCGACGCCAGGGGCGCGAACAGACTCGTGTGACAGAACCCGTAGTCGTCCAGGGCCACCCCCAGCCGGCCGCCCAGCTCGCGTACGGCCGGGGAGATCTCCATGCCGACCGACAGCACCACCAGGTCGAACCGGTCCGTGTGCACCTTGCCGCCCTTCGCGGACCGCACCAGCAGGTCCCCGGTGGCCGGGTCCTCCAGGACCCGGGAGATCCGGCACCGCTCGTACCGGATCCCGTACTTGTCCCGGGCCCGGCGGTAGTATTCGTCGTACCCCTTGGAGAACGACCGGGTGTCCATGAAGAACACGGTCACCTCGGTGCCGGGCTCGTGTTCCACGGCCATGATCGCTTCCTTGGCCGCGTACATGCAGCACACGCTCGAACAGTAGTCGTGCTCCTGGTCCCGGCTGCCCACGCACTGGAGGAACGCGATCCGTTGCGGCGTGCGGCCGTCGCCGGGCCGGCGCACGTGGCCCTGGGTCGGGCCCGACGCCGACAGCATCCGCTCGAACTGCATCGCGGTGACCACGTTTGGGTACCGCCCGAACCCGTACTCCTGGCTCAGCCGGGCGTCGTAGAGCTCGTACCCGGGGGCGAGGACCACCGCGCCGACCGTGAGTTCCTCCTCGCCGGGCAACTCTTCGTGAACCACCGCACCGGCCTTGCACGCGTCCACGCACGCGTGGCACTCCGAACACACCCCGCACGCCAGGCACCGGGCCGCCTCGGCCCGGGCCTCGTCCTCGGTGTATCCCAGGCTCACCTCGTCGAACGTCTCCCGCCGCTTGCCCGGGTCCAGGGTCTGGACCCCGAGCCGGCCCTGGCGCTGCAACTCGCCCCGCTCCACCCGCTCGAGGAGCTCCTCCTGGTCTATCTCGGCCACGGGGAGCCGGTCTCCCACCTCGGGCTCCAAGGTCTCGCCCCGCAGGAACGCGTGGATGCCCCGGGCCGCCTTGTGGCCGGATGCCACGGCCTCGATCACGTACGCCGTACCCGTGGTGCTGTCACCGGCCGCGAACAGGCCGGGCCGGGCCGTGGCGCAGGTCTCCGGGTCCACGGCCACCGTGTTCTGGGGCGTGACCTCCACCCCGGCGTCCTCGGGCAGGAACGCGAGCCCGGCCCGCTGTCCCACCGAGAAGATCACGTTGGTGCACGCCACCTCGTACTCCGAGCCCTCCACCGGCACCGGCCGGCGCCGACCATTCTCGTCGGGTTCGCCGGGGCGCATCTTCTGGAGCCGCACCCCCCGGACCCGGCCGTCCGGCCCGGCCAGCACCGCCACCGGGTTGGAGAAGAAGTGGAACGCGACCCCTTCCTCTTCCGCGTGCTCGATCTCCAGGGGGTCGGCCGACGCGTCGTCCCGGGACCGGCGGTAGTGCACCTCCACCTCGCTGCCCAGCCGCACCGCGGTGCGCGCGCAGTCCATGGCCACGTTTCCTGCGCCCACCACCACCACCTTCTCGCCCAGTTCCGGCGGGTTGCCCAGGCGCACGTCCCGCAGGAACGTGGTGTTGGTGAGCACCCCGGGCAGGTCCGCGCCGGGAATGGGCAGCCGGATCCCCTCGTGGGCGCCCACCGCCACCAGCACGGCAGAGAACCCCTCGGAGAACAGGGCGTCCACGTCGGTCACCGGGTGGTCGAGCTTCAACGCGACCCCGAGGTCCACGATCTCCCGGACCTCCCGGTCGATGATCGTGTCGGGCAGCCGGTACTCGGGCACGCCCACCCGCAACATCCCACCCGCCACGGGCAACGCCTCGAACACGGTGACCGCGTAGCCGCGCTGGCACAACTCCCGGGCTGCGGTGAGCCCGCACGGCCCTGCCCCGATCACGGCCACCCGCTCGTCGAACCGGCGCTCGGCCGGTTCGGGGGGCTCGTACGGCTGCTCGTACACCCAGTCGGTGACGAACCGTTTCAGCGCGCGGATGTCCAGGGCCTCGTCCACCTTGGCCCGGGTGCACGCGTCCTCGCACCGGTGGTTGCAGATCCGGCCGCAGATGCCGGGGAACGGGTTGTCGAGCTTGATCGTCCGGAGGGCGGCGTCGTAGTCGCCGTTGCGGATGTGGGCGATGTAGCCCTGGGCCCGCTGGCCGGCCGGGCACGCGTCCCGGCACGGGCTGACCCCGCGCTTCTCGATCGCGTACGCATTGGGCACGGCCTGGGGGTACAGCTTGTGGGCGGCCTTCTGGCGGACGAGGCCCTCGTCGAACCGGCCCGGGATCTCCACCGGGCACACGGTCTCGCAGTCGCCGCACGCGGTGCACTTGTCCGGGTCGATGTACCGGGGGTTCCTGAGCAGGCGTACCCGGAAGTTCCCGGCCTCGCCCTCGAGGCCGCCGATCTCCACCCCGGTGAGGACGTCGATGTTCAGGTGCCGGCCCACGTCCACCAGCTTGGGGCTGATGGTGCACATGGCGCAGTCGTTGGTCGGGAACGTCTTGTCCAACTGGGCCATGTGGCCGCCGATGGCGGTCTTCTTCTCGGCCAGGTAGACCTTGTACCCGCTCTCGGCCAGGTCCAGGGACGCCTGGATGCCCGCGATCCCGCCGCCGACCACCAGCACCGATCCCGTGACGTCGGCGTTGCCCGAAACCTCACCCATGATCTTCCCCTCGGATGCGATCGAGATTCGCGCAAGCCGCAGAACGCGGCCTGCGGCGCCGCCCCGCCCCTGTTCCTGCTGCACGGCCCGGGGCAGGGCCCGTTGGCACGCCGCCGCGCGCGAACTCAGTGGCGTCCCACGCGCGGCGGCGGTGGCGTTCTAGCAGGTTGCGGAAAAAGCAACCTGCTACGCGCCCCATGGACGGGGTCGTCCGGCATCCTAGACCCGCTTGGTGACGAACGAGTACTCGGGCACGGCCTCTCCGGCCGCCTCCCACGCCGCGTCCCGGGCCTCCTGGCGGTCCAGGTACGCGAACACCATGTTCTCGATCGCGTCGCTGGTGTAGTCGGTGGTGATCAGGTCGTCGGCCATGTCCAGGATCTCGATCCCCTCCTGGTACCCGGTGCGGTACACCAGGGTGCTGGGGATCGGGAGCACCAGCATCACGCCGGTGCGGGTGGCCCGGAAGTCCTCCTGGATCAGTTCCATCAGGCCCGACCCGTCCGCTTCCCGGTACGGGAACGTGGTGTGGAGCAGCACCAGGGTGGGCCGGCGGCCCAGCACCGCGGCGCGACACGCGCCCACGTCGTGGACCTCCTCGATCCGCAGGCCCTGGCGGGCCCGGGACAGGATGCGCCGCAGGGAGCGGCTCCGGTTGCGGTCGGTGTCGATGATCATGACGTCGGCGTGGCGATCCATGGGATCCTCCTTCCCCGGGTCTGGCCCGGTGTGCCCGTTATGCCGACTTGACTAGCAAGGGGCGGGCCAACGCCATAGCACACTGAAATCACTAAGAAACAACGCACAAGACCACAGCTGCGCCGGTTCTTTTCCGCCGGGGCGGGGCAAAAAGCCCCGTCCCGACACGGCCCGCCCAACGCGCGGAGGCCGTCCGGAGCAAACAACACCCCTGATATCAACTGGTTATGTTCGTCGGGCTGGATTGGGGCGTTTTGCCCCGGGAGGCGCGGGCAGCCCCTGGGCCGGGGCAGAGTGCCCCTTTCAGGCGAGGCCGAACCGTTTCATCTTGCGGTACAGGGTCTTTCGGTCGATCCCCAGCACCCGGGCCGCTTCGGTGCGCTGGCCGTCGCACGCCCGTAGCACCAGGTCCACGTGATCGCGCTCCAACTCTTCCAGGGTGGGGAACCGTTTGCGGTGACCGGGCCGGTTCTTCAGCAGATACGCGGGAAGGCTCGACGGTCGCAACGTGCTCGACTCTTCGATCAGGACCGCGCGTTGGATGATGTTCTCCAACTCCCGGATGTTGCCGGGAAAGTTGTAGCCCGACAGGACCGACAGGAACCCGGGCGCCACCTCCCGGATCGTCTTGTGCATCTTCGGGGCGTAACGCCCCACGAAGTGCCGCACCAGGTCGGGCAGGTCCTCCATCCGGTCCCGCAGGGGCGGCAGGTGGATCGGGAACACCGCGAGCCGGTAGTACAGGTCCTCCCGGAACTCGCCGGCGGCCACGGACTTCTCTAGGTCGGCGTTGGTGGCCGCGATGATCCGCACGTCCACCTTGCGGGCCGACGTCCCCCCCACCGGCTTGATCTCCCGTTCCTGGAGCACCCGCAGGAGCTTGGCCTGGGTCTCGGCACCGAGGTTGCCCACCTCGTCCAGGAAGAACGTGCCGCCGTTGGCCAGTTCGAACAGGCCGTGCTTGGGCGCGTGGGCGCCGGTGAACGCGCCCTTCACGTGGCCGAACAACTCGCTTTCCAGGAGGGGGCCGGCCAGCACCGAGCAGTCCACGGCCACGAACTCGGAGTCCTTGCGGCCGGAGAGCTGGTAGATCATCCGGGCCACCACCTCCTTGCCGGTGCCGCTCTCGCCGGTGATCAGCACGCTGGTGTCGGCGCCCGCCACCTTCTCGATCAGCGCGTTCACCTCCCGCATCCGGGGGCTCGCGCTGATCACGAACCGGCCGGACCGGGCCTCGAGCTGGCGGCGCAGCTGCTCGTTCTCGAACCGGAGACGGCGGCGCTCCTCGGCCCGGGCCGTTGTGATGCGCACCTCCTGGGGGGAGAATGGCTTGGGCAGGTAGTCGTACGCACCCAGCCGGAACGCCTTGAGCACGTTGTCGATGGACGGGTAGCCCGTGATGATGATCACGATCACCTCGGGATCGAGCTCCCGCATCCGGACGAGCACCTCCATGCCGTCCAGCCCGGGCATCTTCAGGTCCAGGAACACCGCGTCGTACGCGCCGGACTCGAAGCACTCCAGGCCCGACCGGCCGTCCGGACACGCGGTCACCTCGTGCCCCATCCTCTGGAGGGTCTTGGCCAGCCCTTCCCGGATCGAGCGCTCGTCGTCCACGATCAGGGTTCGCACGACTCCCCCTCGGGCATCGGGAACACCACGGTGAACGTGGTCCCCCCTTCGGCCCCGTCCCCCACCCGGATGTCGCCCCGGTGCATCCGCATGATATTGTAAGACAAGCTGAGCCCCAGGCCGGTGCCCCGGCCCGGCTCCTTGGTGGTGAAGAACGGCTCGAAGATCCGGGCCCGCACCGGCGGCGGCATGCCCGGGCCGGTGTCGGTGAACGACACCCACACCTCGCCACCCGACGCGTCACACCCCGACCGGAGCACCAGCCGCCCCTCCCCCTCCATCGCGTCCACCGCGTTGGTGACGATGTTGGTGAACACCTGCTTGATCTGGCTGGGGTTGCCCACGACCAGGGGCAGGTTGTCGGCCAGCGCCCGCTCCACCTCCACGTTGTGGAACAGGGCCTTGCCACCCAGCAGGGCCATGCACTGGTCCACGGCCGCGTTCAGGTCCACCGGCTCCTGGTACCGCCGGCGCTGGTGGGCGAAGTCGAGCAGGGAGTTGACGATCTCCTTGCACCGGCGGGCCTCCTGGACGATCCGGTCCATGTCTTCGCGCCGGGGATCGGAGAAGTCCATGTCCTCGAGCAACAGGCCGCCGAACAGCAGGATCCCGCCAAGGGGGTTGTTGATCTCGTGGGCCACCCCCGCGGCCAGCTTGCCCAGGGACGCCATCTTGTCGGCGTGGATCAGTTGCATCTGCACCTCTTCCAGCCGGCGTTCCACCTCGGCCATCGGGCGCATGTCGCGCACGAACGTCACCGTGCCCGACTCCTGCCCGTCCTCGCCGTAGAGCAGGTGCATGGTGAGCCACACGGGCACCCGCTCCCGGGCCCGGGAGATCAGGATCGCCTCGTACCCGTCCAGAAACCCGGCGCCGCCGTGGTCGGCGGCCCGGGAGCGGTTCATCACCTCGTGGGCCGCGTTGCCCTCGTAGAACTCCTGGATGTACTTGCGGCCCACCACCTCGTCCTCGGAGAACCCGAGGAGTTCCCGTGCGCCCCGGTTGAACAGGGTGATCCTGCCCCGGGCGTCGGTGACGATGATCGGCTGGAGGGCCGGGGCGAGCACGCTGCGCAGGAACCGGGTCTCGGCGGCCAGGGCCGCCTGCCGGCCCGCACGGTCGGTCACGTCGGTCAGGTACGCGGCCACCAGCCGCCGTTTTTCGGACAGGCGGACGAGGATGAGGGACACCTCGATGTCCCGGCGCGGCCGCAGGGGGATCTCGAGGACCAGGTCGAGGTGGTCCCGGCCGGACGGCCGGGACCGGAGCTTCTGGACCGCCCGGTCCAGCCGCGCCCCGGCGTCGCCCAGGCAAAACCGGACGTCCTGGCCCGGGACCTGGTCCGGGGGCACGCCGGTCCACGCCGAGAACGCCCGGTTCGCCCACCGGATCCGGCGGGTGCTCGGCGCGAACAGCACCACCGCCTGGTCCGCCTCTTCGAGCGCGGCGGTCAGGATGCGCAACAGCTGGCTGTCGGTGGGGCGGCCCGCCATCGGCATCTCCCGAATCGGTGATCGGTGATCGGTGATCGGTAACCGGTGATTCATCTTGTGCAGATCGGATTGATCCTGTCAAATACGAACCCGGGGTTTCCCGCACAGACGCGGTCGGCCGCCCCCGAGGCCCTCGACGCAGCCGGTCCGGCTGCCGTATGGTGGCCGCCCGGAACCGAGCCCAGGAGTCGGCCGTTGTCCCCCGTGATCCCCCCCCTCCCCGTGGACGAGGCGGTGCCCCGCGTCCTGGACGCCCTGCGGGCCCGTGGAGCAGCCGTGGTGGTGTCCCCGCCGGGCAGCGGCAAGACCACCCGCTTGCCGCCGGCCGTGGTGGACGCAGGCCTGGCCGGGGACGGGGACTGCTGGGTGCTGGAACCCCGCCGGATGGCGGCCCGGGCGGCGGCCCGGCGGGTGGCGGCCGAACGGGGCGGGCCCGTGGGCGGGTGGGCGGGCTACCAGGTGCGGTTCGACCGGAAAGCGTCCCGGCACACCCGGGTTCGGTTCGTGACCGACGGGGTGCTCACCGCCCGGCTCCAGGACGACCCGTTCCTGGAGGGCACCGGGGCCGTGGTGCTCGACGAGTTCCACGAACGGAGCCTGGAGGGCGACCTGGCCGTGGCGCTCCTGAACGAGGTGCGACGGGACGCCCGGCCCGACCTCAAGGTGCTGGTCCTGTCCGCCACCCTGGACCCGGAGCCGGTGGCCCGGTTCCTGGACGCCGAGGTGGTCCGGGCCGGGGGCCGGCCCCACCCCGTGGACCTGGTGTACCTGGACCGCCCCGACCCGCGCCCGCTCGCCGAGCGCACCGCGGCCGGGGTGCGGCGGGTCTGGGCGTTGCGCCCGGGGAGCTGCGGGGACGTGCTCGCGTTCCTGCCCGGCGCGGCCGCGATCCGGGCCACGGCCCACCGGCTCGAGGGCTGGGCCCGGCAGCGGGGCGTGGACGTCCGTCCCCTCCACGGCGACCTGCCGGCCCGCCGCCAGGACGCGGCCCTGGTTCCCGGAACCCGCCCCCGGGTGGTGCTGTCCACCAACGTGGCCGAGACGAGCGTCACCGTGGAGGGGGTCGCCGCGGTGGTGGACTCGGGCCTCGTCCGGGTTCTCCGGCACGACCCCTCCTCGGGCGTGGACCGGCTCGGGACCGAGCCCGTGAGCCGGGCCGCCGCGGACCAGCGGGCCGGCCGAGCCGGCCGAACCGGCCCCGGAGTGGCGCTTCGCCTGTGGACCCGCCACGACGACCGGGGCCGGGCCGAACGGGCCGAGCCCGAGATCTGCCGGGCCGACCTTGCGCCGGCTGTTCTCGAGATCCTGGCGTGGGGCCACCCGGACCCGGCCGGATTCCCGTGGTTCGAGGCTCCCGATCCGGACCGGCTCGCCGCTGCCGTGGACCTGTTGCGGCGGCTCGGCGCGGTGGACCCCCGGGGGGCGCTCACACCGGACGGCCGGGCCCTGCGCGGTCTTCCCCTGTCCCCCCGGGCCGGCCGGCTCGTGCTGGAGGCAGCCCGGCTGGGTCTCGCCCGGGAGGGCGCACGGATGGCGGCGCTCCTGGCCGAGCGGGACCTGTGGGCGCCGGGCCGGGCGTTCGGACCGGACCGTGCGCACCTGCCCACGGCAGACTCGGACCTGCTGCTCCGGGTCGAACTGCTGGAGGAGGCGGCCGGGTGCGGGTTCGATCCCGACCGCCTGCAGGGGCTGGGCGTGGACCCGGGCGCGGCCAGGGCCGCGTGGCGGGCCGCGGGCCAGATCGAGCGGCTGGCCCGGAAGCTGGACACGGGCCGCCGGACGCGCCCGTCCAGCGGGCGGGAGGACGCCCTCCTACGCCTGGCCCTGGCCGCGTACCCCGACCGGGTGGCCCGGCGCCGGGCCGGCGGCGGCAACCGGTTCGTGCTGGCCGACGGCCGGGGCGCGGTGCTGGCCCGGGAGAGCGCCGTGCGGCACGCGCAGTTCCTGGTTGCGCTCCGGCTCGAGGCCGGCCGGCGGGGCGAGCGCGCCGAGGCGGTGATCCGGTGGGCCGGGCGGGTCGACCCGGCGTGGCTGTCCGGGCTGGAGACCCGGACCCGGACCGAGCTGGATCCCGGGACCGGCCGGGTGGCCGCGTGGGAGGAGCAGCGCTACGGCGGCCTGGTGGTGGCCCGCCGGCCACGGCGGCCCGACCCGGACGCGGCCCGCCGCCTCCTGGTGGCCGCGGCCGCGGCCGACCCGGAAACGGCACTCGCCCCCGGCCGGGAGGTCCAGGGCCTCCTGGACCGGTGCCGGTTCCTGGCCCGTGTGTTGCCGGGGTGCGGCGTTCCGGCCTGGGACGCCGGCGACTGGGAGGCCGTGCTCCACCGGCTCGCCGCGGGCGCCGCGTCGCTCGGCGAACTGCGCCGCGCAGACCTGCTCGGGGCCGTCCGGGCGCACCTGGGCCGGAGCCTCCGGCTGCTCGACCAGGAGGCGCCGGACCGGATCCGGGTCCCCAGCGGCAGCCGGATCCGGGTGTCGTACCCGGCCGGCGGGCCGCCCGTGCTGGCCGTCCGGATCCAGGAGGTGTTCGGGTGGGCCGAAGGACCCCGGGTGGCCGGCGGCCGGATCACCGTGGTGCTCCACCTGCTCGGTCCCCACGGCCGGCCCCTCCAGGTAACCGCGGACCTCGAGAGCTTCTGGGAGAACACCTACCCCCAGGTGCGAAAGGAGATGCGGGGCCGGTACCCGAAGCACCGGTGGCCTGAAGACCCGCGGGCCGCCGCCCCGTCCCGGCGCACCACCAAACCGCGGCGTTGACCGGCCCTGGACGCGCCGGAGGGGCCCCCGGCCGGGGGCCCCTCCGCAAAACGTCCGGCCGCCTTTCCGGCAGCCTACTGCACGAAGTCGAACACCTGGTCGAGTTCTTCGTCGGGCACCGTGAACACCGCGTTGTGCGGCGGCAGCGGCTCGGTGCGCATCCACTCCGGCAGCCGGTCGTCCGCCTCGGTGAACCCGGCCGCACGGTTCCAC
>JAJRUI010000150.1 GCA_024277875.1 Deferrisomatales bacterium
GCCGCGGCCGCGGCGAACACCCCGGCCACCCACGGCGCCACGGCCGGCGTACACCACGGCACGGCCAGGGTGGAGGCGAGCGGGCCCGCGGCGAGCGCCGCGGCGGCCCACAGCACGGCCCGGGCCACGGCCAGCCGCACGGCCCGGCGCCGGGTGGCCTCGACCCGGGCGAGCAGGCGCTGCCGGTGGGTCACGGGCACGACTCCAGGGGCTGCACGTCGTACCGGACCGCCACCAGGAACAGGCCCTGGGGCGGCGCGGTGGGGCCAGCCCGGGTGCGGTCGGGGCGGGCCAGGAGGTCCGGGATCCCGTCCGGGTCCCGGCGGCCCAGGGCCGCCTCGACCAGGGTGCCCACCAGGATCCGGACCATGTACCGCAGGAACGCGGTGCCCTCCACCGTGATCTCCACGAACTCGCCGCGCGCGTCCACGTCCACCGCCGTCACGGTGCGCACGGTGGTGCGTGCCGCGCACCCGGCCGCCTGGAACGACCCGAAGTCGTGGGTACCCACCAGGTGGCGGGCGCCGGCCCGCAAGGCGCCGAGATCGAGCCGGCCCCGCACCCGCCAGCTCGTGCGCCGCGCGAACGCGGACGGCGCGGGCGCCACGTGCAGCCGGTACCGGTACGTCTTGCCGGCGGCGCTCCTCCGGCAGTCGAACGTGTCGGGCATCCGGTCCACCTGCCGCACCGCGATGTCCGCGGGCAACAGGGCGTTGAGCCCGTGCAGGAACCCCCGCAGGGGAACCCGCGTCCCGGTGCGGAAGTTCGCCATCTGTCCGAGGGCGTGCACGCCGGCGTCGGTGCGGCCGGCCGCGGTCACCCGCACCGGTTCGCCCGTCAGGGTGGCCAGGGCCGACTCCACAGCGGCCTGGACCGACGGCGCGTTGGGCTGGACCTGCCACCCGCCGTAGGCCGTGCCGTCGTACTCGAGGCGCAGCCGGAGGTTCCTCACAACGGCCCCCCGGCCCACGCCGCAGCAGCGGTGACCCCCACGGCGGCCAGGGCGATCCACTCGGCCCGGCCGAGCCGGTGGGCCCTGCGGGACGTGCGCGGCGCTCCGGGGCGGAACCCCCGGATCTCCATGGCCAGGGCCAGGGTGTCCGCCCGCTGGAACACCTGCCGGAACAGGGGCACCACCAGGGGCGTGAGCCCGCGGAGCCGGCGCACCGGCCCGCCCCGGGCGTCGGGTTCGAGCCCCCGGGCCCTCAGGGCCGTCTGGAGCCGCTCGGCCTCCTGCTGGAAGATCGGAAAGAACCGGATCGCCACGAGCAGGGCCACCCCGAACTCCCCCACCGGCACCCCGACCCGGGCCAGGGGGCGGGCCAGGCGCTCGAACGCCCACACCAGGTCCACCGGGTTGGTGGTGAGGGTCAGCAAAGAGGAGAACGCGATCGCCGTGGCCAGGCGCGCGGCGGTCCCGGCCCCCGAGGCGAGCCCTTCCACGGTGACCCACGCCAGTCCGGCCACGGGCCGGCCCGGGGTGGCCACCGCGTGGATCACCAGGGTGAACGCCAGCAGCCACCGGAACGGCCGGAGTCCCCTCAGGAAGTACCCGGGACCAATCCCGGACGCGGGCAGGCCCACCGCGAGCAACGGCCAGGTCCAGGCCGCGCCCCACACCGGCCCCGGCGCGAACACCGCGGCCATGGCCGCTGCGCACGCCACCAGCTTGGTCCGGGGGTCGAGGCGGTGGACCGGGGAGCGGCCGGGCAGGTACTGGCCCAGGGTCAGGTCTTGGAGCACGGCCGGCGGGTCACGGCCGGAACGGGCCGAAGTGGCGGTCCCGGTCGCCCAGGATCTCGAAATGGCCGGCCAGCCGGGACGCCTCGAGGATGCGGGTGGTGTTGCCCCCGGCACGGCGGGCCAGGCCGGCCTCGAACCGGTTGTCCGCGTCGAGCACAAAGTGGTGCGCGCAGCCCGGGATCGTACCCCGGTACCGGGCGGCCTGGCCGTAGTCCTCCTCCCCGTCTTCCAGGTCGGCCAGCTTGAACAGCCGGAACGTGACCGCCCAGAACGTCACCCCGCCCAGGCGGTTCTGGAGGTCGGCGTCCGCCAGGTTCAGGGGCTGGCGGGACACGATGCGGGGGTCGGGGAACCCGGCCTGCCGGGCCTTTCGCACGAAGTCGCCCACGTACAGGGCGCCCCCCAGCTGTTCCCGGATCACCTCCGGGTCCCGGGTGACCTCGGGGGGCAGGCGGCGGTCGGCGTACACGTCCGCGAAGTAGAACTCCCCGCCGGCCTTGAGCACCCGGTGCACCTCCCGGAGGACCCGGAGCTTGTCGGGCACCATGTTCACGGCCCGGTTCGAGATCACCACGTCAAACCCCTCGTCCTCCAGCCCGGCGTCCCCCAGGTTCTCGATCACCCCCTGGCGGAACGCCACGTTGGGCTCGGGGTGGCCCAGCCGGGACATGGTGGCCTCCACGTGGGACCGGGCCACGGCCAGCAGGTCCACCTCCCGGTCCAGGCCCATCACGAACCCGCCGGGGCCGGCCAGGGCCGCGCACAGGAACACGTCCCGGCCCGTACCGCACCCCAGGTCGAGCACCCGGCACCCCTCGATCGCCTCGGGGATCGGGGAGCCGCACCCCGAGAACCGGTCCACCACCTCGTCGGGGATCCGGGACAGGATCTCCCGGAGCCGGCGGGGCGGGCCGGCCGGGCCGGCAACGGTCTCCGGGGGATCGAACGCGCCCCCGTACCGGAAACTGGCGGACCAGCGAACGTCGTCCATGGCTTTCCCCTCGCGGTCGGGTTGCCCCCGCTTCACATCTTGTACTTGCCGAACGCGTCCGGGTCGAGCCCTTCAAGGAACTCCTTCCACGCGTCCTCCCCGGCGTCCTCCCCCGGCGGCTCGGGCGCCTCGCGCACGGCCACCGTGCTCGCCTTCTCCAGGACCCCCTCCTCGGCGTAGATCTCGGCGCCGGTGCGCAGGGCCAGGGCCAGGGCGTCGGACGGACGGCTGTCGATCAGGCGCTGGGCCCCTCCGGGCATGGCCAGGTGGATCTTGGCCCGGAACACGTTGTCCTCCAGGCTGTCCACGTCCACCCGGGTCACCCGCCCGCCCAGTTCCTCCACCAGGACCTTCATGAGGTCGTGGGTCAGCGGCCGCGGAGGGTCGACCCCCTCCAGGGCGTACGCGATGGCCGACGCCTCCAGCAGGCCGATCCAGATCGGCAGGGTGAACCGGCTTTCCACGTCCCGCAGGAGCACGACCGGGCCCTTGGACTCGGGGTCCAGGCCGATGCCGGCGATCTTCATCTGCACGTACACGGTACGCCTCCTCCCGGGCCCCGGCTCACGCCGCGGCCTCGCCCGCGTCCACGGCCTCGCCCCGCAGGGAGTTGACCGCGGCCGCCACGATCCGCACGTTCACCTCCCGGCCGACCCACGCCGGGTCGCCCTGGAAGTTGACGATCTTGTTCTCCGGAGTGCGGCCCGCCACCTGGCCCCCACCGGCCCGGCTCGGCCCCTCCACCAGCACCGGACGGACCCGCCCCTCCAGGGCCCGGTTCCGGGCCAGGGTGTGGCCCTGCTGCCGCGCCTGGAGCCGGGCCAGGCGTTCCTCCTTGACCGGCTCGGGTACCGGGTCGGGCAGGCCGGCCGCGGCCGTACCCGGCCGGGGGGAGAACTTGAAGCTGAACAGCCCGTCGTAGCCCACGGTGTCGAGCACGTCCAGGGTGGCCTCGAAGTCCGCGTCGGTCTCCCCCGGGAATCCAACGATCACGTCCGACGTGAGGGCGATGCCCGGCCTCGCCGACCGCAGGGCGTGCACCAGCCCCAGGTACCGCTCCACCGTGTACCGCCGTCCCATCGCCCCCAGGATCCGGTCCGACCCGGACTGGATCGGCAGGTGGAGGTGGGGCATCACCGCCGGGATCTCGGCAAACGCCCGCACCAGGGCCCCGGACAGGTCCTTTGGGTGGCTCGTGGTGAACCGGATCCGCCCCAGCCCGTCCACCTCGGCCACCCGCCGGAGCAGGGCCGGGAAGTCCACGTCCCCGGGCGGGCGGCGGCCGTAGGAGTTCACGTTCTGGCCGAGCAGGGTCACCTCCACAACCCCGTCGGCCACAAGCCGCTCCACCTCGGCGACGATCTCGGCAGCGGGCCGGGACCGCTCCCGGCCGCGCACGTACGGCACCACGCAGTACGCGCAGTAGTTGTCGCACCCCTGCATCACGGTCACGTACGCCCGGGGGGACCGGCCCCGGGCCCGGGAGTAGAACCCGGTCATGGGCCCGGGATCATGGGTCATCCGGGTGGACACCACCCGCCGGCGCCGGCTGCGCACCTCCCGGATCAGGGCCGGCACCTCGTGCACGGTCTGGGTGCCGAACACCAGGTCCACGTAGGGCGCCCGGCGCAGCACGTTGCGGCCCTCGCCCTGGGCCACGCACCCGCCGAGCCCCAGCACCAGGTCCGGCCGGCGCTCCTTCAAGGGCCGGTACCGGCCGAGCTCGGAGTACACCTTCTGCTCGGCCTTCTCCCGGATCGCGCAGGTGTTGAGCAGGATCACGTCGGCCTCGGCCGGGTCGGCCACCTCCAGGTGCCCGTCCTCCTCCAGGAGGCGCGCGAGCACCTCAGAGTCGTGGTCGTTCATCTGGCACCCGAACGTCTGGATGTAAAAGCGGAGGCTCTCCATCGTCCCTTCCGGCGGGCCAGGGCGGCCCGGAAAACACGCGGCAGCGGATACCGGATAGGCTAACACGGGCCCGGCCCGCCGGGAAGGCGGACCGGGCGGAGGAGGATCAGCCCCGGGCCAGGCCGGCCGAGGCGACCAACTGGCGGGTGTACGCGGCAACGGACGGAAACACGGGCAGCTCCCCGGGCCGGCCGGCCGAGTCGAGGACCTGAACCGCTCCGCTGCCGGCCACCACCGCGCCGTACAGGGACAGGAACGCGTCCTCGAGCTGCTCCTCGGCAGGAACCAGCCGCCGAGGGTCGAACGACCGGGTCTCGAGGCGGATCACCCGGTCGCCGCCCCCCCGGCCGCCCGGCTCGAGAACGAGGTCCATCACCAGGTTCGGCTCCACGCCGCCCTCGTCGATGGCCGCGGCGGCCACCGCCCGGACCCGGCCGAGGGGCAGGGCCCGGCGGCCCGCGCCGTCGATGTCCAGGGACAACCGGCCATCGGCCAGGGCCAGGGGTACGGCCCGGCTCACCCGCACGGCCGGCTTCCGGCCGGCCCCGGGCGGGGGCGCGGCCCGGGTTTCGGGGGCGGTCCCGGTCCCGGGCCGGGCCCGGGATCCGGCCGCCCGGACCCGGGGTTCGAGTTCGGTCCGGACCTCGGGGGGCAACTCGGGGCAGGCCAGGGCCAGGCGGGCGGCACGGGCGCCGTCCGGGACCGGAGCGAGCCGGGCGATCCGCACCAGCAGACCCGGGGCGGTGTCGGGCGTGGCCCGGCGGGCGGCCGAGGCGGCTGCCTCGGCCGCCTCCCGGCCGAGCCCCTCCCGGTCCAGGACCTCGGCCAGGCGCGCCTCCACGGCCACCGGAACCCGGGCGC